>DXBC01000161.1 GCA_019116745.1 Candidatus Lachnoclostridium stercorigallinarum
GGCTGATGACGGTGATTGTGGTGCCGTTTATTGCAAATCTGATCTGAGAAGGGGGAGGTACATATGAAAACACTGATTGAACATGTAAAAGTCCTGACCATGGACGCAGAAAACAGGGTGTACGAGGACGGATGCGTCCTGGTAAAGGACGACCGGATCGAAAAGGTGGGAGACCGGGCGGCTGCGGAAAGCTGGGAGAAAGAAGGGGCCGATGTGATCGACGGAAAGGGAGGCATTCTGCTCCCCGGCCTGATCAATACCCACTGCCACGTATCCATGATGCCGTTCCGCACGCTGGGGGACGACTGTGCCGACCGGCTCCGCCGTTTCCTTTTCCCGCTGGAAAATGACGCCATGACCAGAAAACTGGTGTACCGGGCGGCAAAGTACGGCATCTGCGAGATGCTGCTGGCGGGAGTCACCACGTTCCTGGATATGTATTATTTTGAGGATGAGGTGGCAAAAGCCTGCGAGGAACTGGGAATGCGGGGATTTCTCGGCGAGACGGTCATCGGCCAGCTCACCTGCGACAGTCCGGAGCCTTACGGAGGACTGGAATACGGAGAGGAATTTATCCGCCAGTGGAAGCACAGCCGGCTGGTGAAGCCCCTGATCGCTCCCCACGCCACCTACAGCCTCAGCCCTGAGATGCTGAAAAAATCCTTTGAACTGGCGGAAAAGTATGACACGCTCTACACCATCCACGTCTGTGAGATGGAGCACGAGATGAAAAAGTTCCGCACAGAGTATGATCAGACGCCGGTGGAATTTCTGGCGGATCTGGGCGTGCTGGACAGACGGACAGTGGCGGCCCACTGCGTGTATGTGACAGAGGGAGATATGGAGCTGTTTGCCCGCAGCGGAGTCAGCGTGGCCCACTGCATCGGCTCCAACACCAAGGGCGGCAGGGGAGTGGCCCCCGTTCCCGCCATGGAGAAAAAGGGCATTGCCGTAGGCTTCGGCACCGACGGAGCCTCCTCCGGCAATACGCTGGACCTCTTCACACTCTTTAAACTCTTTGCCAATTTCCAGAAAACGGAATATCATGACAGGACGCTGTTCCCGGCGGAGGATATTGTAAAGACGGGCACCATGGGAGGAGCCAGAACCCTGGGAATGGAGAAAGAACTGGGCTCCGTGGAAGAGGGAAAGAAAGCGGATCTGGTGATCGTGGAGACCGATTCCGTCAATATGTTCCCCTGCTACAATCCTTATTCTGCCCTGGTATATTCTGCCAACGCCTCCAACGTGGATACGGTGATGGTGGACGGCCGGGTGCTGGTACGGGGAAAGAAGCTGGCAAACGCAGATCTGGCAAAGATCCGGGAAGAGCTGGAGGAAGAGATGGGACCGTTTATGAAGGCGGCGGAAAACTACGGCGAGATGATCTGATTTTAAAAGACCGCACCGGAAAGGGGGCTGGAAATCCAGCTCCGCCTTTTCGGCGCGGTCTTTCTCTTTGGATTTTAGTCGATATTGATGTATCTGGGTTTCTCCTCCTGCTTCGGCACTTCCTTGGGAACGGCAAGACGGAGAACTCCGTTTTCAAAGGATGCCCGGATGTCTTCCTGGCGGAGTGCTTCGCCCACATAGAACGTCCGTCTCATGGAGCCGTGGTAGCGCTCTCTGCGGACATAGGATTTCTCTTTCTCTCCGTCGCCGCTGTGAACTGCGGAGATGGTCAGATATCCGTCTTTTAATTCTGCCTGAATTTCCTCTTTCCTGTATCCGGGAAGCTCAATGTCCACAAAGTAGCAGGAGCCGCCGTCCAGAATATCTGTGCGCATCAGGCCGGTATCCTTTTTGGTCTGAGCCGGCTGGGAACCGGTCCAGAAGCTGTCGTTGAAAAAGTCATCAAATAAATCAAAGCCATAGTTGTTTCTCGGAATAAACATAATGAAAATCCTCCTTTATCGGGAACAGCCGTCATGGGGCTGTCTCAGTTTTCTTATCGATGACTGTACTATACCACGAATTGTTAGCACTGTCAAGCGTTGAGTGCTAATTCCATAACAAAGTTAGTGAGAAGAACTCCCTGCCTTTCCACCTGCTGCTCTTTTACGACTTTATAGCCTCTTTTTTCAAAAAATGGCTTTGCGGTAATGGAAGCGTGGGTTGTAATATTTCCCATAACTGCCTGTTCCAGCTGGTCACAGATAGCCGTCGCGATCCCTTTTCCCTGATAATCTGCATGAACAAACAGGTGATCAAGATAACCGGTTTTATCGATATCGCCAAAGCCTGCAATAATTCCGTTTTCAACGGCAATCAGAGTATAATTTTCCTGAAAGGACCGATCCCACTGTTTCAGATCCACATGACCGGTTGCCCATGCGTTCACCTGCTCTTCTGTATAATCTTTGGTATTAACGGTATGGACGGTATGATAAAATAATTCTGCCAAAGTTCTGCAGTCTGACTGCTGATATTTTCTGATTTCCATTTTCTCTTTCCTCCGACTCCTTCCCTGTCAATGACTTTATTATACGGTATCAGCCTGGAAAAAGAAAACCGCTTTTTAAAAATCTGACTGACTCCTGGTGCAGCAGAAAGCCGGAAAATCGGCGGATTCATCCTTATTTTTGGATATTATGCACAAACATATTTGCAATTTCCGGAAAAAATCAGTATACTGTAAATAGAAACCTGTAGTTGGGGACGGCCAGAAAGGGGCGGAGTTTATGGAACACATGATTATTGCCGTAGGCCGCCGTTACGGGAGCGGCGGTCATGAGATTGGGAAGCGGCTGGCCAAACGGCTGGACATTCCGTTTTATGACAGGGAACTGGTGGAGCTGGCTTCCAAAAAGAGCGGGATTGACAGAGGAATCCTGGAACTTCACAATGAACGTGCTGTGCAGGCGACGCTGCTGAAGACCAAAAGCGGCTTCGGCGGACGGCCTGTGGGGGAACTGCTGTTTCAGACCCAGTCACAGATTATCCGGGAACTGGCGGAGCAGGGGCCCTGCGTGATCATCGGCCGGTGCGCCAACTATGTTCTGCAGGACCGGACAGACCTGTTTTCCGTGTTTGTGACGGCGCCTGTGGAAAAGCGGATACAGAGAATTATGGAGAGAAACAGAATGAGCCGGGAAGACGCCAGGACCGCAGTGGAAAAGGTAGACCGCCAGAGACAGGAGTATTACAGCCACTATGCAGGCCGGGAATGGGGGGAAGCGGACGGCTACGATGTGACTGTGGACAGCAGCATTCTGGGAATCGACGGAACGGCGGAGCTTCTGGAGGAACAGGCCAGGGCTTTTGCCAGATGCCTGATCTGAGCTGCTGAAGGAGAGTGGAAAGGAAAAAGAAAGACAAAAACACGCTGAGGCGGCTGAACATCCGGTTTGGATCCTGGGAGTTCAGAAACGCCGCGGCGTGTTTTATTTTTAGCCGGAAGCCGAATGCTTCCGGCTGAAGGTCAAATATTTCCGGTTAAGGCTTTTCTGTCAAAGGCCGAATGCCAGGTGAAGAATGGTTTTGGCCACTCCCGCCAGGGCCATGACCAGAATGGGATTCAGGTTGGTCTTCTGAAGAAGGACCAGGGCGCCGATGAAAATGGCTACCATGCTCCACTGAGTGCCGGAGAGGGAAATAGCAGATTCGCTTCCCCAGAATGCGGTAATCAGAATGGAGATGCCGGCGGAGGCGATCATAGCCACCACAGCCGGGCGCAGGGTGGTGAGAATCCCCTGGAGAACGGTCATGTTTCTGTATTTTAAATAGAGCTTTGCCAGCACGGTTACAATAATGCAGGACGGCAGGATGCAGCCGAAAGTGGCCACAAGAGCGCCGGAAATTCCCGCCATTTTAATGCCGATAAAGGTGGCTCCATTGACGGCAATGGGACCGGGGGTCATCTGGGAAATGGTGATCAGATCCGTAAATTCCGTCATGCTCAGCCAGTGGTGGAGTTCCGTCACCTGCTCCTGGATCAGGGGCATGGCCGCATAGCCGCCGCCAAAGCTGAAAAGTCCGATTTGAAGGAAACTGAGAAACAGCTGCAGATAAATCATTTTTCCTTAACCTCCTTTTTCCCGAATGCGCAGGTGCGGATCAGTCCGATGATGATGCAGGCGATTACCACGTAGATAACGCTGACGCCGCAGAGACAGGCGATGAGAGCGCCGATGAGGATCACCGCAGACATCGGGTTCTTTCCATATTGAATGCCTCTGGCCATTTCAAAAACCACAGCCATGATCACGGCTCCTACGCCGGCCTGCATTCCTTCCAGCATCTGGCTGACAATGATGTTGTCCCGGATAATGGCGTAGATGAAAGAGATCATGGAAATTACTACAAAGGGCGGAAGAACGGTGGCGATGATGGCCACGATGGCTCCGATAATGCCGGCCAGCTTGTAGCCCACCACAATGGCCCCGTTTACGGCGATGGCGCCGGGCGCGGACTGGGCGATAGCCACCAGATCCAGCATCTCGTCCTTGTCAATCCAGTGATACTGATCCACAAATTTTCTCTGCATCAGGGTTACGATCACGTAGCCGCCTCCAAAGGTGAAAGCGCTGAGATACAGAGTGGAGAAAAATAATTTCATTAATACATTTTTTTTGTTTTCCATATGTTTCCTTACCTCCCGGAGCCTATTATATCCGGAATTGATTTATAGGTAAAATAGTATTATTATATAAAATATATAATGAATTTATTATAAATAAAAACCTGGTTTGGGAGGAAGACCATGACGTTGAGACATCTGAAAATTTTTGTATCCGTATTTCAGAACAGAAGTGTGACAAAGGCATCCAGAGAACTTCATCTGGCGCAGCCTTCCGTGAGTCTGGCCATCCGGGAGCTGGAAGAGTATTACGGAATCTGCCTGTTTGACCGCATCGGGCGGACCATCGCCCCCACGGAAGGAGGAAAGGAATTTTACGGCTACGCCGTCCACATTGTGGGCCTGTTTGATGAAATGGAAAAGAAAATCCGAAACTGGGACGCCATCGGCATTCTGCGGGTAGGGTCCAGCATCACCATCGGAACCCATATTCTGCCGGCGCTGGTGAAGCGGTTTCAGAAGCAGTATCCTTATCTGAAAGTGGAGGCAGTGGTGGGCAGCTCCGCGGCGGTGGAGGAGAAGCTGATTCACAACGAAGTGGACATCGGACTGGTGGAAAACACGCCGGAGCAGCCGGATATTCTGGCGGAGGCGTTTATGGATGACAGTCTGTGCGCCATTGCCGCCCCAGACCATCCCCTGGCGGGACGGGACCAGGTCAGCCTGACAGAACTGGCGGGGTACCCTCTTCTTATGCGGGAGAAGGGGAGCGCCGTGCGGGAAACCATGGACGCCTGTTTTTCCATCCTTCAGCTTCAGATTCGTCCCGCCTGGGAGAGCGCCAGCAGTCAGGCCATCGTCCGGGGGGTGGCGGAAGGGCTGGGGGTATCGGTTCTGCCGTTTATGATGGTGGAGGAGGCGCTGGAGAGCGGACTGGTGGCGCGGGTCCCCCTGGAAAATCCCATCCGGCGGCGGCTGAACATCGTCTGGCATAAGAGCAAGTATCTGACGGAGAACATGAAAATTTTTATGGAGATGGCCAGAGAGTACGGCCGGGAGAACTGAGGCGGAAGGTTTTTTGGCTTCATTTTTCCCTGCAGGGAAAGCCAAAACGGGCCGCAGAGGGGAAAACAGAGGGAGAAGCCTGATTTTTCGAGAAAAATACGGAAAATCAGGCTATTTTGATATTGAAATTTCACAGGAAATGTAACATAATAAAGAGAAGATATGTAATTGTTTTTGTAATGGCATAAACGCCCTTATCAGCCTGTTGGCTCGTATGGCTGAACAGCAGCAACAGCATCTGCTGAACAGCCTGCAGTATGAAGTCGGAGAGGAGGAAGTACAGGATCGTCATGACGGAAAACCTGCAGCGCATGCTGCCGGAACGGGGCGGGGCAGAAAGAATTGCATATCGGAAAAAAGAGCCACCGCCGTGTAATGCCCCGGCTCAGAATACAGGGGTGGAATACAGGCGGAATTTAGGAGGAGTAAACTATGGATAATTTAAAGCAGAGAGGACGGAGCAGGAAAAGGAATCAGAACCGGTTTCTGGATTGCCTGATCCGCGGAAACCGCCGCAAACTGTCCGCACTCCTTTGCGCCAGCATGGTATTAAACGGGACAGTGACGACGTTCCCGGTGATGGCGGCGGAGGCGGAGAATGGCAAAGCGGTTCAGGAAATCAGGCTGGAAAGCAGCAGGATTTCAGAGGCATTTGAGTCAGCGGTGCAGGTGGAAGATAACTTTTCGTTTGAAGGAGCAAATAAAGCTTCCTTTGAGAGTCTGCTGAATGTAGGGGATGGAAATCTTTATCAGCTTCCTGAAGCTGTCTCCAGCGACGGAAATTTGGACATCCAGGTATATGTTCAGTTAAGCCAATTGCCGGATGAAGAGTATGTACCGGCCGAATCAGACAGGTTTATTTTTCTGTTAATCAATGACACAGTCGAGGATCAGAGCGCCCAAATTATTGTAAATGATAAACAGGGAAGAGTCATTGTTGTTCCGGCCAAACAAAATGTGCCTTTGGAAGAAGAGGAAGTGAAACTTAAAGAGGAGCCGACGGCCCCGGTGGAGGAACCGACGGAACCGGCAGAAGAGCCGACGACTCCGGTGGAGGAGCCGACAGCCCCGGCAGAGGAACCGACGACTCCGGTGGAGGAGCCGACGGAACCGGCAGAAGAGCCGACAGCTCCGGCAGAAGAGCCGACGACTCCGGCAGAAGAGCCGACGACTCCGGTGGAGGAACCGACGGAACCGGCAGAAGAGCCGACGACTCCGGTGGAGGAACCGACGGAACCGGCAGAAGAGC
>DXBC01000162.1 GCA_019116745.1 Candidatus Lachnoclostridium stercorigallinarum
GCGGTACCGGAAAATCTACCAGCATCAAGGCTATCCTGAACGAATATTACGATCAGGGGCTTCGGATGATCGAGATCTACAAGCACCAGTTCCAGGATCTGTCCGCAGTGATTTCACGGATTAAAAACCGGAATTACCGCTTTATTATTTATATGGACGACCTGTCCTTTGAGGAATTTGAGATAGAGTATAAATATCTGAAAGCTGTGATTGAGGGCGGTATGGAGACGAAGCCCGACAATGTGCTGATTTATGCCACCTCAAACCGGCGCCACATTATCCGGGAGACCTGGAGCGACCGCAGCGACATGGAGCAGGATGACGGTATGCACCGCTCGGATACCATGCAGGAAAAGCTTTCCCTGGTGGCCCGTTTTGGCGTGACCATCAGCTTCTCCAAGCCGACGCAGAAGGAATATTTCCGGATTGTGACGGAGCTTGCCAGACGGTATCCGGAAATTACGCTGTCGGAGCAGGAACTCTGCGCGGAGGCGAACAAGTGGGAGATGAGCCACGGCGGTATCTCCGGACGAACGGCGCAGCAGTTTATCAATTATCTGGCGGGAAAGGAGTTCTATGGGGCAGAGCATGGAAGAAAGCCCGGTGCTTGACTGGGATCTGGAGGAGCTGTGGCGGCGGATGGAAGAGCGTCAGCATAAGACCTTTTATACAGCAAAGGGACTTCCCTTTACCTACGAAATACGGGGAGGGGAAATAGTAATCGATCGGAGGAGCAAGACCATTACAAAGGCCACAGTCAGCCGGGCGCTGGAGAAAATTCAGGAAAATCCGGCGGCCGTCATGGGGGCGAAAGCTCTGAATGTGTTTGGCGCGCCCTACATTCTTGCGGTGCTGCGGGCCTTTTAGAGCGGTAAGAGCTGGCAGACTGATAAGAGTTATGTATCTCAGGAGGTGCTTTTGCATCTCCTGTTTTCCCATCCGAAAACGCAGGGACCTGTTGACAGGGGCTCCGGCGTCTGGGGAGTGGAAGTAAGTTTTTCAGATTTTTTTCAGATACAGTTTTTCCGCCAGATTCAGGCACTGATACAGGCACATGGCCAGGATGCAGAGAATTACAATGGACATCAGCACCATATCCAGCTGGAAGACCTGGCTCCCGTAGATGATAAGATAGCCCAGTCCTTCCCGGCTTCCGATGAATTCGCCGATGATGACGCCCACCAGGCAGAGGCCGATATTGACTTTCATCGTATTCAGAAAGATAGGCACAGAACCGGGCAGGATGACTTTGGTGAGCACATCCCTTTTCCGGCCGCCCAGGGTATAAATGAGTTTGGTTTTCTCCGGGTCCACTTCCAGAAAGCCGGTGTAGACGGTGAGAATGCTTCCGAATATGGCCACGGACATACCTGCCACGATGATAGTCCGCATATTGGCTCCCAGCCATACGATGAGAAGCGGGGCCAGAGCCGATTTCGGCAGGCTGTTCAGGACTACCAGATAAGGCTCCAGGATGCGGGAGAGGGATCTGCTCATCCATAGCAGGACCGCGGCCAGGATGCTTGCGGCAAAGACCAGGAAAAAGCTTAACAGGGTTTCCAGAAGGGTGATTCCGATATGCCGGAAGATAGATCCGTCTGCGGCCATGGAAAGAAAGGTTTCGGCCACCCTCGCCGGACTGCTGAAAATAAAGGCATCAATCAGGCCAAGTCTGGTGCTGGCTTCCCAAAGCATGAGAAAGACCAGAAAAATCAGAATGCGGACCAGAGTGACGGTCCGCAGTTTCTGCTGCCGTTTTTTCAGAAAGCGCTTCTGGGCAGATGAGGGCTCAGCCATTGGTATTCAGCTCCTTCCATATAAGATTGAAATATTCCTGAAATTCAGGCGCGCTCCGGGCGCGCATGGGAGTCCGCTTTTCCATTTCAAAATGAATGGGTACTTCCCGCTGTATCCGGCCGGGACGGCGGGAGAGTACGAGAATCTGGTCGGCGACGCTGATAGCCTCCGACAGGTCGTGGGTGACGAGGATCGCGGTCTTATCTTCCCTTTTTATGATTTCATAGATATCGTCGCAGACGGAAAGCCGCGTCTGATAATCCAGGGCGGAAAAGGGTTCGTCTAAAAGCAGCAGGTCCGGTTCCAGAGCCAGGGTGCGGATCAGAGCGGCCCTCTGGCGCATGCCGCCGGAGAGCTGAGAGGGGCGGGCGTTGCGAAAATCGGAGAGACCGTAGGTATCCAGCATGGCGTCTACTTTCTGCAGACGATCGGGCGTCATTTTTTTCTGTATTTCCAGTCCAAGCACCACATTGCTGTAGACGGTGCGCCATTCGAAGAGATGGTCTCTCTGAAGCATGTAGCCGATATGGGCTCTGGCTTCCTGAAAAGGGAGGCCAAAAAGAGAAATGGTTCCCTCTTCCGGAGTGAGAAGGCCGCAGATCAGGGAAAGAAGCGTGGATTTGCCACAGCCGCTGGGTCCCACCACAGCCAGAAATTTACCGGGCTCCAGGTCAAAGGATATATCAGAAAGAGCCGGAGTCTCGCCCTCTGCTTCGTGATAGGAGAAGCTGACATGGGAAAGCTTCAGCAGTGGATTCATGGGAATGCCTCCTTTTTGTGTCTGCGGTCCGCTGTTCCGGCACCGCCGCCCAGACAGCGCTGCCGCGGCAGGCGCGGATAGGGGCCGCTTGTTATACACCTATTTTATGAAGTCTTATCCCTTTTGTGCATGATGCAAATATGATACAATTTGGATGCAGAATAAGGATGGGTCCATGGCGGTCCTGTAGAGGGCTGGCGGACAAATTCTGATGGAAAGCGGATGAGGGGAGACTATGATACGGATTCTGGTAGTTGAGGATGAGCACGCGATTTCCAATCTGATCGCAGTAAATCTAAAGAAGGCAGGCTATGCCTGTGACTGTGTCTATGACGGTATGGCGGCCGCGGATGCTCTGGACAATGGCCCTTATGATTTGATTCTTCTGGATGTGATGCTTCCGAAGGTGGATGGCTATGAACTGATGAGCTATATCGCGCCCCTGGAGATTCCGGTGATTTTTCTGACTGCGAAATCGTCAGTCACAGACCGGGTGAAGGGACTGCGCCTGGGAGCCGATGATTATCTGACGAAGCCTTTTGAGATTATCGAGCTTCTGGCCCGTGTGGAGACCGTGCTGCGTCGTTACCACAAGACGGAGCAGATTCTGACGGAAGGGGATCTGGTGATCGATACAGCTTCCCATACGGTAAAGAAAAACGGAGAGCCGATAGGTCTTACCAAGAAGGAATATGAACTTCTGCTCCTGTTTGTGCGGAACAAGAATATAGCTCTGTACCGGGAGACGATCTACGAGCGGATCTGGGGCGGGGAATATATGGGAGACAGCCGGACTGTGGATCTGCATGTGCAGCGCATGCGCAGAAAGGTAGGCTGGGAGGATAAGATTGTGACCGTTTATAAGGTGGGCTACCGCCTGGAAGGATAACGGCCCGGCCTGCGGCGTCAGGCCGGAAATGGTCTTGTGAGAGGGAGAACGCAAATGAAATTTTCCTGGAAAATCTGTGTGTCAGTGCTGGCCTTCAGCCTGCTGATTGTAGGTATCGGGGGATACGCGCTTTTATCAGCCCTGTTTCAGTCCAGTTTTCAGAGAGAGGTGAAGAGCGCGGCGGATGAAAACCGGATGCTGCAGTATTCCTTTGCCGCTTACTGGACCACGACGGTTCAGGACCGGTCTTCCGGATTTCCCGAGACGGATGTGCGGCGCGCCGCCCAGGCCATGCAGGAGGGAATGAGTGGAACAGAACTTCGTTTTCAGCTTTACAATCAGGAAGGAAGGGAGCTTTACGACAGCGGGGCGGAGGAGATCCTGAGGGACAGCCAGCGGGAGGTTCTTTTTTCTGCTGCTTCCGGCGAGACGGGAGCACGGATGATGGTCCGGACCGGAGAGGGCTTCGGCCTGGCGACGGTGAGTACGGTTCTGATGGAAGACGGAACGCTGCTTTACCTGGAGACAGACCGTGATGTGACGGCGCTTTTTGCTGATCGAGAGTCCCAGTATGGAATTTACCGGCGGTGGATGGCGGGGCTTCTGCTTCTGCAGGGGCTTGGCTGTTATCTGATCGCGGTCTGGCTGCTCCGGCCTCTGGGACGGCTGTCCAGAGCCTCCCGCCGCATTGCGGGCGGAAATCTGGAAGTGCGGGCAAAGGTGGAGACCGGAGATGAGATCGGCCAGCTGGCGGAGGATTTTAACCATATGGCGGACAACCTGGAGAAACAGTTTAAGGAGCTTGAGGATGCGGCCCGCAGGCAGGAGGATTTTATCGGAAGTTTTGCCCATGAGCTGAAGACGCCGCTGACTTCCATGATTGGCTACGCGGATATGCTGCGGACCAGAGAGATGGACGAGGAGGAGCGTTTCACCGCCGCCAATTATATTTTCCGGGAAGGAAAGAGGCTGGAAGCTCTGTCTTTTAAGCTTCTGGATCTGATGGTAATCCGCCACGGCGCGCTCCAAAAGCGGAGTGTGAATGCCCGGTGGCTGGCGGAGGAGATACAGGGCGTTCTGAAGCCGGCCCTGGAAAAGGCCGGCATTGCGCTGCAGGTGCTGGTGGAAGAAAAACAGATCCTGGTGGAGCCGGATCTGATGAAGACTGTGCTTCTGAATCTGATGGATAACGGACGGAAGGCCATGGAAGACGGCGGACGGATGTATCTGCTGGGACGTACGGAACAGCAGGGATTTTCCTTTTATGTGCAGGATACCGGGAAAGGAATGCCGGAAGAAGAGCTTTCCCGGATTACAGAGGCTTTTTATATGGTAGACAAGTCCCGGGCAAGGCGCCAGGGCGGCGCGGGACTCGGACTTTCCATCTGCGCGGAAATTGTGAAAAAGCATGGGGGAGACTTGAGCTTTCAGAGTATTCAGGGGAAAGGAACTCTGGCCCGGGTCTGGCTGCCCTCTTAAGAGCGGGGAGGCGGGAGTATGAAAAGACATTTCAGGTCATCTTATGTCAAAGCGGGAATCATCCTGTTTCTGGCGGCAGCGGCAGGCTTTGGCCTTCCCTGGGTTCTGCTCCGTTTTGGGGATGAGCAGCGGCTGGGCCGGGTAGAGCAGGAAGAAGTGTCACAGATGGAGCTTACCGATCAGCCGGTTCTTACGATTGTAGAAAAGATCCGTCTGATGCAGAGAGCTTCTTCCAATTCCATGGTTCTTGCTAAAGGCAGAAATTACAGTACGGATACCATTGGAGCCAGGATAGCAGGCGAGCTGGACGCGCTGTCGGAGCTGGGCCTTCCGGTGCCTTCTGCGGATTTGGAGGACTCGGTATTTTCTATGACACCTGTATTTATGATGGATGTGGAGAGTGAAAATTCCTTTATTGTATGGACTGGAGAAGTGTATGCAGACAGCGGCGTACAGATGGAGCTGTCTCTGGATGATGAGACCGGCAAGATCCTGAGCCTCAGCTGTGTTGGCAGTGTATATGAGGAAATTGGAAGCGGCACGGCAGGCGGCGGTTGCCGGCCAGGACGGTCTCGCCGCCCAGCACGGCCTTCAATCCCCGGCCGGACAGGTTCTCAAAGCTCTCCGGCCGGGCGGTGTCCCCGAAGCCATGCTCCTGGGCGTAGGCGGTGATGGCGTTTGCCAGGGGATGGGCGGACACCGCCTCCACCGCCGCGGCGGCGGACAGTAGCGTGTCGGCCTCGCACTGATAGGGCAGGACCTCCGTCACGGCGGGGGTGCCCTCGGTGACGGTGCCGGTCTTGTCCAGCACCACCGTGTCCACGCTGTGGGTGATCTCCAGAATCTCGCCGGAGCGGATCAGAATGCCGTGCTTGGCCCCCAGGCCTGTGCCCACCATAATGGCGGTGGGGGTTGCCAATCCCAGGGCGCAGGGGCAGGCGATGACCAGCACCGAGGTGAACACCCGCAGCACGAAGGAGAAGGGCTGCCCGGCAATGGCCCAGATGACGGCCGCCAGCAGCGCGATGCCCATGACCACCGGCACGAACACGCCGGCCACTTTGTCGGCGGTCTTGGAGATGGGGGCCTTCCGACCCTGGGCGTCCTCCACGAACCGGATGATCCGGGAGAGGGTGGAGTCGTCGCCGGTACGGGTCACCTGGACGTACAGCACGCCGTTCTCATTGACGCTGCCGCCGATGACCTCGCTGCCCACGGCCTTCTCCACCGGCAGGCTTTCGCCGGTGAGCATGGCCTCGTTGACGCTGCTCTCGCCCTGGGTGACGGTGCCGTCCGCCGGGACCCGGGCGCCGGGCTTCACCAGCACCACGTCGCCCACCTTCAGTTGGCTGGTAGGCACCTCCCGCCCCGTGTCCGCCAGGATGGCGGTGTCCGGGGACAGCTGCATCAGGGCGGTGATGGCGCCCTTGGTCTTCTGCATGTTCCGGCTCTCCAGGAACTTGCCCAGGGACACCAGAGTCAGCACCACGGCGGCGGACTCATAATAGAGGTTGTGGACATAGCTGGGATCGTCGGAGATCAGAAAGGTCATCACCAGGCTGTACGCAAAGGAGCAGCCGGAGCCGATGGCCACCAGGGAGTCCATGTTGGGGTTGCCGTGGAACAGGGACTTGAAGCCCCCGTGGAAGAAGTTCCGGCCGAAGTACAGCACCGGGATGGTCAGGATCAGCTGCAGCACCGCGAAGTTCATGGGATGGGTGTGCATGGAGAAGAGGTCCGGCAGGGGCAGGGGCGGCAGCCCGAAGGGCAGCATCTGCCCCATGGACACGTACAGCAGCACCGCGGAGAACACTGCCGCCGCGATCAGCTCGATCTTCCGCCGCTTCAGGGCGGCGGTCTCTGCATCCTCAGCATTCTGGACCGTGGCGGGGGCCGGGTGCTCCAGGTGCAGGGCGGCGCCGAAGCCCGCCTTCTCCACCTTGGCCACGATCTGCTCCTGGGTGCATTGACTTTCATCGTATGCAATGGTCATGATGCCGGTGGTGAGATTCACCTCGCTGCGCTCCACGCCGGGCAGCTTCCGGGTGACCCGCTCCACGGACGCGCTGCACGCGGCGCAGTGCATCCCGGAGATGTCATATTTTTCTTCTCGCATAGAAACCTCCAATCTGCCGGAGAGATACCCTCCGGGGGTATTCTTTCTGAGGCTCACTATATACCCCTAGGGGGTATTTGTCAAGAGGGGAATTTTCAGCTGTGAAAAAATGACGTGGAATCCGGAAAACCCCTTTACAACCGGAGGAACTATGGTATGATGAATATGAAATCTAACAAAAAATTTGTGAAACTAAAAAATTTTGTATGGTGAGGATTATGAGAGATTCGATCAAATGGGTCGCCAATCGGATGCCCAAGAGCGACGACCGGCAGCTTTCCATCATGTCTCTGGGGAACGTGGCCAAGGCTCGATTCTTCCACAGCAGCTTTCCCCAGTATTCCATCACGCCTCTGGCCCGGCT
>DXBC01000163.1 GCA_019116745.1 Candidatus Lachnoclostridium stercorigallinarum
GCAGAACCGGTGCGACGAGGTGTACATCACCCTGAATAAAAATGCCGTTCCCGGGGATCCCAGAAGCCCCTTTGTCACCTCCGGCGTCCGCATCGGAACACCGGCCGTGACCACGAGAGGACTGGTGGAGAGCGACATGGAAAAAATCGCGGAACTGATCTGGCTGGCGGCCACCGACTTTGAGGCGAAGGCGGCTTACATCCGGGAGGAAGTGACAAAAATCTGCGACCGGTATCCCATTTACCGGTGACAATGCCCCGGGGAGGCCGGGCCGGCCTTTCTGGAAAGTCTTCAGAAAATAATTGACATTTTCTGCTGAAGTTTCTATAATTTAACTATTCGAGGTTCAGAAAGCATACAACGGAGTAGGATACAGGCTCCCTGTATGCTTTTTTCCTTATGATGAGATCTGGAAAAGGAGGAAAAAGCATTGATCGAGACAACGCTGCATACATATCTGGAAGAAATCGACCGGAAAAAAGAAGAGCTGGAGAAATTAAGCGACGATATCTGGGAGTTTGCAGAGACTGCTTTCAGCGAGCACCAGTCGGTAAAGGCTCTGACGGACTTCCTGAGAGGGGAGGGCTTTGCCGTTGCGGAGCGCGCCTACGGGGTGGACACGGCCTTTACGGCGGAGTTTGGGCACGGACGCCCCCGCATTGGCATTCTGGGCGAGTTTGACGCCCTTTCAGGCCTCAGCCAGAAAGCGGGAATGACGGAGAAGGAGGCACTGACGCCCGGCGCCAACGGCCACGGCTGCGGTCACAATCTGCTGGGTGTGGGATCGGCTGCGGCTGCTCTGGCAGTGAAAAAATATCTGGAAGACGGCCATGAAGGCACAGTGATATATTACGGCTGTCCGGGAGAAGAGGGAGGATCCGGAAAGGCCTTTATGGCCAGAGGCGGAGCCTTTAAAGATCTGGACTGTGCCCTGACCTGGCATCCGTCCACGGTCAACGCGGTGTGCAAGGACAGTTCCCTGGCCAATTTTCAGGTGCTTTACAGCTTTAAGGGAATCAGCGCCCATGCGGCGGGCTGCCCGGAGATGGGAAGAAGCGCTCTGGACGGACTGGAGCTGATGAATGTGGGAACTAATTTCCTGAGAGAGCATATGCTGGATAAGGCGAGAGTTCACTACGCCATCATCGACACCGGCGGCTACTCTCCCAACGTGGTTCAGAGCGAGGCGAAAGCCATCTATCTGATCCGTGCGCCGAAGGTGGGAGAGGCCCTGGAACTGTACAAACGGGTGGACAAGATCGCTCAGGGAGCGGCTCTCATGACGGAGACAGAGGTGGAAAAGACTTTCATTAAATCCTGCGCCAACCTGGTGTCCAACCGGGTGCTGGAACAGGTGTTATATCAGGCCATGGAAGATGTGGGAGTTCCCTCCTATACCGAAGGGGAATACGAGAAGGCAGCGGAATACACGGCTACGGCCCCGGCGGGATCGGACCGGAGCTATGATGATTTGATCGGGGATCATCTGATTCCGGAAAATGTTTCTTTCTTAAAGAAAAACAAAGGGAACCGCCTGTATGATTTTGTGGTGCCCTACGAAAAGATCCATCTGGTCATCGGAAAGGGCGGTTCCACCGATGTGGGCGATGTGAGCTGGATGACCCCTACGGCCCAGTTCAATACGGCCACCTGGGCCCCGGCCACTCCCGGCCATTCCTGGCAGGTGGTTTCCCAGGGAAAGTCTGAGACAGCCCACAAGGGAATGCTGTATGCGGGAAAGATCATCGCCCTGTCCGCCATCCGCCTGATGGAAGATCCGGCGCTGGTCGAGGCGGCCAGAAAGGAATATGACGAAGAAATGGAAGGGCAGACCTATGTGCCCATTCCCGATGATGTGATGCCCCGTCCCATCAGCGACATCCATTGAGAAAAAACGGCTGCCCGGGGCAGAACTGCGTAAAAGTCCGGGCGGCCTAAATTCCGGACAGCGAAAAAGAGGAGGCGGAGCGCCGCGGTTTAACCGCAGTGCTCCATCTCCTCTTTCTTTTTATGTTCTGCCGCCGCAGTGTAATCAGAAAACTGGGCCGGCGACGGGGCCGGATTCTGCTGAGTTTTCAGATTCTTGTGGGCAGTGGCCAGCATTAGTTTGATCCGGTTTAACTGGTTTACTTCGCTGGCGCCGGGATCATAGTCCACGGCGATGATGTTGGCGCCCGGATAGTGCTGACGCAGCTCCTTGATCACGCCTTTGCCCACGATGTGGTTGGGCAGGCAGCCGAAGGGCTGGGTGCAGACGATGTTTTCCACACCGGAGTGGATCAGTTCCAGCATCTCGCCGGTGAGGAACCATCCCTCGCCGGTCTGATTGCCCAGGGACACGAAATCCTGGGCCATGGAAGCCAGAGTGCTGATTCTGGCCTGGGGCGTAAAATGACGGCTGACCTCAAACTCTTTCCGTGCCGTTCTGCGGAAATACTCCAGAAGGGAGATTCCCAGGTTGCACAGACGGGCAGTGGAGCGCTTTCCGCCCAGATGATCTGCCTTGAAATTGCTGTTGTAGAAGCAGTAGAGCAGGAAATCCATGAGATCCGGCATCACGGCTTCCGCTCCCTCGGCTTCCAGCAGCTCTATGATATGGTTGTTTGCCAGGGGAGAGAATTTCACCAGAATTTCTCCCACGACGCCTACCTTCGGCTTCTGGATATCCAGGCGGGGAAGGCTGTCGAAATCCCGGATGATGCCTTTTACGTTTCTGGCAAACTCCATCATGGCCGGATTCTTTTTGGAGAGAGAACGGATGCAGCGCTCTTTCCATTTCTGATGAAGGGCATTGGCAGATCCGGGTTCTTTCTCATAAGGCCTGGTGGCATAAAGCACCCGCATGAAAACGTCGCCGTACACCACCGCCTGCATGGCTTTGGTGAGCAGAGCAGGAGTGATGGTAAAGCCCGGATTGGTTTCCATGCCGTTGGCGTTGACGGAAATTACGGGAATCTGAGGCATTCCCGCTTTTTCCAGAGCCCGGCGGATAAATCCGATGTAGTTGGAAGCACGGCAGCCGCCGCCGGTCTGGCTCATGAGCACTGCCGTATGATCCAGGTCGTATTTTCCGGACAGCAGGGCGTCCATGATCTGTCCGATGACGATGAGGGACGGGTAGCAGGCGTCGTTGTTTACATATTTTAAGCCCACATCCACGGCGTTTCTGTCGTCGTTCTGAAGCACCTCCAGATTGTAGCCGAAAGATCGGACTGCAGGTTCGATCAGCTCAAAGTGGATGGGGGACATCTGGGGACACAGCAGGGTGTAATCCTTTTTCATCTCTTTGGTGAACATTACCCGGTTGTAGGCGCTGGATACCACTTTCCGCTCCACATGCTTCTGATTTTTCAGCCGCAGGGACGCGATCAGGGACCGGATACGGATTCTGGCAGCCCCCAGGTTGTTTACCTCGTCGATCTTTAAAACGGTGTAAATCTTTCCTGATCTGGTGAGAATATCGTTGACCTGATCGGTGGTGACGGCGTCCAGGCCGCAGCCGAAGGAGTTTAACTGAATCAGGTTCAGGAAATCGGTGTTTTTCACCACTTCCGCCGCCCGGTAGAGACGGCTGTGGTACATCCACTGATCGGTGACGATGAGAGGACGCTCCGGATTTCCCAGGTGGGAGATGGAGTCCTCCGTCAGTACGGCAAAGCCGTAGGAGGTGATCAGCTCAGGAATTCCGTGATTGATCTCCGGATCCACATGGTAGGGACGGCCTGCCAGTACAATGCCCTGTCTGTGGTTTTCCTTTAACCAGGCAATCACTTCCTCACCCTTTTTCTCCATGTCTGTCCGGGACCGGAGAAGTTCTGCCCAGGCTTTTTTTACAGCCGACGCTGTCTCTGCCTCGGGAATGTCAAATTCCTTCCGGAAGAATGCGGTCAGCTGCTCCGACAGCACGTCCTCGTTGGTAAAAGCCATGAAGGGGTTCAGGAAGCGGATGTTTTTTTCTTTGATTTCCTCCACGTTGTTTTTGATATTCTCCGCATAGGAGGTGACCATGGGGCAGTTGTAGTGATTGCCCGCTTCCGGTGTTTCATTCCGCTCGTAGGGAATGCAGGGGTAGAAAATGGTCCTGATGTCCTGGGCGATGAGCCAGGCAATGTGGCCGTGAACCAGTTTGGCCGGGTAGCATTCCGATTCGCTGGGAATGGACTCGATGCCCAGTTCGTACAGCTTTTTCGTGGAGTTGGGAGACAGCACGGTGCGGAATCCCAGCTCTTTGAAGAGTACGGCCCAGAACGGATAGTTTTCATACATATTCAGCACCCGCGGGATACCGATGGTGCCTCTGGGAGCCTCATCTGCCGTCAGGGGCTCGTAGTCAAACATTCTGTTGTATTTGTAATCAAACAGGTTGGGAATTTCCCTGGTAACCTTCTCTTTTCCCAGGCCTCTCTCGCAGCGGTTTCCGCTGACGAAATGGCGGCCGCCGCCGAACTGGTTGATGGTCAGCACGCAGTTGTTGGTGCAGCCTTTGCAGCGGGAGATGGTGGTGGTGTATTTCAGCCCAAGGATTTTCTCCATGGGAAGCATGGTGCTTCCTTTTGCGGAGTCGTATCGTTCTCTGGCGATGAGGGCGGCTCCGAAGGCGCCCATAATACCGGCGATGTCAGGCCGAACCGCGTTGCAGCCGGAAATCTTCTCAAAGCTGCGGAGCACGGCGTCGTTGTAGAAGGTTCCGCCCTGAACCACCACGTGTTTTCCCAGATCAGAGGCGGAAGTGATCTTGATTACCTTAAACAGAGCGTTTTTGATGACGGAGTAGGCCAGGCCGGCGGAAATATCCGCCACGGACGCCCCCTCCTTCTGCGCCTGCTTTACGTTGGAGTTCATGAATACGGTGCACCGGGTACCCAGGTCTGTGGGGTTTCTGGCAAAGAGCGCTTCTTTGGCGAAATCCTTTACATCGTAGTTTAAGGATTTGGCGAAAGTCTCAATAAAGGAGCCGCAGCCGGAGGAGCAGGCCTCGTTTAACTGTACGCTGTCCACGGTGCCGTTTTTAATACGGATGCACTTCATATCCTGTCCGCCGATGTCCAGGATACAGTCCACATCCGGCTCAAAGAAGGCGGCCGCATAGTAGTGGGAGATGGTTTCCACCTCGCCCTCATCCAGCATAAACGCTGCTTTTAACAGGGCCTCGCCGTATCCGGTAGAGCAGGAGTAGACGATCTTTGCCTTTTCCGGCAGCTGTTCGCTGATCTCCTTCATGGCGCGGATGGCAGTGGCCAGAGGACTTCCGTTGTTGTTGTCATAGAAGCGGTAGAGCAGGCTGCCGTCCTCGCCTACCAGAGCCACTTTGGTGGTGGTGGAGCCGGCGTCAATGCCCAGGTAGCAGTTGCCCTCGTAGGTGGACAGATCCGCCTTTTTCACGCAGTGACCGTTGTGGCGCTCCGTAAATTCCCGGTACTCCTCCTCGTCGGCGAAGAGGGGTTCCATTCGCTTTACCTCAAATTCCATCTGGATGCCGTGTTCCAGTTTGTCGATAAGCTCTTCGATTCCGATGACAGCCTCGCCCTCGCTGTTCATGGCTGCGCCCATGGCGGCGAACAGATGAGAATGCTCCGGGGCGATGATGTGCTCCGGAGTCAGATGAAGGGTCCGGATAAAGGCATTTCTCAGCTCCGGAAGGAAGTGGAGCGGGCCGCCCAGAAAGGCCACATTTCCCCGGATGGGCTTGCCGCAGGCCAGGCCGCTGATGGTCTGGTTGACTACGGCCTGAAAAATAGAAGCAGCCAGATCTTCTCTGGTAGCTCCCTCGTTGATCAGCGGCTGAATATCCGATTTTGCAAATACGCCGCAGCGGGCAGCGATAGGGTAAATGGTACGGTAGCTTTTTGCGTACTCGTTTAAGCCGGCAGCGTCTGTCTGCAGGAGGGAGGCCATCTGGTCGATGAAAGAACCGGTGCCTCCGGCGCAGATTCCGTTCATTCTCTGATCAATTCCGCCGGTGAAATAGATGATTTTGGCGTCCTCGCCTCCCAGCTCAATGGCCACGTCCGTCTGAGGAGCGTAGTCCTGAAGGGAAGTGGCGACGCTGACAACCTCCTGCACAAAAGGAACTTCCAGGTGCTTGGAAAGGGTCAGTCCGCCGGAGCCGGTGATCATGGGAGCCAGCCGGATGGAGCCCAGTTTGTTGAAGGCTTTTCTGAGAAGCCCGGCCAGAGTGCCCTGAATGTTGGCAAAATGCCGCTCATAGTCGGCAAACAGCATATGATTTTCCTGATCCAGGATGGCAATCTTCACGGTTGTGGAACCGATGTCGATGCCGAGAGTATTATGTAAATCCTTCATATATACGCGGGATAAATCCCTGCCTCCTTTGTACTATGAAACATATGTGGTTGACGTAACTTTAAGTACGGGGTACAGTTTAACATAAATCAAAAAAGAATACAATTGGTAAGGAGTGTTAAAATATCGTAAAAAGTAGAAAGAAATTGAAAAATAGAGGAAAAGAGCGGATTATCATCCGTTGACAAAAGAAAAAACCGTCACTATAATGGTATACGTCGGAAGTTTGGCTTTTCCCTTTATAATATGGAAAGAAAACTTCGGCAGAGAAAAGAAGAAAGGACAGCGGCAGGTTATGGACAGTGGCTCGTGTTACCACGCGGAAATTGAAGAAGGACGAAAGCGGAAACCTGCACTGGACAGCGGATTTTAATCCGGCCTTTCCCGGTGCAGGTGACCGGTGCTGCACTGGCGAAAGGAGAAGAGAGAAATGATTCGTATTTTTAAGACGGAGGAGGGAGCCGTTCATCAGCAGGATGAGGCCAGCACAGGATGCTGGATCGCTCTGACGGATCCGACGGCTACGGAGATTCTGGAGGTTGCAGATCGGTATCACATCGATCCCGATGATCTGCGGGCCCCTCTGGATGAGGAAGAGCGCTCCCGTATCGAAGTGGAGGATGACTACACCCTGATCCTGGTAGACATCCCCCTGATTGAGGAAAGAAATGGAAAGGACTGGTATGAGACCATCCCCATGGGCATCGTGACCACGGAGGAAGCGATCATCACTGTATGCCTGGAAGACACAGCGGTTTTGAGCGCATTTATGGACGGGCGCGTGAGAAATTTCTTTACTTACATGAAGACCAGATTTATTCTGCAGATTCTTTACAAGAATGCGCAGCTGTATCTGCAGTATCTGAGAATTATCGACAAGAAGAGCGGAGAAATTGAGAAAAAACTCCATCAGTCCACGAAGAATCAGGAGCTGATCGAGCTGCTGGAGCTGGAAAAGAGCCTTGTGTATTTCACCACATCTCTGAGGGCCAATGAGGTAGTGCTGGAAAAGCTCTTAAAGACCGAGAAAATCAAAAAATATCCGGAGGATGAGGATCTTCTTGAGGACGTAATCACCGAGAATAAGCAGGCTATTGAGATGGCCAATATCTACAGCGGTATTTTAAGCGGAACCATGGATGCTTTT
>DXBC01000164.1 GCA_019116745.1 Candidatus Lachnoclostridium stercorigallinarum
GGGCCGAGGGCCGACGAGCACGGCCTGCAGGTGAATTTCCCGGCGAAATCCGATATTCCCGGCTTTCCGCTGGATGACGGGCCGGACCGGCGTTTCATGGCCATGCCGGCCTACCTGGGCGGAAAATATCATGTGGCCGGGCAGAAATATTATGGTTCCAACAGCCGCAATCTGCAGAAGGGGCTGCCCCGCTCCATCCTTATGGTAACTCTTTCCGATGTGGATACCGGGGCGCCGCTGGCGGTTATGTCGGCCAATCTCTTAAGCGCCATGCGGACCGGCGCCATGCCGGCCCTGGCGGCAGAGTACCTGGCGAAAAAGGATTCCCGGGTACTCTCTCTGATTGGTCCGGGCGTCATCAACAAATGCGCGTTCCGCTGCTATATGGAGGCCCTTCCCGGCATTGACACGGTGAAGATTAAGGGCAGCACGCCGGAATCCAGATCGGCCAGAGCCATGAAGGAATACATCGAGGCGGAGTATCCGCATATTAGGAAGATTATCCTCTGCTCCACCCTGGAGGAGGCCTGCAGGGAGGCGGATGTGGTCAGCGAGGCGGTATCCGTGACCAAGGCAGAGATGGAGGAATTCAAGCCGGACTGGTTCGACAAGGGGGCTGCGGTATTTTCCATGGGCAGCTTCTTCGTGAAGGAGTATGAAAAGCTTCTCGGCACGCGGATGGTGGTGGATAACTACGGCATGTATGAAAAATATATGAGCAATTTCATCGCCAGAGGTCCGGTGGATGAGTTTGGAAAGAAGCGGGAATGGTGCATCATGGGCATGCATTTCGTCCATCTGGTGAATACCGGCCAGGCAGAGAGAAGCCAGGTCCTAAGCCTTTCGGATCTGGTAAACGGAAAGGCAAAAGGCCGGACCTCCGACGACGAGGTGGTTATGTGCAGCATCGGAGGCATGCCGCTGGAGGATCTCTCCTGGGGCTGGGAGTGCTGGCAGGAAGCCCGGAGAAAAGGGCTCGGAACGGTTCTGAACCTGTGGGAGGAGCCCTATATGAAATAAGAAAAACAGGACAGAACGGACAGGAGGAGAACCTTATGGAATATCCCGGAATTGAATTTTTGTACTTAAATGAAGAAGATATGATACGGGCCGGTGTAAAAGACATGAAGGGCTGTATCGAGGCCATGGAGGAGGTTGTCAAATGCCTGAACGCGGGAGACTACTGTATGGGAGGGGAAAACCACAACTCTCATGGCTGTCAGGTTTCCTTCCCGAAGACCTCGCCTTTTCCGAACATGCCGAAGGATGAGGGAGACGACCGGAGATTTATGGCGATGCCGGCCTACCTGGGCGGACCCTTTGATCTGATGGGAATGAAATGGTACGGCTCCAATATGGCCAACAAAGCCCTGGGGCTGCCCCGTTCCATTTTGATGGTGATGCTCAATGACAAGGATACGGGAGCGCCTCTGTGCCTGATGAGCGCGAACCTGTTAAGCGCCATGCGGACCGGAGCCATTCCCGGGGTAGGGGCAAAATATCTGGCGAATCCGGACTCAGAGGTCTGCGCCATCTGCGGCCCCGGGGTCATGGGAAGGACGGCGCTTGCGGCCCTGACGGCTGCCTGCCCGAACCTTCGCAGACTGAAGGTGAAGGGACGGGGCAGGGCTTCTCTGGACCGGTTTACCGCTCATGTGAGAGAGACGTATCCCCAGTTCGCAGAAATCGAGGCTGTGGATACAGTGGAGGAACTGGTAAAGGACGCGGATGTGATTGCCTTTACCAACACAGGGGGCACAGATCCTTCCACCTATCCCTTTGTGAAGGGAGAATGGCTGAAGCCGGGCGCGCTGATTCTGGGCTTAAGCGCCTTTGATATGGAGGATGAATTCCTGGCCCGGAAGTGCAGGCTTGTGGTGGATAATATGCGGCTCTATGAGGCATGGGAGGAAGAATTCCCCTACCCTTCCTTTGGAGCAAACAATATCATCGGTTCCAAATTTACCGACATGGCCCACGACGGAAAGCTGGACAAAAAGGAGATATATGATCTGGGTGATATTATCTATGGCCGCCGTCCGGGAAGAGAAAGCCCGGAGCAGATCCTGGTCATGTCCGTGGGCGGCATGCCTGTAGAGGATGTGGCCTGGGGCAAGGTCTGCTATGACAATGCGGTGCGGCTTGGGCTCGGCACAAAGCTGAAGCTCTGGGACCGGCCTGATATGTGCTGAAAAGGCGGGCGGCTGGAAAAATGCCGCGGCAGGAGCGAAAATCCGAAACGAAAGCAGGGCCGGAATATGGAACCGGGAGGAGAGAGCGGAAATGAAAGCAAGAATAGATCAGCATCCGATTCTGGGAGAACCGGAGAAAGGAAGGCCGGTGGTCTTTACCTACAATGGGCAGGAGCTTACCGGATACGAGGGCGAGCCTGTGGCTGCCGCCCTGAAGGCGGCGGGAGTCATGGTCCACCGGTATACAAAGAAGGAGCATAAGCCCAGAGGAATCTTCTGCGCCATCGGGCGCTGTACGGACTGCGTCATGATTGTGGACGGAAAACCAAATATCCGCACCTGCATCACGCCTCTTAAGGAGGGGATGAAGGTGCAGACCCAGTACGGCGTGGGCGCAGAGCCTTTCGCGGAGCAGGAAGCGGCGGAAAGGAAGGGAGATTTATGAAACGGTATGATTTGATTGTAATCGGGGCAGGACCCTCCGGTCTTTCCGCGGCAATCGAGGCGGCAAAGAGGGGGCTTCATGTGGCGGTATTTGATGAAAATGGGAAGCCGGGCGGCCAGCTGTTCAAGCAGATTCATAAATTTTTCGGCTCCAGGGAGCATAAGGCAAAGCTTCGGGGCTTTACCATCGGCCGCCAGCTTCTTGCGGAAGCCGACGCGGCAGGCGTGGAAGTCGTGCTGAACGCGGTGGTGATCGGCCTTTACCTGGATAAAGAGGCAGTGGTCCGTCTGGGAGATGAGATCCGCCACTATAAGGCGGACGCCATCATCGCGGCCACCGGCGCTTCAGAAAACATGGTGACCTTTGAGGGCTGGACCCTGCCGGGCGTCATCGGCGCAGGCGCAGCCCAGACCATGATGAATCTTCACGGCGTCCGCCCCGGAAAACGGATTCTGATGCTGGGCAGCGGAAACGTGGGCCTGGTGGTCAGCTTTCAGCTTCTCCAGTGCGGTTGTGAGGTGGCTGCTCTTGTAGACGCGGCGCCCCGCATCGGCGGCTATGGCGTCCACGCGGCCAAGGTGGCCCGGACGGGCGTGCCCTTCTATCTGTCTCATACGATTGTGAAGGCAGAGGGAGAGGATCATGTGACCGGAGTGACGATTGCGCAGGTAGATGAGAAATTCCAGTTCATTCCCGGAACCGAGAAGCATTTTGATGTGGATACCATCTGTCTGGCAGTGGGCCTTTCCCCTATGTCCCAGCTTCTGAAGATGGCGGGCTGCCGGATGGAGGACAATCCGAAAAAGGGCGGCCAGGTGCCTGTCTGCGATTCCTATGGGGAGACCAGTGTGCCGGGAATCTTCGCGGCCGGAGATGTGTCCGGCATTGAGGAGGCCAGCTCGGCCATGATTGAAGGCCGGATCGCCGGGGCGGCAGCGGCCTGCCGTCTTGGTTTTATAACAAAGGAAGAGCTGGAAGAGGCCGGCAGCGCGTACCGGGCTTCCCTGTCTCAGCTCCGCCAGGGAATGTTTGCCCCGGAGAACAGGGGAAAGCTTCTGGAAAAGACAGAGGAGGGCGTGGACATCTCCATGAATCTTCTGCGTAAGGGATATCTTCTGGATGAAGAGGTGGAAAAGTATCCCGGTGTGACGCGCCGCAAAGGGATTCATCCGGTGATTGAGTGTTCTCAGAACATTCCCTGCAATCCCTGCCAGGACGCCTGCGCGAAGGGCTGCATTCAGGTGGGGAAAAAGATTACTTCTCTTCCGGTGGTGGACGGGGAGCATCCCTGTATCGGCTGCGGGATGTGCGTGGCCTCCTGCTCCGGGCAGGCGATTTTTCTGCTGAACGAGGATTATGACGAGACTTCCGCCACAGTGACGCTGCCCTGGGAATTCCTTCCGGCGCCGGAAAAGGGCGCAAAGGGCACGGCTCTGGGAAGAAACGGAGAGCCGGTCTGCGAGGCGGAGGTGCTGGAGGTCAAGACCGCCAAAGCCTTTGACCAGACCCGGCTTCTGACCATGCGGATTCCGAAAGAATATGCCATGAAGGCCCGGTTCTTCCGGGCTGCGGAAAGCGGGGTGGGTGCATGAACCAGGTAAATGACAGATCAAAAGATTTGGGGCCCATGGTTCCCCAGCCGGATGACGACCGGATCATCTGCCGCTGCGAGGAGATTACCAAAGGAGAGATCCGCCAGGCGGTCCATGACGGAATGTTTACGCTGACAGAGATCCGCCGGTATCTGCGGACTGGTATGGGGCTCTGCCAGGGCCAGACCTGCGCGAAGCTGGTGAAGGGAATCGTGGCCCGGGAGCTGGGGGTATCCCCGGCAGAGCTGGAGCCTGCCACGTCCCGGGCGCCTGTGCGTCCCATAGAAATGCGGGTATTTGCAAAGGAAGGAAAGGGGGATGGAGCGGATGAGTAACTGCGCGGAAGTGATCATTATAGGCGGCGGAGTCATCGGCTGCGCCACAGCCTATTATCTGGCAAAGGAAGGGACCTCCGTGATTGTGCTGGAGGGCAGTGACCACATCGGAAACGGCGGGTCCAGCCGGAACGGCGGCGGCGTGCGCCAGTCAGGCCGGGACCCCCGGGAGCTTCCTCTGGCCATGTACGGTATCCGGACTCTCTGGCCCCACTTGTCGGAAGAGCTGGAGACGGACTGTGAATACCATCAGGACGGAAACCTGCGTCTCGGGAAGACGGAAAAGCACAGAGAGATACTGGAGGGCCTTGCGGACCGGGCCAGAGCCTGCGGCCTGGACGTGCGCATGATTGACGGCGACGAGGTGCGCCGTATCAATCCCCATCTTTCCCATGAAGTAACCGTGGCAAGCTGGTGTCCCACGGACGGCCACGCCAATCCTCTGACTACGACACTTGGCTTCTACAAGATGGCCCGCAGGCTGGGCGCGCGGTTTATCACCGGGGAGCCTGTGACGGAGCTTCGGACAGTAAAAGGAAAAATCAGAAAGGTGATCACGCCGAATAACGTATATGAGGGAGAACAGGTGCTGGTGGCTGCCGGCCTTCACAGCCGGGAGATTCTCGGAACGGTGGGCATCGACGTGCCTATGGACGGTTCTCTTCTGGAGGCCCTTGTGACTGAGGCAGAAGCCCCCATGTTCGATCAGATGCTTGGCACGGCGGACGCGGACTTTTACGGCCACCAGACGAAGCACGGTTCCTTTGTGTTCGGCGGTTCCTCCGGGCTGGAGCCCTTTTATAAGGACAACGGGACGCCGGTCACCAGCAGCAGGACGGCCCCCTGCATCTGCCGTGGCATTATGAAATATTTTCCTGAACTGGCGGACGCCAAGATCGTCCGGACCTGGGCGGGCTGGAGCGACCGGAGCGCGGACGGGGTGCCGGTGCTGGGCGCCGTGGATGAGATTCCCGGCCTTTACGCAGCCTGCGCTTTTACCGGCCATGGCTTTGGCATCTCGCCGGCGGTGGGAGATCAGCTGGCGAAGCTGATTCGGACCGGCAGCACAGATGTGGATTTAAGTCCTCTGCGGTACGACCGGTTTCACGCGAAGATATAGAAGAATACAGGGCTCCGGCCGCGAAAATGAGAGAAAAAGGAGCGGTTTTCATGAATAATTTCAGATTTTATGCTCCCACGGATATCCGCTTTGGAAAGGGGCAGGCAGACTGCCTGCCGGAGGAGCTTGAAAAATACGGGAAAAGAATTCTGATGGTGTATGGAGGCGGAAGCGTCAAAAGGTCCGGCCTCTATGACAGGCTGCAGGAGCTTCTGAAGGAGTTTGAGATCTTTGAGCTTCCGGGCATCGAGCCGAATCCGAAGATCACTTCTGTGCGGAAGGGCGTGGAGATCTGCAAAAAAGAGCAGATCGATGTCATACTGGCGGTGGGCGGAGGCAGCTGCATCGACGCCTCCAAAAACATTGCCTGCGGAGCATTTTATGAGGACGATCCCTGGGATCTGGTGCTGGACCGGACCAAAATCACGAAGGCACTCCCTCTGGCCGTGGTGCTGACGATCTGTGCCACAGGCTCTGAGATGAATAATGGCGCCGTCATCAGCAATGAGGAGACGAATGAGAAGCTGGAGATGGGAGCCGATGTGCTCTATCCAAAGATTTCTATCTGCGATCCCACATATCTTTACACCCTTCCGCCTGCGCAGACGGCAGCCGGAACTGCCGATATCATGTCCCATGTGCTGGAACAGTATTTCCAGCCCTGCGATACAGCCTGGCTGACGGACCGGCTCAGCGAAGAGGTTCTAAAGACCTGCATCCGCTACTGTCCTGTGGCGCTGGAGGAGCCGGAGAATTACGAGGCCAGGGCGAACCTGATGTGGGCCAGCACTCTGGGGCTTAACCATATTCTGACAGCAGGGAAGGGCGGGGCCTGGTCCTGTCATCCCATGGAGCATCAGCTCAGCGCCTTTTATGATATCACTCACGGAGCAGGACTGGCGATTCTGACGCCCGCCTGGATGCGGTACGTGCTCTGTGACCGGACCGCAGGCCGTTTCGCGCTCTATGCGAGACAGGTCTGGGATGTGGAGGCTGAGGACGATTACCAGGCGGCGGAAGAGGGAATCTGCTGCACGGAAAGCTTTTTCCGTAAGATCGGCCTTCCGTCCACCCTGTCTGAAGTGGGAATCGGCCGGGAGCATTTCCGGGAGATGGCAGAGAAGGCTGTGGAGGTCAGCGGCATCGCTGCGCGTTCTTATTTTCATCTTGGCGCGGAGGATATTATAAAAATTTTTGAGAGCTGCCTGGGCTGAAAAGCCGGGCAGCTCCCGGAGTATCCGGGCGGTTCCCGGAATGCCCGGACAGGGACAAAGGATCAGGAGGAAACAATATGAGAAAGGTGACGGCGGCAGTGACCCAGATGGGCTGTTCCCAAGACCGGGAAGAGAATCTGCAGAAAGCGGAAGACCTGGTCCGGCAGGCGGCGGAGCAGGGAGCTCAGATCATTCTTCTGCAGGAGCTGTTTGAGACGCAGTATTTCTGTCAGACGCAGAACTTTGCATATATGGATCTGGCCCGGCGGCTCTCCGAGAACCCGGCCGTGAAGCGGCTTTCCGTCCTCGCAAAGGAGACGGAGACTGTGATTCCGGTCAGTTTTTTTGAACGCTACGGAAATACAGCGTTCAACAGTGTGGCTGTCCTGGACGCCGACGGAAGCGTCCTGGGCGTTTACCGAAAGACCCATATACCGGACGGCCTGCCCTATGCGGAAAAATTTTATTTTACGCCCGGGGATACGGGTTTTCGTGTCTGGAATACCAGATACGGGCGGATCGGTGTGGGAATCTGCTGGGACCAGTGGTTTCCGGAGGCAGCCCGGAGCATGGCCCTTCTGGGAGCGGAACTGCTCTGCTATCCCACGGCCATCGGCTCGGAGCCCACACTGGGAATTGACTCAAAGGCTCACTGGCAGCGCTGCATGCAGGGACAGGCGGCAGCCAATCTGGTTCCCGTGCTTGCGTCCAACCGGATCGGCACGGAGACAGAAGGGGAAAGCTCTATGACTTTTTACGGCTCTTCTTTTATTACAGATGAGACTGGCGGGATTGTGGAAGAGGCGGACAGAACCACGGAGACGCTGCTGGTCCATACCTTTGACCTGGACCAGACTGCCCTGCGGCGCAGAGAATGGGGCGTATTCCGGGACAGAAGGCCGGAAATGTACGGAATCCTCATGACCCACGGAGAAGGCTGAGCAAAAAAAATCAGGTGACAGGGGCGTCCCGGGCACAGGAACTGTGTTCCGGGACGTCTGCGTCAGAGAAAGAGAGGGAGAAAAAATGGCAAAAAGAATCTGGAATTCCACACCGAAAAAGGATGGCTACCGGATGCCGGGAGAATACGAGGCTCAGGAACGAATCTGGATGATCTGGCCGGAGAGAGGGGACGTCTGGAGAAACGGAGCCCTGCCTGCCCAGAGAGCCTTTGCGGAGGTGGCAGAGGCCATTTCCCGCTTTGAACCGGTCACCATGCTGGCTTCGGACGGGCAGTATGAGAACTGCCGGGCCATGTGCCCGCCGGAGATCGCAGTGCTGGAGCTTTCCTCAGACGACGCATGGGCCAGAGACGTCGGCCCGTCTTTTTTAGTTGACGGAAAAGGCGGCCTCAGGGCCTGCGACTGGACCTTCAATGCCTGGGGAGGCCTGGTGGACGGTCTCTATTTCCCCTGGGATAAGGACGACCGGACGGCAGAGAAGATCTGTGAACTGGCAGGGGCAGACTCCTACCGGACGGAAGGCTTTGTGCTGGAGGGCGGCTCCTTTCATGTGGACGGGGAGGGAACGGCGCTGACGACGGAGATGTGCCTTTTAAGCCCCGGACGCAATCCGTCCCTGACGAAAACGGAGATCGAAGAGAAGCTGAAGGAATATCTGAATCTGGAAAAAGTGCTCTGGCTGCCGGACGGGATTGATCCGGAGGAGACGAACGGCCATGTGGATGACGTGGCCTGCTTCGCGCGGCCCGGCGAGGTGGTCTGCATCTGGACGGAGAATCCTTATCATCCCTTTTATGAAGCGGCGCATAAGGCGTACCGGGCTCTGGAAACCATGACAGACGCCAGGGGACGCAGGCTGAAGGTGCATAAGCTCTGCTGTCCGAAGCGGCCGGTACGCATCGGAGAGAATTTTCAGCTCCAGGTATCCGGAACCGCAAAACCCCGGAAGGCCGGCGAACTCTGCATCGCCTCCTACGCCAATTTCCTTCTGGTAAACGGAGGGGTTATCGTGCCTCAGTATGGGGATGAAAATGACGCGCTGGCTCTTTCCCAGCTTCAGGCCATCTTCCCGGAGCGGAAGGTGGTGGGGGTAGATACCCGGGAAATCGTCTATGGAGGCGGCAATATCCATTGCATCACCCAGCAGCAGCCCAGGCGCGCAGGCGGAACGGCCGCGGAAGCTGCAGCCAGTCCGGAAAGCAGTATATAAAACACAGAAAGCTCATAATCCGGACACAGAAAAATCACAGCTTCAACAAAAAACGAACACAATATTTTTTTATAATTAATTTTAACAATAAATGGAAGGACAAAGCCTGGTCCAAGCCGCAGCCCGGCATGGATCAGGCTAAAACCTATAAAAATAAGGAAATGAGGAGGAGCTGTTTGTGAAGCTGTGGGAATCCAGGAAAAAGAACCAGGAAGGTGAGGAACTGAAAGAACTGTTTCAGAAAGAAACGCTGCAGGAAGAAGAGAGTTCGGAGGAACCGTTT
>DXBC01000012.1 GCA_019116745.1 Candidatus Lachnoclostridium stercorigallinarum
TCACCTTTCCCGCCTCGTCTCCCTCGCGGACCGGAGCATCCAGACTCCTCACTCCATCATAGTTCACAGACACCCGCTCCCCTTCTTTTAACAGGATTTCCAGTTTTCTGTCCCGGATACGCGGATCCAGAGAAATTTCCACGAAGGCAGATTCCTTCAGATCTCCGCTCTCCGGAACGCCGTTTTCCACCGGCAGGGGAGAAAAACCCTTTTCCTGCCATACATTTTCATATTCATAATTTTCCAGGCCGTACTCCATCAGTTTCCTGGTATCCGACCATTTGTATTCTCTGTGAGGCGGCCAGCCGCAGCCCAGAAGCGCCACAATAAAGGATTTCCCGTCCCGCTCCAGGGCACCTACATAAGAATAACCGGCTCCTCCTGTAAATCCGGTCTTTCCGGACAGCGCCCCGTCCATCATGGACAGAAAGGCGTTGTGGTTGGAACAGGAATAGGAGCCTTTCCCTTCCAGATCGGAAAAGGAATAGCTTCCCGTTCCGGTAATCTTTATAAATTCCTCACAGGCGGGTGACTCGTACAGGCAGTATTTCATGATTCTGGCCAGATCTGCCGCCGTGGTGGAGTGGACTCTCTCCTCACCCTCCCGATCCCGGGAGGAGCCGTCCAGTCCGTTCGGCGTCACAAACCACGTGTCCCGACATTCCAGTTCTTCCGCTTTCCTGTTCATTTTATCCACAAATTCCTCCACGGTGCCGGCCACACACTCCGCCACCGCCACCGCCGTGTCGTTATGGGACTCCAGCATCAGGGAATAGAGCAGATCCTTCAGATAAAATTTTCTTCCGGCCGGAGCTCCCAGATGCACCTCCGGCTGGGATGCCGCCAGAGAAGAAAATTCCGCCACTGCTCCTTCCTCCCCCTCCTCCAGAGCCAGAATGCAGGTCATAATCTTTGTGGTGCTGGCCATGGGACGCCGTTCTCTCTCGTTTTTTCCATACAGAATCCGCCCGGAATCCCCGTCCATAAGGACAGCCGCCTGGGCATATAGCTCCGGCTTCTGCTCTTCTCCCAGGGCCGTCAGACCGGTCCCGCTCTCCAGGCACAGCACGGCAGCGATCACTGCCGCAAAGGTTCTCAGATGCTGTATTTTCATTCCGCCGGCCTCCTGCCCCGCACTCTGTTTATTCTATTCCGGCCCTTCCCGGAATATTCTCCGCAGTCCTGCCCAAATTTTCTTGCAACCGAACATACATTCTGGTATAATGAGGGCACTTGGCAGGAGGTGGTATATATGGAGAGAGAACGGCTGATCTTTCATATTGACGTAAATTCCGCTTTTCTCAGCTGGGAATCGGTGGAGCGGCTGAAAAAGGATCCGGATGCCCTGGATCTGCGCACCATTCCCTCTGCCGTAGGCGGAGATGCCAGCAAACGCCACGGCATTGTGCTGGCAAAATCCACGCCGGCCAAAGCCTTCGGCGTGACCACCGGCGAACCCATCGCCAAAGCCCTGTTAAAATGCCCGGGACTGACGGTAGTTCCCTCCCATTTTGAGATCTACGTGGCCTATTCCCGAAAACTCATTCACCTGCTGGAGGACTACACCCCCGACATTGAAAAATTCAGCATAGACGAGGCATTTCTGGATATGACGGAGACCATCCACCTCTTCGGCGAGCCCGTGCAGGTGGCGGACAGCATCCGCCGGCGGGTGAGGGAGGAACTGGGGTTTACGGTGAACGTGGGCATCGCCCCCAACAAGCTCCTGGCCAAAATGGCCTCGGATTTTCAGAAGCCGGACCGGACCCACACCCTGTTTCGGGACGAGATCCCCCGAAAGATGTGGCCGCTGCCCATCCGGGACCTGTTTCTTGTGGGCGGGTCCGCCCAGTCCAGAATGGAAGCCATCGGTCTGCACACCATCGGAGATCTGGCCCACTGCGACCCCGGTATTCTCCGGACCCAGCTGGGGGAAAAGTATGCCCGGACCATCCGCGACTACGCCAACGGCATTGACAATGAGCCTGTGGAACAGCGCACCGCCGCCAACAAGGGCTACGGCAACCGGGTCACCCTGTCCCGGGACGTGTCTGACATGGATGAAGCCAGGCAGGTCCTGCTGTCCCTGTCAGAAACTGTGGGCGCCAGGCTGCGGGCAGACCAGGTTCTGTGCGGTCAGGTATGCGTGGAGTTAAAGGACTGGAAGTTTCGCTCCTTCTCCCACCAGGGACTGCTCCAGTTCCCCACAGACTCCACCTCCGTGATCTATGAAGAGGCCTGCCGCCTGTTAAAGGAATTCTGGGACGGCACGCCGGTCCGCCTCATCGGCATCCGCGCGGGAAAAATATCCGATCATGAGTTTATACAGATGAGTCTTTTTGAAACGGAGCAGGACAAAAAGCGCCTGAAAATGGAACAGGCGGTGGACGCCATCCGCAGCCGTTTCGGCACCGACAGCGTCAAGAGGGCCAGCTTCCTGAAAAAGGATGCCCTGGTTGATCACGCCGCCTCCAAACATAAACATCTGGGCAGAAAAAGGGAGGGGTCCCATGACGAGAATTCTGGAATATCTGATTGATGACAAAGCCGCGGGACTGACGGCGGAACAGTATCTGAGGGAGCTGGGCTGCTCCAGAAATGTGCTCTCCCGGCTGAAAACCGCCCCGGAGGGAATTACGGTAAACGGGATTCCCGTATTCTCCTCCCATCGCCTGGCCGCCGGAGACCGGCTGATTATTTCCCTTCCGGAGGACATTTCCTCCCAGACGCTGGAGCCGGTTCGTATGGATCTGGATATCATTTACGAGGACGGGGATCTGATGGTGATAAACAAGGCGGCCGGAGTTCCCGTCCACCCGTCCCAGGGAAACCACGGCAATACTCTGGCCAACGGTCTGGCCTGGTATTTCAGCCAGAAAGGCCGGCCCTTCGTATACCGGGCCGTCAGCCGCCTGGACCGGGACACCACCGGACTCCTTATTGTGGCAAAGAATATGCTCTCCGCCTCCATGCTCTCTTCCATGGCCGCAGCCCGGCAGATCCGCCGGGAATACCTTGCCGTCGCTCTGGGAAAGACGGAAGAGAGGGGCACCATCGACGCTCCCATCGCCCGAAAAGAAGGCTCTGTCATCGAGAGAATGGTGGATCCCGTCCGGGGAGAGAAGGCCGTCACCCACTACCGGAGACTTCTGTACAATGAGAGGCTGGACGCCTCTCTGGTGAGCCTGCGCCTGGAGACAGGGCGCACCCATCAAATCCGGGTCCACATGGCTTCCATCGGCCATCCGTTGCCGGGAGATTTCCTGTACTGCCCGGACTACTCCCTCATTCACCGGCAGGCCCTTCACTCTCACCGTCTCGCCTTTACTCATCCCATCACAAAAAAGGAGCTTCATTTTGAAGCTCCCCTTCCCGATGATATGCGCTTTATTCTGCTGTGAAAATATGGGGCGGCGGGAAGTCCCCGGAAACCTTCTCTCCCGCCATTACAGCAGGCGGCGCAGGCCCTTCGGGTAGTGATTTTTCAGCAGACCTCCCGCCTGTTTTCCCCACCCCAGTGAAAATCCGTCCACGGTCACCAGAGTCCATCCTTTTTCCCCGGAAAAAGGGATGGCTTCCCCGTTAATAAACCGCTTTGCCTCTTCCTCCGTCAGGCGGCATACCCGGGAGGTCTCCTCTTCCTTCAGAGCCGCCGCCAGGGCGTGAGCCGGTTCCAGGCGGTTGCGGCAGAGGGATGCCGCGTGAAGTCCCGGGCGCAATACCTTCAGGCCGGAAAAATCCGGCATTTCTCCGGGAAGCAGATACAGCTGATCCCCAAAAAGGAACCATTCTTCCCGGTCCCGCAGCCATTCCGCTCCCGGACAGATCTCTCCTATCATTTCCGATGCCGCCCGAAGCACAGCTTTGTCTCTCACATATTTCGGCCCGTTTCCCGTCCGCCGTCTGTCTTTTTTCCGGCTCTCCTCCCAAATCTGGTCATCCCCCGCTTTTTCCAGAAGAGCCAGATAATGTCCCTCTCCCTCCGCCAGGTGAGGCCAGATCCGGTGGGTATACGCCAGCTCCGGCCGTCCTCCTGCCGTCCACTCCGGGCGGCCTGCGGAAAGTCCCGGCAAAGTTTTATCCCTTACAACGGAAAAGTCCCTGTGGCTTTCCAGAAAGCGGTCTATGGCTCCCTCATCTTCCTCCGGGGCAAAGGTACAGGTGGAATAAACCAGCCTGCCTCCCGGCCGGAGCATGGATGCGGCACAGTCCAGAATTTCCTGCTGCCGTTCGGCGCAGATTCTGACATTTTCCGGACTCCACTGCGCCCTGGCCTCCTCATCCTTCCGGAACATTCCCTCCCCGGAACAGGGAGCGTCCACAATGACGCGGTCAAAAAATCCGGGAAAATACGGAACCAGGCCGTCCGGGGAAGCGCTGGTCACCACTCCGTTCCGGCATCCCATCCTCTCCACATTCTGGGACAGGATTCTGGCCCTCGCAGGGTGAATCTCATTGCTGACCAGAATCCCCTTTCCTCCCATGCGGGACGCAGCGTGACTGGTCTTTCCTCCCGGGGCCGCGCAGAGATCCAGAATCCGCTCCCCGGGCATGGGTTCCAGCAGCGATACTACAGCCATGGCGCTGGGTTCCTGAATGTAGTAGGCTCCCGCCTCGTGAAAAGGCGACTTGCCCGGCCTTGTCTCACCATCGTAAAAAAAGCCGTCCTCCGCCCATGGAACCTGACGCAGTCCAAACCCTTCAAACCTTTTGACAAAGCTGTCCCGGTCCGTTTTCAGCAGGTTGACCCGCAGTCCCTGAACCCGGTCCTCCTGACAGCTCTTCTCAAACTGGCTGTATTCTTCTCCTAAAAGTTTTTCCATCCGTTTGTTAAACTCTGCTGGAAATTCCGTCATTCCTATCCTCTCCGCCATCTTCTTATTTTTCAGGAAACAATCCCCAGTTTCAGATTCTCCCCGCCGCGGGCATACTAATCCACAGCAGAAAGAATCTGTTTTCAAGGAGACTGTTTATGATTTATGATTTTTTCGCCTATTGTTTTATCCCGGCAGCCTCGGTGTGGTTTGCCGGAACCACTGACTGGATGACCTCCAATTTTTCCATTCTCCGCAGCAGCGGCAGGCAGGGAGCTTTGTTCCTGTCCTGGGGAGCCGTTCTGATCCTCTGTTTCTCCCTGTGGTTTCGGGACATCTCCCGCCGGCTCTCCGGCCCAAAAATCGCAGACCTGCTGGCAAAGACGGCAGGGATCATTCTGGGCCTGGCTCTTCTCACGCCCTATCTTCCGGAACAGTTTCCGTTCTGGTCCAGGCTGCATTTTTACTGCGCTTTTCTCTCCCCCGTCCTTTTCATGACAGGACTGCTCCTTCTGCTGCTGCGCTGCCGCCGGGAAAACAGCAAACTGGCCAGGCGCTTTCTCACAGGTTTCTGGGCCATATCCGGCATCTCCCTGGCTTTGCTGTGGGACGGCGGAATGGTGACCAGCGCCCTGGAAATCTTCTTCGCCTCCGCCTGTTCCATATTTCTGCGGCGTCTCCACAAGAGTGTCACCCGGTAAAAGAAAGCCGCATACCTCTTCGATATGCGGCCCTCATCACGCTCTTAAAACTCTACTTTATCTTCCGGATCGCCGATTCCGTCATTGGCTACATAGTAGGCCACAGACTCTTCCGGCTTGATATACAGATGAATGCTCTTTAACTCTGCATCTTTGTACTTCTCCGCAAACGCTTTCTTTGCGTTCTCCAGTACTGCCTGAGTATCGATCTGCCGTCCGCCGAACTCGATCACTACCTCTGCAGCCGGCTCTGCTTTTTTCGCCGCTGTTCTTCTTACCGGAGCTTTCTTCTCAGCCGGAACTTTGGCTTCCGCCTTCTTCGCCGGAGCCTTCGCCGCTTTTGCAGCCGTCTTGGTCTCCGTCTTTGCGGCCGGTGTTTTATCTGCTGTCTTTGGAGCTTCCACTGCTGCGGCAGTTTCCGTCTTCACACTTGCTTTTCTGGGTGCCATAGTTTTTTCCTCCTCGTAATCTTTCCTCAATATTCAAGTATTACAAGCTGTCATTTTCCAGGAATTATCGAGGAGAATTATACTCCCGATCATCCTTTTTGTCAACACAGCCGCCGTGATTCCGGAAGTTCTGCCGGATACTGCCATCCCCTTTTCACAGATATTCCAGAATTTTGCTGTACTCTGCCGCCAGCTCTTCCAGGGAAATACGGCAGTTTGCCGGGCTGGTGGACGGCAGAGGAATCGGGGACATTCCCGTAGTTTTTTCACAGTATTTCCGAAACAGAGCCGTCGCTTTCGTCCCGGTGGTAAAAACCGCGTGAATCGGTGCCTGACTTAAAATCAGGCACATGTCATTGGGAACCGGATTGCGGATACTGGTATCATCGGCTCCCCGGATTTCGCAGCTGGCCAGCACATCCCACACGGCGATGCCGTGTTTCAATGCCATATCCCGCTTTTCATTGATGGTTTCCGGCAGGGGCTCTCCCAAAATCATGGAGAGGACCGGCCAGAACCGGTTTCTGGGATGGCCGTAATAAAATCCCTGCTCCCTGGATTTCGGGGACGGCATGGTTCCCAGAATCAGTACTCTGGACCGATCGTCAAAAACCGGAGGAAACTGGTGCACTACGGTTTCCGTTTCCCTCTTTTCCGTCACAGCTTTACAAGCCTCCCTGCCTGCAGCATACACTGAGCCAGCTCATACATACTGACCGCGCCCCCTGCCTGAAGTTTCCCCAGACGGCCAAAGTGATTCAGACTGGTGCGGCAGGTGAGCAGGGCCACTCCCCTCTGCTCCATTTCCCGCAGAACGTCCAGCACAGCGGAGCCTTCCGTGGTCAGAAATACGCCTGTGTTGTAAAACAGAATTTTTTCCGGCAGTTCCTCCTGTTCCACCATGGCATAGAGGAAACCTTTCATCAGCAGCCGGCCCAGCGTCTCGTCTCCGCTTCCCATGGAATCGGAGGAGATCGCCAGAA
>DXBC01000165.1 GCA_019116745.1 Candidatus Lachnoclostridium stercorigallinarum
TATACGGAAAGAAAAACGGACCATACGGAGGAAAAAGAAGAGATGAGTTACAAAAACAGATTTGCTGCGTTTTTTTTCGTCATGATTATTTTTAATCTGGCGGCAAATTTTGCCCATCCGGTGACGCCCACAGTCATTCAGGAGCTGAATCTTCACGACTATATGTTCGGGGTGGCGCTGGCTGCCATGATGCTCACCAATTTTTTGCTGTCTCCCTTCTGGGGAAAGATCAACAACTACATTTCCTCCAGAACCTCTCTGCTGATCTGCTGTTTCGGATATGGAATCGCCCAGCTCTGGTTTGCCTTTGCCACTACGGAACCGATGATCATTCTGGCCAGAATGTTTGCCGGCCTGTTTACCGGCGGAGTGTTTGTCAGCTTCCTCACCTATGTGGTCAATGTGTCCCGGCCGGAAGATCAGGGAAAATTTCTCACCTATACCGCCACCATCAAAAGCGTGGCCAGCGCCTTCGGCTACATGATCGGGGGTTTTCTCGGAGAGATTTCCGTGCGGCTTTCCTTTCTGGCCCAGGCGGCGACTCTGATGGCCGTGGCGGTTCTGTTTTATCTCATCTGCCTGCCGGACGGAAATACCAGCCTGAAAGGCGTTTCTGCGGGACAGCTGGCCAGGGAAGCCAACCCGTTTCAGGCCTTTATCGACAGCCGCCATTTTATGAGTCTGGCATTTGTATTTCTGTTTGCGGTAAATATTCTGACCAATTTCGGAAACACCGGTTTTGATCAGGCCTTTAATTATTATCTGAAAGACGAGATGGGACTGACCAGCTCTTACAACGGAATTGTGAAGGCCCTGGTGGGGCTGATTTCCTTTGCCGCCAATATGACTCTGTGTATCTGGATCATCAACCGGACGAAGGTGCGGCGTTCTCTGGTGGTGATCGTTCTTGCCTGTGCTCTGTCTGCCCTGGGAGTGACCGTATCTTCCAGCACGGCGCTGTTTATCGTTTTCAGTGTGATTGTATATGCCGGGTACTCCGTGAGTGTTCCCGTGCTCCAGAGCATGATCGCGGGAAGAGCAAAGCCGGAGCAGAAGAATCTGGTCATGGGCTTTTTCAATGCCACCCAGTCCCTGGGCAGCATTGCCGGCTCTCTCACGGCGGGATTTATCTATTCCGCCCATGTGAAGCTGCCCTTCGCCTGTACTTTTGTGATTTACGGGCTGGGCGCTCTGGCTGCCCTGGGATATGCAGGGATGAGAACCGGCCGGAGACAGAAGGCCTGACCTGCGGGAAAGAGAATGTGCAGGGAAAAGTACTTGACAGATCGGCGAAGCCCTTATATGATTATCTCAGAAAAACGGCAATAGAGGCGCGAATCTCATAAGTAACCGCCCGGAGGCTGCGGAAAGCCAGGGAAGGACGGAGAAAGGGAGCTTCGCCGAAACCGGTGTCTTCCGCAGGCACTGCAGTTGGGGTACAGTCGAACAGGCTGTGCACTCTCACCTGAAGGTGGAGGAGCTATTGCTTCATGGGATATGTACGATGAAGCAGTGGTATTTTTTTGTACCGCTGCTTTTTATGTGCCGTGACATTGTCCTCTGCCGTTGGAGAACGGGAAAGCCTCCCATGCCGATTACAATGAGGAGGAAATGATATGATTAACTTTCTGAACTGGCTTGACGGCGTGCTCTGGGGGCTGCCGCTGATTGTGCTGATGATTGTGACCGGCCTGTATTTTACGGTGCGGTCCGGATTTTTCCAGTTCCGCTTCTTTGGCTGGATTATGAAGCGGACAGGAGGACAGCTCTTTCACAAGGAAAGCAGAGAGAGCAGGAGCGATGAGAAGGGAATGCTCAGCGCTTTTGAGGCGATTTCCACGGCCATTGGCGGAACGGTAGGCTTCGGCAATATCGCCGGCGTGGCCACGGCGGTGGCTGCGGGAGGTCCCGGCGCAGTGGTGTGGATGTGGCTTACCGCCTGCCTGGGAATGATTTTGAAACAGGTGGAGGTTACCCTGGGCTGCTACTACCGCAGGGAGAACGAAAAAGGCGAGTACTACGGCGGTCCTACCTATTATATGGAGCGGGGCCTGGGAGAGGAGAGAGGCTGGGGAAAACTCTGGCTGATCCCGGCGGTAATCTTTGGCATCGGCATCTTCTCCACTTTTTTTGTGACGTCTTCCAACCTGACGGCAGCGCAGGTGGTGTCGGGAGCTTTTCGCCTGCCGGATCTTACTGTTGGCGCAGTCCGGGTGGAGGGAGTAATCCTGGTGGGCGTGCTCCTCAGTATTCTGACCTACGTGATTACCGGAGGAGGCACGAAGCGTATTGCCTCCATCTTCAGCAAGCTGGTTCCCTTTATGAGTGTCCTCTATATTCTCATGGGAATTGGTATGATTCTGGCCAATATCACCGTGGTGCCGGAGGTGATCGTGGAGATTTTTACCAACGCCTTTACAGGTACGGCGGCAGTGGGAGGATTTGCCGGCTGTGCCGTCAGCGAGATGATTCGTGTGGGAATGGCACGTTCCGTGTATTCCAACGAGGCAGGCTGGGGAACTTCTCCCATGATCCACGCCTCCGCAAAGACCCGACACCCGGTGGAGCAGGGGCTTTGGGGATCTTTTGAGGTATTTTTTGACACTTTTGTGGTCTGCTCCATCACGGCTATCTCCGTAATTTTGAGCGGACGCTGGATTGACGGCACCGACGGAGGCACGCTGGCGCTTTCCGCGTTTTCCAGCTCCTTTGGAATGATCGGCAGCATTCTGCTGGCAGTGATCATGGTGATCTTTACCGTGACCACCTCCGGAGGCTGGTTTACTTACTATCTGGCGATTCTGGAGCATCTGTACAAAAAAGAGGGACCTCTCAAGACCCTGGTAATGAAGGTGTTTTACGCGGTCCGCGCCCTGCCGGGACTGCTCTGGACCATTTATCTGGTGAAGACCAACAATCAGGGCTTTATCTGGACTCTGGTGGACATTACCTCCGCCATTCCCACATTTATCAACGTGGCGGTGATTCTCATTCTGTCCAACCAGTATTTTGCCCTGCTGAAGGATTATAAAGCCCGGTACCTGGGAATCGGGCACACGGAAAAGAACGTCAGACTGTTCTATGAGGACGGGGAGACAGGAAAGGAGATTGGGAAATGAGAACCATTTACTATAACGGGGCGGTTTATACGGGAGAACTGCCTTTAAGAGAAGCGTTTGTGGAACAGGACGGGGTGTTCGTATACGCCGGCTCCAATGAGGAGGCGGTGAAAATGGCGGAGACGGGAGATCAGCTGGTGGATCTCCAGGGAAATTTTGTGTGCAGCGGCTTTAATGACAGCCATATGCACCTTCTGGGATTTGGAAACGCCCTGAGCTGTGCGCCCCTGTCTGCCCACACCGGAAGTCTGAAGGAGATGCTAAGCTGTCTGAAGGAGTTTCT
>DXBC01000013.1 GCA_019116745.1 Candidatus Lachnoclostridium stercorigallinarum
GTTCTGGAGCATACAGTCTGTAAAGCCGCCGGTGGAGGCCCCCACATCCATGCAGACCTTTCCTTCCAGCCGGACGCCAAAATGAGTCATGGCCTTTTCCAGCTTCAGTCCCCCCCGGCTCACATATGCCAGGGTATGGCCCCGCACCTCAATCTTTACCGTATCCTCAAAGGAACTGCCCGCCTTGTCCTCCTTCTGCCCGTCCACATACACAATGCCGGACATGATAATGGCTTTCGCCTTTTCCCTGGACTGGGCCAGTCCCCGGTTTACCATTAAAACGTCTAACCGCTCTTTCATCCGTCTCTCCTCATGTTCCCGTCTGTATCTTCTTCCAGAAAAAACTGCCTCATCCTGCGGATCACCGAATCGCTGTCGATTCCCAGGCACTCTCTCAGCAGGGACACGTTTCCATGCTCCACATAGGCGTCCGGCAGGGCTATATTCAGCACCTTTATCTCTGGATAATGCTCATGAACATAGGCCGTCACCGCCAGCCCGTAGCCGCCCTGGAGCACATTCTCCTCCAGCGTTACCAGCTTTCCGTGGCGTTCTGCCAGCCGGTCCAGCAGCTCCGTATCAATAGGCTTCACAAAGCGGCCGTTGGCCAGAGAACAGGAAAACCCCGCCTCTTTCCATTTTTCTCTCACGTGCTCCGCCGTGCTCACCATGCTTCCCACTGCCAGAAGGGCGTAATCCTCCTCCTCAAAGAGCATTTCGCCTTTCCCGTACTCCACAGGCGCACGGAACTCCCTCAGTCCCCTGTAGGCCTGCCCTCTCGGGTAGCGAATTGCCAGGGGCCTGTCGTAAGTCACGGCAAAATCCAGCATATCCTGCAGTTCCCACAGATTTTTCGGAGCCATCACGCTCATATTGGGCACGGAGGTCAGATAGGAGTAATCAAAGATTCCCTGATGGGTTTCTCCGTCGCTCCCCACCAGCCCGGCCCGGTCAATGCAGAACAGCACCGGAAGATCCTGAATGCACACGTCGTGAACCACCTGGTCATACCCCCGCTGGAGAAAAGAGGAGTACACAGCCACCACCGGCCTCAGCCCCGCGGCTGCCATTCCCGCCGCAGAGGTCACCGCGTGCTCTTCTGCAATTCCCACATCGAAAAACCGGCCCGGAAAACGTCTGGAAAACGCCTTCAGTCCCGTTCCGTCCGGCATGGCCGCCGTCACCGCCACAATCCTGGGATCCTTCTCCGCCAGCTGACAGATTTTTTTCGCGAAAATATCTGTGTAGTCCGGATACTTCTTTTCTTCCTTCAGCTTTCCGGTCTTCACATCAAAGGGACTGACCCCGTGGAAGCGGGCGGGATTTTTCTCCGCGGGAGCATACCCTTTTCCTTTTTTTGTCAGCACGTGAACCAGAACCGCGTGATCCAGCTTCTTGGCTTCCCGGAACACCTTCTGCAAAGCGCGGATGTCGTGACCGTTTACCGGCCCCAGATAGGTGATTCCCATATTTTCAAAAAGCATTCCCGGAATCACAAGCTGCTTGATGCCGTTTTTCGTCCTCGTGATCTTGTCAATGAGAGGTTTTCCCACCACCGGCAGCTTTTCCAGACTGCTGTTGACTATCCGCTTTAAGCCGTTATACCCTTCCCCAGTGCGGATCCCGTTGAGGTAACGGGACATTCCTCCCACATTTTCCGAGATGGACATATTGTTGTCGTTGAGGACAATAATGAAATTCCGGTTCATTCTCGCCGCGTTGTTCAGGGCCTCATAGGCCATGCCGCCGGTGAGAGCGCCGTCTCCGATGACAGACACCACATAGTGATTCTGCCCCAGAATATCGCGTCCCTGAGCCATTCCCAGCCCGGCGGAAATGGATGTGGAGCTGTGGCCGGTGTCAAAGGCGTCGTAAGGGCTCTCCTTTCTCTTTGGAAAACCGCTGATTCCTCCGTACTGGCGCAGGTCGTCAAACATCTCCCGCCGCCCGCTCAGGATTTTATGGGTGTAGGCCTGGTGGCCCACATCCCAGATGATCTTGTCCTCCGGCAGCTGAAAGCTCAGAAACAGGGCGATAGTCAGCTCCACCACTCCCAGATTGGAGGCCAGATGACCGCCGGTCACGCTGATTTTCTCAATGAGAAATTCTCTGATCTCCTGAGCCAGTTCCTTCAGCTCGTCACCGCTCAGTTTCTTTATATCATCCGGATTCTGTAATTGTTCCAGTATCATATCAATGTACCTTTTCCCTGACGGCAGAAGTCAGTTTCTCCTGTCCGTCAGCATATTGATCAGTTCTTCCAAAAATTCATGATCTCCTCCCAGGGAACGGAGCAGCTTCACCGCCCGCCTTGAAATTTCCTTCACGTCCGCCCGGGCCTTGTCCAGACCTTCCAGCGTCACATAAGTGGTCTTGTTGTTCTTCTCGTCGCTGAGGGCCGGTTTTCCCAGCACTTCCTCGCTCTCCGTCATATCCAGGATATCGTCCTGAATCTGGAACGCCACGCCCACCAGGGAGGCAATCTCCTCCACCTTCTTTACTTCTTCCCCGGAAGCTCCAGCCAGCACCGCCCCAATCATAAAGGACGCCTCCAGCAGAGCTCCTGTCTTTAAGCGGTAGATAAAATCCAGTTTTTCCCTGGGAATGGGCTTGCTGGTCAGCTCCACGTCCACCGTCTGGCCTCCGATCATCCCGTAAATACCGGTTTTCTCCGCCAGAATTCCCATACACCGGGCCGTCCTCGCCGGATCCGCCCCCATGGCCAGAGCTTTTGCAGCCGTCTCAAAGGCATAAATCATCAGCCCGTCCCCGGCCAGCACCGCCATGTCATAGCCGTACTTTACCCAGACTGTGGGCTTTCCCCTTCTCAGGGTATCATTGTCCATACAGGGCAGATCGTCGTGAATGAGAGATGACGTGTGTATCATCTCAATAGCAGCCATAAACGGTTCAATCTCTTCTCCCTTTCCGCCAAACAGACGGTAGCACTCTCTCATCATCACCGGGCGAAGGCGCTTTCCCCCGGCATTTACGCTGTAATTCATGGCGTCCAGCACCGTCTTCTGAAACCCCTCCGCCGGCGGAAGGTATTTTTTTACAATCTCCTCCGCCTGTGCCGTCCGCTCTGCCAGCCTCTCTTTTCCCGTCATTCCTCTTCTACCTCCCCGCCAAGTATCTGAATCCGCTTTTCCACCCGGTCTATTTTATCATGGCACGATTTCACCAGCTTCATTCCCTCCTCATAATATCGGAAGGAATCCTCCAGGGAACACTCCCCTTCCTCCATTTTATTTAAAACCTCTTCCAGCCTGGCAAAGGTTTCCTCAATGGACAGCTCCTGCTCCCCTTCTGTTTTCTTCTTCGGCGACATGACATTCTTCCTTTCCTGTCACAGACCTGGGACTGTACCCGACGGCCTCAGTCTGTATTATTCTGCCCTGCGGCATTCCCGCCGGGCACATTTTCCTTTTTCTTTTCAGACGGATCTTTCCCTGTCCACGGCTGTCCCGGCGTACATTTCGTCACCGTGCCCGTCAGGCTTCCGTCCGTTAAAAACACCTGAAAGGGATCCCCCTCCTGTACCTGAGTCACAGATTTCAGCCGTTTTCCTTTTCCGTCAGTCACAAAGCCGTAGCCGGAACTGAGCTTCTCCAGGGGAGACAAACCGGACAGCCTTCCTGACAGCAGAGCCAGGCGGTGGCGGTTTCTCTCCAGGCGTGTAGCCATAAGCCCTTCCAGCCGGTCCTGGGCATCCGCCAGAAACTGCCGCTTTTCATTGAGCTGCCGCTCCGGATGACGCAGTCTCAGCCGGTACTCTAGATCCCTGGTCTGAAATTTTTTCCGCTCCAGCGTTCTGGCCATGGCCCGTTCCAGCCGTTCTCTGCCAAACTTCACCTGCTCTTCAAACTGCCTGTAATCAAAAATGGCCAGCTCCGCCGCCGCTGACGGCGTGGGAGCCCGCAGATCCGCCACGTAATCGGCGATGGTCACATCCGTCTCATGGCCCACCGCCGAGATCACCGGTGTGCGGCAGTTAAAAATGGCCCTGGCCACTATTTCCTCATTAAATGCCCACAGGTCTTCAATGGAACCGCCTCCGCGGCCCACAATGATCACATCCAGCCCCAGGGCATCCAGAGTCTCAATACCTCTGACTATGCTGTATTTGGCCTGCTCCCCCTGTACCAGAGCCGGACAGAGAACCAGCTGCACATAAGGATTTCTTCGCCTGGCAATATTCATAATGTCCCGGATCGCCGCTCCCGTACTGGCCGTGACGATTCCCACCGTTCTGGCATACCGGGGGATGGGCTGTTTGTACTCCGCGGCAAACATCCCCATCTCCTCCAGCTCATCACGCAGCTTCTGAAAACGGAGAAACAGGTCTCCTGTTCCGTCCAGAGTGATTTTTTTCGCATAAAGCTGATAACGTCCGTCCCTCTCGTACACGTCAATGGAACCGGCCGCCACTACCTGCTGGCCCTCCCGCAGCTGAAAGGAAAGGCCGCTCCTGTTCCCTGCGAACATGACGGCGGGAATGGCGCTGTTTCCGTCTTTTAGGGTGAAATAGATGTGTCCTGATGTGTGATATTTGCAGTTGGAAACCTCTCCCCTTACGGAGATCCGGCTGAGAGCGAAGTCCTGCAGAAACATATTCTTAATATAGGCATTTACCTGGGATACGGAATACACGCCGGCCATAAACTACACCAGCTTCGCCAGAATTCCGTTTACAAACGCCGGAGAATCGCTTCCGCCGAATTTTTTTGCCAGCTCCACAGCTTCGTTGATCGCCACTTTTTCCGGAATGGAATCATCTTTTTTCATTTCATAGAGAGCCAGACGCAGAATCGTCAGCTCCACCTTTCCCATACGCCGGGTTTTCCAGCCCTCTGCCACCTGGTTGAGGCTGGCGTCCAGCTCCGGAATGGCCTCCATGATCTGCTCCACACGGCGGTGGAGATATTCCCTGTCTTCTTCCCCGAGGCCTACCTGATGGACCACTTCCGTCTTTCCGTCCGCGTCCGTCTCATCCTCCTCGGGAGCGTCAAAATAACGGTCCAGCTGCTGCTCCGCCTCTTCTGTCTCATAAAAATTGGCGCTGAAAAGCATTTTAAAGCAGTGCTCCCGCAGTTCTCTTCTGGTCATGTTTTCTCCTCCTGAGTTTAGTGTACGGAGACAGCGTATGCCCCTGCGGCCTGCGCTGTCCTGTCGTCAAAAAGTGTCCGCCGGAGGCGGACTGTTCTGCTGAATGAAAAAGGTCAGATGTAAGCCGGCACCAGGGATAGGAATGGTGCAGGTTTACATCTGGTCTTTTTTTGTGAGGCGGCGCGCCGGGCTGGTTCGACGGCCGGGTCCTCTCTCTTCTGAGGGAGGCGCGCCGGCGGCTTCGCCTGGGCGCTCGGGGCCTGTCCGCAGTGCGCGCTCGACTCCGCTTCGCTCCGTCTCGCTCACGGGCTTCGCCCTATGCAGGAAGACGGATGCCCGGACGCTTTTGTGCAAGCACAACGCTGCCGGGCATCCGTCTTCCTGCGCACTGCTCATTGCTGTCGTGGACATTATACCATCCCCCCTCCCATTATGCAAGGTAAAGAAAGTATTACATATTTATGAAATTTCTCTTCTTTTCCTGCGAATCGGATAGGGGAAGTTCCTTCCCCTATCCGATTCGCGATACCACAGGAAGCTCACAGCAGAGCTGTTCGCTGTCCGCTGCCCGGCAAATGTCCGCCCATGCAGGCATGGCTGCCGCTTGCCGGGCCTATCGCGCAAACCTCCGTGCCCGCTAACGCGGACACCACGAACCATGAAAGCCCTCGGACCGCTCCGTGCTGCGCACTCATGCGATCCGGTCTGCAGGCAGCCCGTTTCGCCTCTGCTTTGAAACCGGGCTTTCAGAGCAAAAAAGGGAGAACAGCCCATTAACCGTTCTCCCTCTGTTTTCCGGATTGTTATCTCACGAGAATTCTGCTGATCTCGTACTCATCTTCCGGAATTTCTTTCTTCATCGCCAGAGCTTCCTGGATATCAAAATCTACGAAAGCGCCGCCCTTGTAGGCCACTACGCGGTTGCTCTTTCCTTCGGCCAGAAGGTCTACCGCCTTGGCGCCCATGATGGAAGCGTACATTCTGTCCTTGCAGGTAGGGGTACCGCCTCTCTGCATGTGTCCCAGGATGGTTGCTCTCGTCTCAATGCCGGTGGCCGCCTCGATCCTCTTGGCCATGGATGCGGAATGTCCGATTCCCTCTGCATTGATGATAATGTGATGCTTTTTGCCTCTCTTGCGGTTGTCAATGATGCGGTTAATCAGCATCTGCTCGTCTCCGTCGTATTTCTCCGGAAGCAGGATGTCCTCCGCTCCGTTGGCGATTCCGCACCAGAGAGCGATATATCCGGCGTTGCGGCCCATAACCTCTACAATGCTGCAGCGCTCGTGGGAGGTAGAGGTGTCGCGGATCCGGTCGATAGCTTCCATGGCCGTATTCACAGCGGTATCAAAGCCAATGGTATAGTCCGTACATGCGATGTCCAGGTCAATGGTTCCGGGAAGTCCGATGGTGTTGATGCCCAGAGCGGACAGCTTTCCCGCTCCCTGGAAAGATCCGTCGCCGCCGATGACAACGATTCCGTCGATGCCGTGCTTGCGGCAGATCTCCGCGCCCTTCTGCTGACCCTCAGCCGTGGTGAACTCCTGACATCTTGCCGTGTACAGAATAGTACCGCCGCGGTTGATGATATCGGCTACGCTCAGGCCGTCCATATCCACGATCTCCTCCTGAAGCAGGCCGGCATAGCCTCTCATGATTCCCTTTACCTTTAATCCTTTATGAATTGCGGTTCTGACTACTGCCCGGATTGCTGCATTCATGCCCGGTGCATCACCGCCGCTTGTCAATACACCAATCGTTTTCACTTCTTTCGCCATAGTCAATCCCTCCATATTGTTCTTATTTATATACATCAATCAAAAGTTATTCTAATTCATTTTTCTTATCTTTTCAATAGTTTTTTCTACAACCTTGACATTTTTTTCACCATACAATTCCGTCAATTTTCCCAAAAGTTCCCTGTCCGCTTCCACGTTCCACCCGGGAGGCAGGATTTTCTTCGCTTTCTCCTTTCTCAGATAGATGACAACCCGGTCGCTGCCGTCAGACAGACGGAGCACATCCATCAGCTCCTTCTCACCAGCCATGTAGGAATCCTTGTCGGGAAACTGCAGCCACAGCTCTTTGGGAATTTTTGAAAAGGGGATCACCTGCTCACAGATCAGTTTGCCCACAGGCTCGTCTCCCAGGGAAACCCGTCCCCGGATAAACAGCTTCGCATCCGGCTCCAGAAGCTCCCGGTTGGCATCAAAGTCTTTGGGAAATACCAGCACCTCCACGGATCCCACCAGGTCCTCTAAGGTGACAAAAGCCATATTCTTTCCCGTTTTTGTGATCTTGATGATGCGGTCGCTGACCAGTCCTCCCACCGTGACGATCTGTCCGTCAGACACCTTCGCTTCGTCCGTATCCTCATCCACAATAAAATCGGTGGTCATGGCGGTAATATTTTTTCTCCACCCCTCCTCATATTCTTCCAGGGGATGGCCGGTGACATACACGCCCAGCACCTCTTTTTCCATGGCAAACATTTCTTCCCGGGGAAATTCTTCCACCTTCGGCATGGTGATCTGGAAATTCTCCCGATCCTCCGCCGCCGCAAAATCAAACAGGCTCAGCTGACCTTCCATGGAAGTTTTCCTCTCCCGGCTCTTCTGGTCCATCATCTCCGGCACCACCATGAGCTTCTGTCTCCTGTTTCCCGGAAGGCTGTCCATGGCTCCTGCCTTGATGAAGTTCTCCACCGTCTTTTTGTTGACCTCCTTCCCGCTCATCCGGCTGACAAAATCATCCAGGGAAGTAAAGGGACCGGCCAGATCCCTCTCCCGCACAATGGCGTCCACCACGTTCCGCCCTATGCTCTTGATAGCGGAGAGACCATAGCGGATATTTTTCCCGGAAACGGAAAATCCACTCATTCCTTCGTTGATATCCGGCGGCAGGATGCTGATTCCCATCTGCCGGCAGGTGAGGATATACTCGGAAATTTTTGTGGTATTGTCCAGCACGGAGGTGAGCAGGGCCGCCATAAACTCCTGAGGATAATAGTATTTCAGATAGGCGGTCTGATAGGAAACCACAGCGTAGCAGGCCGCATGGGACTTGTTGAAGGCGTACTTGGCGAAATCGATCATCTCGTCGTAAATGTGGTTTGCCGTCTTTTCGTCGATCCCGTTGGCAATGCAGCCCTTTACCCCTTCCGCCTCGTTTCCGTATACAAAGTTCTGCCGCTCCTTTTCCATGACGGAGGCCTTTTTCTTTGACATGGCTCTCCGCACCAGGTCGCTTCGTCCCATGGTATAGCCTGCCAGATCCCGCACGATCTGCATTACCTGCTCCTGGTAGACGATGCAGCCGTAGGTAGGCTCCAGAATAGGCTCCATCTGGGGACAGTCGTAAGTAATGGAGGACGGATCATTTTTCCCTTTCAGGTATTTGGGAATAAAATCCATGGGGCCCGGACGGTACAGGGAAATTCCTGCGATAATGTCCTCCAGAGTGCGGGGCTTTAGCTCTTTCATAAAGCTCTTCATCCCGCCGCTTTCCAGCTGGAACACACCCTCGTCCTTTCCGCTGCCGATCATGTCCATTACATTGAGGTCATTGTAGTCGATCTTTAAGAGATCAATTTTTACATGATGGTTCTTTTCCGCCTGCTCCACCGCGTTCTGGATCACCGTCAGGGTCCGCAGGCCCAGAAAATCCATTTTCAGAAGACCCAGCTCCTCCAGCTCCGTCATGGTAAACTGGGTGGTGATGGTACCGTCGGCGCCTCTGGAGAGGGGCACATACTCATCCACATTGGTACGGCTGATCACAACTCCCGCGGCGTGCATGGAAGTGTGACGGGGCAGTCCTTCCAGCCTTTTTGACATATCGATAAGATACCGGACCTCATCGTCTGTCTGATAGGCATTTCGCAGATCCGGACTGCTTTTTAAAGCCTTGTCCAGCGTAATTCCCAGATCCTTCGGAATCATCTTTGCGATGGCGTCGCATTTGGCGTAGGGAAGATCCAGCACACGGCCCACGTCCCGGACCACTCCTCTGGCCGCAAAGGTACCGAAGGTGACGATCTGCACCACCTGGTCCTTTCCGTACTTCTGCACCACGTAGTCGATCACTTCCTGCCGCCTCTCGAAGCAGAAATCCACGTCAATATCCGGCATGGACACCCGCTCCGGGTTCAGGAAACGCTCAAACAGCAGGCTGTACCGAATGGGGTCAATATCGGTGATCTCCAGGCAGTAGGATACGATGCTGCCCGCTGCAGAACCACGCCCCGGGCCCACGCTGATCCCGTTGGATTTCGCAAAATGGATGAAATCCCACACAATCAGAAAGTAGTCCACATACCCCATGGAATGAATGACATCCAGCTCATAATCCAGACGTTTTCTCAGGGTTCCGTCATCCTCCGGATACCGCTTTTTCATACCTTCATCGCAGAGATGATTCAGATAGCTCCAGGAATCATACCCTTCCGGAACCTCATACCGGGGCAGCTTGGTCACTCCGAATTCAATCTCCACATTGCACCGGTCGGCGATCTTCTGAGTGTTGTCAATGGCCTCCTGGGCATAGGGGAAGAGGCGCCTCATTTCCTCCTCCGACTTGCAGTAGTACTGACCGCCCTCGTAGCGCATCCGGTTTTCATCCGCCACCTTTTTTCCCGTCTGAATACAGAGAAGAATATCGTGGGCCTCCACGTCCGTATCGTAGGTGTAGTGAATGTCATTGGTGGCTACCAGGTCCATGTTCAGCTCTCTGCTGAGCCGCAGCAGCCCCTGGTTTACCATCTTCTGGGCGGGAATTCCGTGATCCTGCAGCTCCAGGAAAAAGTTTCCCTTTCCGAAAATCCTCTCATATCTGAGGGCCGCTTCCTTCGCCTGATCGTAAAGCCCCCGCTCCAGATATCTTGGCACCTCTCCCGCCAGACAGGCGCTGAGGGCGATGATCCCCTCATGATACTGTTCCAGAATTTCATAATCCACCCTGGGCTTATAGTAAAAGCCGTCCACAAATCCTTTGGAAACGATCTTCATCAGATTGTGGTAGCCGGTGTCGTTTTCCGCCAGAAGCACCAGATGGTAATACCGGTCCTGGCCGCCCCCCGGCTCCCTGTCAAACCGGGAACCGGGAGACACATAAACCTCACTTCCCAGAATGGGCTTGATTCCCGCCGCCTTTGCCGCCTTGTAAAACGCCACCGCGCCGTACATCACCCCGTGATCTGTGATCGCCAGGCTGTCCATGCCCAGCTCCTTCGCCCTGGCCACCAGCTCCTCTATCTTGCTGGAGCCGTCCAACAGGCTGTATTCTGTATGGACGTGCAGATGTGTAAATGCCATCGTCCCTCTCCTCCCGTCGTCGTATTCCATCGCCGTTTGTCTTCATCTTACCACACCGGGGCAATTCCATCAACGCAAAAGTACCGACCCTCTCCCATAGAGCATATTCCCCGGCCCATCCCATAAAGTAAGAAAGAAGCCGGCGCCGGAATTTCTTCCCGCGCCGGCCTCTTTCAGGAGGCTGCAGGCTCAGAGCCTTTTACTTCCTCCAGAATCCCCCGGTATTCCTCATTGATCTCATCCAGAAAATCTCCAAATTCTTCATGTTCCTGGAAATCCTCTGTCCAGCCATAGCGGCTGCAGGTATCCTTCCACATATCCGTTTCCGTCATTTCCTTCAAGGTCTTTTCCCAGTACTCCAGGGCGTAGTCCGGCATATCTGCCGGGCCGAACATCCCCCGCCAGTTGGCAAATTCCACATCGATTCCCTGTTCCCTGCAGGTGGGTATCTCCTCCATTCTTCCGTTGTCCAGGCGCTGGCCGGACGTCACCGCCAGAACGCGGAGATCCCCGCTCTCCATCAGCCCCACCACATCGCTGACACTGGCAGAAAGCACATCGATCCGTCCTCCCATAAGATTGGACAGCGCTCCCCCGTTTTCATAGCCCTCGTAAACGATCTGGTCCAGACCGGTGACCCCGGCCGCCCTGGCCACCTCCAGAAACTGTATATGGTCCATGGACCAGGTGGAAGAGGTTCCGCCGATCTTCACCCCTTCCGGATTCTCTTTCAGGACATCCATCACATCCCCTATAGTTTCATAAGGAGAATCGCTCCTCACCGCAAAACATCCGTAATCCACCAGGAGTTTTGCGATGGGCGTAGTATTTTCCTTATAATTATAGGGAGTCGTTCCATTCAGGTGAATCAGGCAGATGGGCGGTGAAAACACAGACAGTACCCTGTCCTCCCCCCGCTTTCCCGCCAGGTATTCCAGAGCTGCGCTGCCGCCCTTTCCCGGTTTGTTTGTCACCGGCAGGGGAACTGAAACCAGATCGGAAACGCTGAGACACTGGGACACCGCGCGAATCGTCAGGTCATATCCGCTTCCCGGCCCCGCCGGTGCGATCATTTCCACCGCTTCCCTGGGATAAATCTCCTCCCCGGCCGTCCCCGTCTCCTCCGCAGCACAGCCCGTCAGAAAAGCTGCCATCAGAGCCATAACCGTAATAATCAGCCTGCTCCTCCTCGTGTAACCCTTCCCTGTCATTATCTCCCCCATCTTTCTTCTTTGTCATCCGTTCCATTGTTTCCAGAAGCTCTTTAAACCGAACCGGCTTCAGCAGGATCTCGTCCACTATCCCCTGTTCCTTCATGAGGATGGCGTCCTGCCCCACAAGACCGGTGAGCAGAATCACCTTCAGGCCGCTTCTCTGCTTGGCCTTTCTGGCCAGAGCCGTTCCCTTATACTTCGGCATCGTATCGTCCACGATCATAAGGTTCCAGTTTTTGTCTCCCCTGTACAGAGTTTCCATGGCTTTCTGGGCATCGGTGTAGGCATCTGTCTGATATCCCCTCAGCATCAGCCTTCTTTTCAGATACTTCACAATCTGCTCGTCGTCATCCACCAGAAGGACAGAGATTCTCCCCTCTTCCCGTTTCTCCTCCCATCCTTCTTCCGTCCCGGATTCCGGCAGCTGGGTCGCCGGAAAATACAGGCAGAACCGGCTTCCCTTTCCTTCTTTGCTGTCCGCAAGAACAAAGCCTCCGTGGTTCACCATAATATTCTTCACCACAGGAAGCCCCAGCCCTGTTCCCTTCCGCTTCGTGGTAAAAAACGGGTCAAAAATCTGCTTCAGCATCTCCTTCTTCATTCCGCAGCCCGTATCGGACACTGTGATTTCCACATAACGGATATCCGCGGCCTCCCGGTACGCCTCCGGAATCTGATCTCTCCCGATCTCCCGGCTCGCCACGGTCAGCACGCCTCCGTTCTTCTCCATGGCCTGACAGCCATTGGAATACAGATTTAAAAGCACCTGATAAATCTGGGTGGCGCTTCCGTATACGTTGACACCGGCAGCTCCCAGCTTTTTTTCCACCTGCACATTGGACGGCTTTAGCAGTTCCATCGCCCGCAGCGCCTCGTCCGCCACCGCATCGATGCACACCGGCGCAAAAAAACCGGTTTCCATCTCTTTTCTGCTGAAAGGAAGAATCTGCTCCACAATCTCCTTCCCTCTTATGCCTGCTTTGTAGATTTCCTCCATATCCCCGTAATACTCGCTTTCTTTTCCCAGCTGCTCCATCAGGAATTCCGAGTACCCGATGATAGGAGTGAGCAGATTGTTGAACTCATGGACAATGCCGCCGGCCAGCATGCCGATGGTGGTCAGCTTCTGATAGTGGCGGATCTGCTCCTGGCTCCGGCGCAGCTCTTCCAGGGTCCGGTTCATATCCCGCAGATATTTCGTCTCCAGCTTCAGCTTCTGCCGTTCCTTCTGCTGATGGTAAATGATCACTCCGCCCGCCAGAATCAGGGTACAGATCATCACTGCCAGCAGCACCAGATGACGCATTCCTGCCGTCTCCGTCTGCATAGCCGCATGGTACGGCATGACAGCAGACACATACCAGGAAACTCCGTCCAGGTTCATCCGGGAATATGACGCCATCAGCTGCACCGGCGGCATAATATTATTGGAATATTCCACATATACACTGCTTCCCTCCTCCACGCTGTACTGTTCTTCCAGCATGCTGCGGAGGGAATCGTATCTGGCGTAATCTTCAAAACCTTCCAGATCTCTTTTATAGTTAAATCTTACCATCCGCTCCTCCGGATGGACGATCACTGTTCCGTTTTCATCCTTCACCGTAATGTATCCGCCGTTTTCCGGGCTGAGCATCTCGATGTACTGCCGGTAAATCTCCCCCATATCCAGCACGCACACCACTGTCCCCACATAGCCGTTTCCCCCATAAACGTTGTTTGCCAGGGTCACTCCGTATTGTCCGTCCGAAAAAACCACCATCTGGCCGATCCCGCTTTTTTCCGCGCTGCCGTACTGGTGCAGATCCAGGTCAGCGCCGTCCAACAGCCCCACAAAAGGATACTGATCATAGTGGAACACCGGTTCTCCTTCCCGGTCCAGCACATAGATACTGGCAAGTCCCTGCTGATGGGACTGTATATAGGAAAAAATATATCCCTTCATTCCTGTGTCGTCCCCGGTTTCATAGTAGGTCTCAAACCCCTGCTGAAAGCCGGGAGTACGGGTCAGAATATCCACCTTTCGGATCTGCTCATCAAAAAAATTCTGGAGGTTCTGGGAAACTGCCCGTGAGATCAGCAGAAGGTTTTCCTGCCTCTCCTTCATCACCACATCCATATAAGCGGAATATGTCACATTCATCAGATAGATCATCAGAAAAATGATAACCCCTATGAATGGTATAATCAGCTTTTTCGTATTTCGCCTCAGCCAGTTCATTCTCCCAGTCTCCTTTTTTCTGTCTCAGCAGTCTCTATTTTTTCTCCCGCAGCACTGCTCCGCAGAATGGGCAGCGGGCACCTCTGGGCAAAGGATATTTCATATCCAGTTTCTTCCCGCAGGCCGGACAGCGGTACATGGATTTCTCAAACAGATAGGAACCCAGCAGCATGCACAGAGCCGCCGCCCATCTTCCCGACGCCAGAAAGAAAATGCCGAAAAACACCGCAGCAATACACACCGGCTTCACCACAGCCAGCTCCATCCTGATTTTAAATTTTCTTCGCTCCACAGCCGGTCCCCTTTCACTCCAAAAGAGGGTGCCGCGAAACCAGGCGGATATCCGCCTGGTTCCACAACATCCCCTCGATTTTGCTTATCTTTTTATTTTACTTTGCCTTTTCCTTTTTGACAACCAGAGGTTTCACCACCGGCCACAGCAGAACAACCATACATACCAGCATAACGATTCCGGTCACCGGACGTCTTAACAGGTTGATGAAAGCTTCTATCAGGGTATCGCCCTGAACGATGGTTACCGCGCGGCGCAGGTTGGACTCACAGATGGTTCCCAGCACAAGGCCAAGGATCATAGCAGAGCTGTTGAATTTGCACTTTACCAGCAGGAAGCCTGCCAGGCCGGCCACTGCCATAAGAATTACGTCCACAGCCGTATTCTTGGTGGCGTAAGCTCCGATGGTAGCCATCATAATAATGGTGGGTCCCAGAATGCTGTAAGGTACCTTCAGAATCTGTACGAACACCTTTGCAATCAAAATGGCCGCAAACACCATGACGATGTTGGACACGAACATGGACGCAAAAGTAGCGGACAGGAACTGGGGCTGGTCAATCAGAAGCAGCGGTCCCATGGTAACTCCCTTTAATACCAGAGCGGACATCATGATGGCTGCCGCGTTTCCTCCGGGAATACCTAAAGACAGCAGAGGAACCATAGCGCCGCCGGTCGCGGCGTTGTTGCCGGATTCAGGAGCCGCGATTCCTTCCAGACAGCCGGTTCCAAACCTTTCCGGATGCTTGGAGAGCTTCTGCTCCATGGAGTAGCACATAAAGGAAGCGATGGTAGCTCCCGCTCCGGGAAGGATACCGATGATGGTTCCCACTACGGAACATCTGGCCACTGTCCATTTTACGGAAAGAAATTCCTTCAGGCTTGGCATCTTTGCAGACATACTGCCGGTTCCTCCCACTGCAGTCAGCTTGGAAGGTTTTGCTGTCTGCTTCAGTACCTCAGTCACCGCGAAAAATCCGATCATCACCGGAATCATCTCAATTCCGGAGGTGAGGAAACGGGTTCCGAAAGTCAGTCTCGGCACGCCCAGCAGCGGATCCAGGCCGATGCAGGCCAGCAGCAGGCCCAGCAGACCGGAAATAATAGTGCGGCAGATATTGTCCGTCTCCAGACTGGTCAGAATGGACAGACCCATAAAGGAGATGGCAAACAGCTCGGACGGGCCGAAGCTCAGCGCTGCCTGAGTCAGCTGCGGACTTAACAGCAGCATGCAGATTGCCGCAAACATTCCGCCGACAGCGGAGCACATCAGCTGCATTCCCAGAGCTTTTCCGGCCTCACCTCTCTGCGCCATGGGATAGCCGTCGTAAGTGGTGGGGGCACTGGAAGGCACGCCGGGAATCTTAAACAGGATTGCCGTCATACCGCCGCCTGTAATGGACGCACAGTAGATGGCCACCAGAAAGGCAATGGCGCTCACCGCGTCCATCTGATAAGTAAACGGAATACCCAGCGTTACGGCCATGGTCGCGGACACTCCAGGAAGCGCTCCGAACAGAGTGCCCAGAAACACGGCGAAAATAATCAGCAGAAACATTGTGGGCTGAAATACTACAGATAATCCACTTGTCAATAATTCCATATACTACCTCCCTTAGAATGTCGGAACCAGAGATTCCACAAACAGTGCAAAGTCTCTCAGGAAGGAGATATTTCCTCTGGGAAGAAGCACACCCAGGAATACGGAGAATCCCACATACAAAATCACTGTGATCAGCAGGGAAGTTCCCACCAGGAGAGCAATATTTCTCTGCCCCAGAAGCAGTCCGTAAGCCATCAGGAACACGAAGCAGGTTACCATAAAGCCCACCGGCTCATAGGCTAGAGCCATAACCACCACCAGCACCATGCCGATGAACAGCTTGCTCTTGAAAAATCCCACTACATCGCCCGGAAACGCCTTAAATGCCGCAGATACCTCCGCCGGCTTATGCATCCGGAAAAATTTAAAAATGTTCCACAGAATGGCCAGGATCAAAAGAGCCAGGATTCCCTGAGGCCACTGCTCGGCTCCCAGTTCATTGACCGCCGACACAGGCATTGTCGCTCCCACATACCAGAAGCAGAAAATAGAGAAGCCAAGCAGCAATATGTTTACGATTAATTCTATTACCATACTGTTATCCCCTTAATATATGCCGGACCTTTTACATCAGCCCTGCGCCCTTCAGATATTCCTCAAAAGTAACATACTCCTGATCGATCAGGCTCTGGAAATCTGCTCCTGTCTGGTATCCTTCCCGGTCCAGATAAACAGCATTCTTTAAGAATTCCTGATATTCGGGGCTGTCCCATGCTTTCTTGATGGCTGCATCCATAGCGGCCACTGCCTCCGCCGGAGTATCCGTGCGGGCAAAGATACCGCGCCAGGTTCCGATGTAGGAATCGATGCCCTTCTCGCCGGTGCACTCGATCTCCGGATAGGTGGACATCCTCTCCTCAGACAGGGAGATCAGCGGAACGATATCGCCGGAGTCAATCAGACCTTTGATCTCATCCACGCCGCTGATGCTGATGTGGATATGGCCGCCTGCCATAGCGGAGCTCATCTCAGAACCGCTGGAGTAGCTGACGATCTTCACATAATTTTCCACTTCTGTCACGTCGCACCCCAGACCGCCGGCCAGTGTCTGCTTCATAGCCACAGAGTCTGCTCCCGTAGCGGTCAGCATGCCGCAGCTCAGCTCCTGGGGATGACTCTTGGCATATTCAATAAACTCGTCAAAATTGGTGAATTTTCCTTCCATTGCCTTTGCGGAAGATCCCACAATCAGAATGGAATGCACCAGTTTGGAAACAGGAATAAACTCTGCCTTGAAGTCCATGGGCAGAATCTTCTGCAGATCCAGCATGATCAGGGACTGGGTTCCCAGCATATAGGTATATCCGTCAGCCGGCTGTTTGTAGGCATAGTTCACGCCGTTGGCTCCGCCGGCGCCTTCCACATTCACGATCTCTACCGGAACGCCCAGCTCCTCCTCCAGAATCGGCTGCAGCGGTCTCAAGGTACCGTCGGCTCCGCCGCCAACCCCCCATGGACATACCAGGGTCACTTTTCTCTCCCATGTCCAGTCTGACGCGTCAGCCTGGGCCTCCTCCCCTTCAGCTGCCGGTGCTGCGGAATCTGCGGGAGCTGCCGTCTCGCCGGAGGAACCGCCTCCGCAAGCCGCCAGGGACAGCGTCATCACTGCTGACATAGCCAGGGCCGCAACCTTTTTCCATCTTTTTTTCATCTCATTCCCTCTCTTTCTTTTTTTGTGCTTTTTGCACATTTTTTTCTTTAATTATCATTGTACTATGTGCATCTTAACTCAGAGTCTATGTTATCTTAAATTTTTGTAAGGTAAACCTGCGTTACTGATTTTCCACAGCGTTCATGTTATACTAATGGAACAAGATGTTCGCAGAAAGGAGCTCTGTTATGGCTGAACAGCAGAATATTTTAGTAGTCGATGATGATCCGGCCATCCGGCGCATTATCTGCCGGGTTCTGGGAGCGGAGGGGTTCTCCACGGAAGAAGCTACCGGCGGCATTGACGCGGTGCACATGGCTGAACAGCGCTCCTATTCTCTGATTATTCTGGATCTCATCATGGAAGACATGGATGGCTTTCAGGTAATCAACTATCTGCGCACCCACGGAATCCTGACCCCGGTTTTTGTCCTCAGCGGCCGTCAGGCGGAGACAGACAAAGTGCTTGCCCTGGGAATCGGCGCCGATGACTATATTACCAAGCCCTTCAGCACCATGGTCCTGTGCGCAAAGGTAAAAGCCTGCTTGAGAAGAATCTCCCTGTCCTCTCCAAACGGCCATACCGTTCTCACTGCCGGAGATTTCCAGTACGTCTGCGATGAGATGAAGCTGTATAAAAACGGGGATGAAATTCCTCTCTCCAGCAAAGAAGCGCTTCTCATGAAATATTTCATGAGCAATGTCAACCGCATTCTGACAAAAGAGCAGATTTATACCAATGTCTGGAACGACAGCATGGTTGATGACAACACTATCATGGTTCACATTCGGCGGCTTCGCATGAAAATCGAAGAGGATCCCAATCATCCCAGATATCTGAAAACCATACGGGGCATCGGCTATCAGCTGAAATCTCCTGAGCTGTAGACTCCGGAAAATTCCGCCGCCAAAGCCCTTCTCTTTCACAGAAATAAGATTCCCGTCAAAAGCAAAAAGGAGACAGCATTCCGCTGTCTCCTGAATTTTCTCATTTTTTATTTTCCGGACGGTTCGGCCGGTTTTTTCGTCTATTTTGTGCTCAGATACTTTTCAATCTCCCGGACTGCCGCTTCCTCATCTTTTCCGTCTGCGCTCACGGTGATCTCCTCGCCGCTGGCCAGACCCAGAGTCATCATTCCCATGATGCTCTTGGCGTTAAAGCGGGCATCTCCGTTCTCCACATAGATGCTGCTTTCAAACTGACTGGCAATCTGCACCAGCATTGCCACCGGTCTTGCTTCGAGTCCTGATGCGAGTTCAATCCTGATTGTCTTTCTTGTCATAATAATCCTCCTCATTCCTTGGAAACATCCGTTTCCGGCGCCTGTTCCCTTAAGCTTTCGGCAATTTCACTGAGACGGCGGAGCCGGTGATTGACACCGGACTTCCCCACAGGCGGCTCAAGAGCTTCCCCAAGCTCCTTTAGTGTTGCATCCGGCTTCAACAGCCTTGCCTGTGCCATCTGCTCCAGATTTTCAGGAAGACTCTCAAAGCCAATTGTATCACGGATATACTCAATATCCCTTATCTGCTTTACGGAAGCAGCTACCGTCTTGTTGATATTGGCCGTCTCACAGTTGACCTGGCGGTTCACACTGTTTCTCATCTCCTTCAGGATCCGGATATTTTCCAGCTCCATGAGAGACACCGGCGCCTCCATCACATTCAGAACATCTACGATCTGACTTCCCTCTTTGATGTACACCACATAGTATTTCTTGCGCTTCACGATTTTGGCGTCCAGGTCAAAGGTACTCATGATTTCCCTCAGCTGTTCCGCCTTTGCCTCCGTGGCGCAGACAATCTCAAAATGATAAAACTTTTCCGGATCGCTGACGGAACCGGCCGCCAGAAATGCGCCGCGGATAAATGCCCGCCGGCAGCACGCCTGCTGCGTCACCACATTCCGGATCACGGAAAGATTTTCCCGGATTTCACCATCCGCCCCAATGAGCTTTGCCGCCTGAAGAACGCGGCAGGCGTCCTCATGCCTTCCCACCGTCACGGTATAAACCCGATTCTTACGCAGGTGCACATTACGACGTATCGTCACATCCGTAACTATATTAAATGTTTTTTTCAATAATGTAAAGTACTTTCTTGCAACTGCCACATTTTCCGTGTGGATCCTGATGCAGTACCGGTCGTCGGCAGAAATCTGAATCCGGCCGCAGAGACTTAAAATCGCGGCGATTTCCGCGATCTGACAATGTCTTGCCGGACTGACCTGCCGGGACAGCTCATCTTTTACTCTGGAAGAAAATGACATTTCACACCTCAGCTCATCCGCTTGTTATCCTTATCAATATCCCGGTGCTCCAGCTTCACTCCCAGCTCCTTCTTCTCCTTCAGCCTGCTGTAGAGCGCTCCCGCCACCGTCACGGAACGGTGTTTTCCCCCGGTGCAGCCCACAGCGATCACCAGCTGGTTCTTCCCTTCCTTAATATAGTTGGGAATCAGAAACTCCATCATATCGTAGAGCTTTTCCAGAAATTTCTCACAGGTGCCGCCCTGCATCACATACTCCCTCACCCTGGCGTCCTCTCCCGTCTGGTATTTCAGCTCCTCCACATAGTAGGGATTTGGCAGAAACCTCACGTCAAACACCAGATCCGCATCCACCGGAATTCCGTATTTGAAGCCAAAGGACAGGACCGTAACAAACAGGTTTTCATAGGGCTGGCCGCCGGAAAAGATTCTGGCCAGCTCCTCCCGCAGTTCCCTGGTAAGAAGGCTGCTGGTGTCCAGAATATAGTCTGCCTGCCGTTTCAGGAAAGCCACCTTTTCCCGTTCCCTGGCGATTCCCCGGTCCAGCCTGCCGTTTCCCGCCAGAGGATGATTTCTCCTGGTCTCCTTGTAGCGCTTGATGAGCACCTCGTCAGAAGCGTCCAGAAACAGGATCTGACAGGGAATCTTCTTCATCTTCCACCGGTCCAGGATCTCCTGCAGCTGGGAAAGCTCATCCCCGCTTCGGATATCCACCCCCATGGCGACATCCTCCGGTTCCCCGGAATTTTCCCTCAGAAGATCCACAAATTTTTCCATAAGGAGAACCGGCATATTGTCCACGCAGTAAAAGCCCAGGTCCTCAAACATTTTCAGGGCCACTGTTTTTCCCGCCCCTGACATTCCCGTTACAATCACCAGCTTCATGGCCGCCTTCCTTCCTCCGGCTCCTCAAATTCTCCCAGAGTCCGCACCTCCAGCTCCAGAGAGACGCCGAACCGTTCCTCCACCGTTCTCTGCACGTCCCGGCACAGTTTCATGATATCACCGGCAGTGGCTCCGCCCCGGTTGATCACAAAGCCGCAGTGTTTTTCCGAAACCTGGGCGCCGCCTACCCGGTAGCCTCTCAGGCCCGCGTCCTGAATCAGCTTTCCTGCAAAATATCCTTCCGGCCGCTTAAAGGTGCTGCCTGCGCTCGGATATTCCAGGGGCTGTTTTTCCCTTCTTCTCGCGGAAAAATCTTCCATGGCGGCGCAGATCTCCTCCCGGCTCCCCGTTTTCAGCTCTAGCTCCGCCTCCAGCACAATCAGTTTTCTCTCCGGTATGCAGCTTCTCCGATAACCCAGCTCCAGTTCATCAGCGGAAAGCTCCAGGATTTTCCCCTCTTCCGTCATCAGCCTGGCACGGCGGACCACATCCTTCATCTCAAAGCCGTAGGCACCGGCGTTCATCACCAGAGCCCCTCCCAGAGTTCCCGGAATTCCGCCGGCAGCCTCCAGCCCGGACAGCTCCCGGCGGCAGGCCTCCTTTGCCAGGCGGGAAAGCAGGATGCCTGCCCCCGCCCGGACTTCCTGTCCCCTGAAATCACAGAAGCTCCAGGCATCTCCCATGTGAATCACCACTCCCCGGTATCCCCGGTCTCCCACCAGGAGATTGCTTCCGTTTCCCAGCAGATAAAAGGGCATTCCATGCTCTCTGCAGATTCTGACCACTGCGGCCAGGGCCTTCTCATCCTCCGGTGACACAAAATAGTCAGCCTTTCCGCCGGCCCGGAATGTCACATGAGGAGCCATGGGTTCCATGGTCCTCACATTGCTTTCTCCAGCCGCCGAAATCAGTTGTTCCAGCATTTGTTCCATCATTTCCCTCCGCTCGGATCAGTCCGTCTGGGCGAAATTGGCCTGTACTCTGCGGTACAGCTCCTGGGCCGCATTATAGCCCATCTTCTTCTGACGGTAGTTTACTGCTGCTGTCTCCGTGATGATGGCCAGATTCCGTCCGGGACGGATGGGAATGGAATGGCAGACCACCTTATTTCCCAGAAACTCCGTATACTGGTCCTCCAGCCCGAGACGGTCATACTCCTTGTCTCTGTCCCATTCCTCCAGTTTGATCACCATATCGATCTGCTGACTGTCTTTTACGCTCTCCACGCCGAACAGGGCCTTCACATCAATGATGCCCACGCCTCTCAGCTCGATCATGTGCTTTGTAATATCGGGAGCGCTTCCCACCAGGGTGTCGTCGCTGACTTTGCGGATCTCCACCACATCGTCCGTCACCAGACGATGACCGCGCTTGATCAGCTCCAGGGCTGCCTCGCTTTTTCCGATGCCGCTCTCTCCCATAATCAGCACGCCTTCGCCGAACACATCCACCAGAACTCCGTGAATACTGATCATGGGCGCCAGCTTCACATTCAGCCAGCGGATCACCTCCGCCATCAGGCCGGATGTAGCTTTCTCTGACACCAGGCAGGGGACTCCGTAATAATTGCACACGGTGATCATATCCTCATCCGGCATCAGCCCCCGGCTGAACAGCACACAGGGGATCTTGCTGGATACCAGCTGCTCATACCGCTGGAGTTTCTCCTCATGCCCCATGGCGGAAATATACGCCTGCTCCACATTCCCGATGATCTGCACCCTCTCATTGTCGAAATGATCAAAAAATCCGGCCAGCTGCAGAGCCGGGCGGTTTACCTCCGGATGGGTCAGCACAATTTTCTCCGCATCAATATCCGGCGTCATATTTTTTAACTGAAACTTCTGAATCAGCTCTGTAATCTCAACTCCGTGCATAAAAGGCACCCTCCTTTTCCTTCCTTCTTTTGTCTTATCCTACCATAAATTCCCCCGATTGTCATTACAGAGAACCGTCAGTGAAAAAAATTGTAAACGCTCTCCGCCGCCTTCCGGTTCATTCCCGGAACCTGGCACAGCTCCTCCACATCCGCTCCCTTTACCGCCTCGATGGATTTGAAATGGCGCATAAGGGCCTTTCTCCTGGTTTCCCCGATTCCGTCAATATCGTCCAGTACCGAACGGACCTGGCCCTTGCTCCGCAGGCTGCGGTGATACTCAATGGCAAACCGGTGGGCCTCGTCCTGGATTCTGGTAATGAGCTTAAAGCCTTCCGAGTGACGGTCGATGGGAATTTCCACATTGTGATAGTACAGGCCTCTGGTGCGGTGGTTGTCGTCCTTTACCATGCCGCAGACGGGAATCTCCAATCCCAGCTCGTCCAGCACTTCCAGGGCCACATTCACCTGGCCCCGGCCTCCGTCCATCATAATCAGATCGGGAAAGCGGGTGAAACTGCCGTACTCCTCTCCCACGCCCTTTTCCTTCAGCAGCTCATGCTCCTCCAGCCCGTGAGAAAAGCGCCGGATGAGCACCTCTCTCATGGAGGCGTAGTCGTTGGCCCCCTTCACCCATTTGATCTTGAATTTCCGGTAATCATTGCGCTTCGGCCGGCCGTCCTCGTACACCACCATGGAACCCACGGAGTCAAAGCCGCTGATATTGGAAATGTCGTAGGCCTCGATGCGGCGCACCCATTTTAGATCCAGCCAGTCCCCGATCTGGTTCATGGCGCCGATGGTGCGCAGCTCCTCCCGCTTGATCTTCTCCTTGTCCTGCTCCAGCACCATGGCCGCATTTTTCTGGGCCAGTTCCACCAGCCGCTCCTTCTGCCCTTTCTGGGGCACCAAAATCCGCACCTTCTGCCCCTTTTTCGCAGTCAGCCACTGACTGATGGTGTCCTCGTCCTCCAGCTTTTCCTGGACCCACAGCTCCCTGGGCACAAAAGGCGTGCCGGAATAAAACTGCTTTACAAAGCAGGTGAGAATCTGAGGCGTATCCTCCTCCACTGCCGTTCTCAGATGAAAATGCTCTCTTCCGATGAGCTTTCCCTCCCGCACAAAAAACACCTGGACCACCGCGTCCTGATCGTCTCTGGCCATGGCGATCACATCCCTGTCGTCTGTGGAGCTGCTGGTGATCTTCTGCTTCTGGGCCACCTGCTTCACGCTGTTTAACAGATCCCGGTATTCAATGGCCTTCTCATAGTCCATGGCCTCCGAGGCATCCATCATATTTTTTTCCAGCCTCTTCAGGATGGTATCGTATTTTCCGCTTAAAAATTCCACCACCTGGTCTATCCGCTCCCGGTACTCCTCCTGGCTGACATACCCCTGACAGGGGGCATCGCACTGCTTGATGTGATAATTGAGGCAGGGACGGTCCTTTCCGATGTCCTTCGGCAGAGAACGGCTGCAGGTTCTGATCTTGTACAGTTTGTGAATCAGCTCGATGGTATCCTTCACCGCGCCGGCGCTGGTGTAGGGGCCGAAATAGCGGCTCTTGTCCTTTTTCATCTGCCGGGAAAACAGCACCCTGGGAAAGGGCTCTCCCACTGTCACCTTGATGTAGGGATAGGTCTTATCATCCTTCAGCATGGTGTTGTACCTGGGGCGGTACTCCTTGATCAGGTTGCACTCCAGCACCAGAGCTTCCAGCTCCGAGTCGGTAATAATATACTCAAATCTGGCAATCCGCGACACCATCTGCTCGATTTTGGCCGTCTTGTTCCGGCTGCTCTGAAAATACTGGCGAACCCGGTTTTTCAGGCTCACCGCCTTTCCCACATAGATGATCTCATCCTTAGCGTCGTGCATCAGATAAACCCCCGGCTGCGCCGGAAGCTTTTTCAGTTCTTCCTCTATATTGAACATCCCTTACCTCCTGAACCGGTTCCCCTCAAACTTCATCTGGGTTTCCAGATATCGTTTCAGGCTGTACAGCAGCTCTTCCGCGCTGTCCTCCCCGTTTCCCGGTATTTCCATGCCGCCGCAGATAATCTCCAGGGTGTTTCGGGAAAGCCGTTCCCCTTCCCGGTCCAGCAGCCGCCACTTTCCCTCGTAGCTCTCCTCGTCAAAAAACCGGAGAATAAACTGCTCGGCGAAATCACCAGCCAGGGCCTCTTCCGTCTCCTCCGCCAGAGACGCCCTGTCTACCGGCTCAAACCGGTATTTCTGGGGCGCATCCGGATATTTATCCCGGTCCACCGGGCTCAGAAACATGTCCAGGGGTCTGGCAAACACCCGGAAATCTCCGTAGAGGGCCTGATAGATCACCAGCTCCTCCCCCGTCTCCGTATGCTCCGCCACGGCAATCACCTGGTAGAGTTTATTCTTAAAATGCCGGTAACATTCTCCCGGCATGGGTTTTCTTCTCCGCTCACTCAAAATATCTTCCTCCGTCAATCCATCTGCATCCAGGGAATCACCGTATCGACTTTCCCGGAATCTTCCGGGGCGGGGCCGGCAGGGGAGATCTGTCCCGGCAGCTCCGGCAGGCTCTCCAGAGGCGGGATCAATTCCGCTGCCGGAACTTCGCCGGCGGCTCCGCTCTCTGCCCCGGTTCCGCTCCCTGTCTGGGCCTCTCCTTCCGCCGGAGCCGGATCTTCCTGCACGGCCCCGGTCTCCGTTTCAGCAGCCGCTCTGGACTGAGCGATGGCCTCCGCCTCGGCGGCCGCCTCTTCTTCCGTCTTCAGCCCTTCCCAGGTGTAGCTGCAGGCCGCCGACCAGAGCAGCCATTCATCATACCCGGCATCGTAAGTGGCCTGAATCTGGGCCCGTATTTCCTCCGGCCCGTACTCGATATAATGATCCAGGTAGGAGGCGGTAAAATCCTGAAGCCAGGGCCGCACCACAGCCCGTCTTTCCCCATCCTGCCCGGCAGCTTCCAGCACCTGGGCTGATCCCTGAAGAGCGGACAGCACCGTGCGGTAAGGCTCCGTATCCGGATGCTCAATTCCGAAATTTCCATCTCCGTAGTGGGACGGATAAATCATCGGGCAGATATAGTCCAGATTCTTCGCCATGTCCTCGTAGACCTGTCCTACGGACTGGGAGTCCACCTCGCTGCCTATAATCGCGCCGAACACATCCGCCGCCACATAGATTCCCTGGGGCGCCAGGCGGTCGTAAGCATATTCTGTAAATTCCGTAATCACATCCGTTTTGGAACGGCTTCTGGTGTCCGCCTCGTCGAAGACCACATCGCCCACTCCTTTTTCCGTACAAAAACGGATGTAATCAAACTGAACCTCATCAAAGCCCATGGCCGCCGCCTGGGTGCCGATCTCCACCAGATAATCCCAGACCTCTTCCTTGTAGGGATTGATCCAGGCCAGGCCGGACCGGTCACGGAACACACTTCCATCCGGCAGCTTCAGACACCATTCCGGTTTTTTCTCTGCCAGCCAGGGATCCCGGAATGCCACCACTCTGGCGATTACGTAAAGGCCGTAATCCTCCTTCAGCGTCCGGATCAGCTCCGGCATGTCCGCTACATAAGGACGGCTGGCCTCCGTCTCCGTCACCATGGGGGAATCCATGGCGCAGGTCACCCGCCCGTTATCATCCTTCAGGTCAATGACCACGGCGTTGATCTCCTTTCCCTGGATCTGGGACAGAATTCCATCCATCATCTCCCCGCTCCCCGCAGCAGGGCCGGAAAGGTAAATTCCCTTCACTTTCACAGGAACTCTCTCCGGCTCGCTTTCCGTCTCCTCCTGGGCTGGCGTCTCCGCCTCCGCCTCCGTCGAGGCCGGTCCGGCCTCCGTTGTCTCCTCCTGGGAGGAAATGATCTCTTCCGGTTCTTCATAGCGCCTGCATCCGCTCAGAGCCAGCACGCAGAGTCCTACCAACAGCCACTTTTTCATGTCATCCACCTTTCCTGTGTTTTTTCATCCGGACAGCGTCCCCGGTTATGCCGCCGGCCTGTTATCTTGCCAGAATCTCGTATCCGTCTTCTGTCACCAGCACCGTATATTCCCACTGAGCGGACAGACTTCCGTCTTCCGTCCAGACCGTCCAGTCGTCATCCGCATTCACAAACCAGTCGCTGCTTCCCCCGTTGATCATGGGCTCAATAGTAAAGATCATGCCCGGTTCCAGCTTTGGCCCTCTTCCCCTCTGCTTCACATGAAACACCAGGGGGCCTTCGTGAAAATCCAGTCCCACACCGTGTCCGCAGATGTCCGGAACCACGGAAAAACCGTTTTTCTCCGCATGGGCTTCAATAATCGCCCCGATTTCATTGAGATGGCCGCCGGGATGCACCGCTTTTAAACTCAGTTCCAGACACTCCTTCGTCACATCCACCAGCTTCTTCGCCTGGGGGGATACGGTTCCGATGCAGTACATCCGGGACGCATCCGCATAATAGCCGTCCACAATGGTGGTCACGTCCACATTGATAATATCACCGTCTGCCAGTATCACTTTCTCCGACGGGATTCCGTGACAGATCACATCATTGACGGATGTGCACACGCTTTTGGGAAACCCTTCAAAATTCAGAGGCGCCGGAATTCCTCCCAGCTCCAGAGTCTTTTCGTGAACGGTCCGGTTAATGTCTTCCGTGGAAATCCCGGCCCGGATCATGGCGTCCACCGCATCCAGTACCTGGTTGTTCACTTCCCCTGCCCGGCGGATCTTTTCGATCTGCTCAGGCGTCTTTATAATTGGCTTCATGATTTCATCTCTCCCTTTCTGTCTTTCCTTTTCATTCCCCGGATCATGGACTTCGTCTCCCGGCTCACCCGGTTGGACTCGGTGATTTTCTGCAGAGCCTTATTGTAGGTCCAGTTGTCCAGAGAACAGTTTTCCAGATATTTCATGGTGATTTCCGGCATTTTTACATAATAAACGGAAACCGCCCATGCCACCGCCATGCGCACGTAGTAGGCCTCGCTCCGGATGCCGTCCAGGAGCTGAAACACTTCCCGGGCATAGTCTTCCTCGCAGTAATGGGACAGGGCCATCACCGCCGCGAACCGCAGCTCATACTCCCCCCGGCACTTGAAATAGGGCTGCACAAATTCCCACACCTCCCGGCGAAGCGGTCCCTCCGCCGCCTTGTACGAGCCGCAGAACACGTCACAGACTGCCCAGCTGTCGATCTTCTGCACAAAATCCGCCGTTCTGCCAAACAGCTCCGCCGGCTCCATTTTTTTCCAGGCTCCGGCCAGCACCAGTCCCTGAAGCTGACGTTCCTCGTAGGTATCGTCTGACGCCCCGTCCAGAAATCCCCGCCAGTCTCCCGCCAGGATTTCTTTCGCCAGCCGTCTCAGATCCGGAATCCTCACCCCCAGAATGTCTTCCGTCCCCGGCACCAGGCCTCCGTGAAACTCCTTATATTTCGGGTCTGCCAGCTCCAGCAGCCGCTTTTTTATGTCTTCCATGGTTTTTCCTCCGTACACTTACCGCCAATTATAACATATTTTCCTCATATTTCAAATTTTTCATTGCCCCCATCCGACAAGTTGTGCTATATTATTACCTTATGAGCAAATATTAATTTACCACAGACGGAGGCAGGAAATGCGAATTGGATTTGATAATGAGAAATATCTGAAAATGCAGTCGGAACATATCCGGGAACGGATCAGTCAGTTCGGGGACAAACTCTACCTGGAGTTCGGCGGAAAACTGTTTGACGACTACCATGCGTCCCGGGTTCTCCCCGGCTTTGCTCCCGACAGCAAACTGCGGATGCTTCTCCAGCTGGCAGACCAGGCGGAGATCGTCATTGCCATCAACGCGGCGGATATTGAAAAAAACAAAGTGCGCTATGATCTGGGAATCACCTACGACGTGGACGTGCTGCGCCTGATCCAGGCGTTTACGGACAAGGGACTTTATGTGGGCAGCGTGGTCATCACCCAGTACAGCGGCCAGCCTGCAGCAGATCTGTTCAAAAGCAAGCTGGAGCATATGGGCATCCGGGTGTACCGACACTATGTGATTGACGGCTACCCCAACAACATCTCTCTCATCGTCAGCCAGGAGGGCTACGGAAAGAACGACTACATCGAGACCACAAAGCCCCTGGTTATCATCACGGCTCCCGGACCGGGAAGCGGAAAAATGGCCACCTGCCTCTCCCAGCTCTACCACGAAAACATACGCGGAATCAAAGCCGGCTATGCAAAATTTGAGACCTTCCCCATCTGGAACATCCCGTTAAAGCATCCGGTAAACCTGGCCTACGAGGCTGCCACCGCCGACTTAAACGACGTAAACATGATCGATCCCTTCCATCTGGAAGCCTACGGCGTGACCACGGTCAACTACAACCGGGACGTGGAGATTTTCCCGGTGCTCAACGCCATTTTCGAGGGAATCTACGGCACCAGCCCCTATAAGTCCCCCACGGACATGGGCGTCAACATGGCCGGCAACTGCATCATTGATGACGAAGCCTGCCGGGAAGCCTCCTATCAGGAGATCATCCGCCGTTATTATCAGGCTCTCAACCGCATGGCCAAGGAACAGGGCAGCCGGGATGAAGTCTACAAGATCGAGCTGCTGATGAAGCAGGCAAAAATCTCCGTTGACATGAGAAGCACCGTAAAGGCCGCCAATGATCTGGCTCAGGCCACGGGAGCCCCCGCTGCCGCCATGGAACTTCCCGACGGCTCCATCGTCACCGGAAAAACCTCCGGTCTTCTGGGCGCTTCTGCCGCTCTTCTCTTAAATGCGGTAAAGGCACTGGGAAATATTGATCACGATGTCCATCTGATCGCCCCCTCCGCCATCGAGCCCATCCAGAAGCTGAAAGTCAACTATCTGGGCAGCAAAAATCCTCGTCTTCACACCGACGAGGTCCTCATCGCCCTGTCCATGTGTGCCGCCACCGATGAAAATGCCCAGGTGGCTTTAAATCAGCTGTCCAGACTGAAGGACTGCCAGGTTCATACTTCCGTCATGCTGTCCGACGTGGATATTAACATCTTCAAAAAGCTGGGAGTGGGACTGACCTCCGAACCCGTTTACGAGGAGCGAAGAATCTACCACTAAACCGAACTGTCACGATCGGATAGAGAAAGCTTCTTCCCCTATCCGATTCGCGATACCACAGGCAGCTCACAGCAGAGCTGTTCGCTGTCCGTTGCCCGGCAAATGTCCGCCCATGCAGGCATGGCGGCCGCTTGCCGGGCGTATCGCGCAGAAAGGAGCGCGTCAGCCGATTTTGCAGCTGACACGCTCCTTTTCATTATGAGAGATTCCTGACGGTTATCTCCACTCTTCTTCCAGAAATTTTACAATATCGATGGCCTTCGGCGGACACCCCTTCAGGCTCTTCTGAAACCCGCAGGTACACTGACCCACTCCCAGCTCTCCCGTCTTTCCGCGGTATGCCTGGCCGATACAGATCTTCTCCTTCTTCCCTCTGAGAGCACCGGCATCATTCAGCCGGTCCAGAGCGTAAATCAGAGAGCCGTAGCAGGCGCTGCAGGCGTCCTTCGCTTCCGCGTACTTTGCCAGGTTTTCCACCCGCCGGGTCATACGGAATTTTCCCTTTCCCACCGTATCCTCGTTCAGATAGATGAAATTGGCGTGTTCCGTATCCGTGCTCCCCACTCCCAGCTGTTCCGCCATGCGGATGTAGGGAACGTCGTCCACGGAATAGCCCATGCAGTCGCACACATAGCTGTCGCAGAGCACCGGATCCTTAAATCCCAGCACCCGGTTCATCACCACAGGATTTCCCCCCTCCTCAAAATCCAGGTCGCCGCAGATATTGTCCACCAGAATAAAGCTGTTGGGAGCGATGGTATTCAGATGGGCAATGGGCTTGTGGAGGCCCATGGTGTGAAAACGGCGCTTTTCCTTGTTTGGGATAATGCCTTTGTTATTTTTCAGGGCACAGGTGATGATGGTCTGACAGTGCCCCTTTAATACCGGCATATTGATCATGTAATCCACCTCGGCCGCCCGGTCGCAGACGGCAATTTTCATGCCTTTCGCGTCGTACTCCCGGTAGCTGTCCTTCTGAAGGTCCACCAGCTCCACCCCGTACTTTTTTGCCACATCCCGGTAGCCGGCAGCCGAAAATGCCGCCTGGGTAGAATCTCCCACCCAGGATCCCTCCATAATGGCCACATTTCTGAAGCCGTGCTCTCTCAGATATTCCAGGGCGCCGTCCAGAAGCTCCCTGTGAGTCGTTCCCCCGGCAGAAGGATCCCTTGCCGTCACCAGGTTTGGCTTAAGAGCCACCCGTTTTTCCCTGTCCCCGATGTCTCCGGCCACGTCGGCCCGCTCTAGAACCTTTTTAGCCATTTCCCTGTAATCTGTGCCGTGTATAATAATAATATCGTTTTTCTCCATCCCTTATCCTCCGTTTCCATACCGTCTGTCACCACTGTACATGATACCACAGGCCGCGGAAGGGAGCAAGGGGAGAGTCCTTCCCGCGGCGGGGTCCTCATCATTACTTCCTTAAAGCAGCCGCAATATCACCAAAAAAGCGTTTCCGACCGGCAGCCTTTTCAGGCCGCCGGCAGAAACGCCTCACTGTTTTTCTCATCCGTCAATGAAATTTTACTTCTCTTCTCCATGCCTTTCCGTCACCCGGACATTTTCCTTTTTCTCTTCCCCGTTTTCATCCGGTTCGGGGATTCCCTTCACCTCCCGGAAAATTTTCATAAACTCTTTTCCGGTGATGGTTTCCTTCTCAATCAGGAACTCGGCAATCTTATCCATAGCCTCACGGTTCTCCGACAGCAGCCTCTTAGCCTCCTCGTAAGCATCCTTCAGGATCCTCATGACCTCCTCGTCCACCTCAGCCTCTGTCTTGTCGCTGCAGTTGAGCACTGCTCTTCCGCCCAGATACTGATTCTCCCTGGTGGCCAGACCGATCAGCCCGAACTTCTCCGACATTCCGTACTGAGTCACCATGGCCCGCGCCACTCTGGTGGCCTGCTCAATGTCGTTGGCCGCTCCCGTGGTCACCGTGTCAAACACCAGTTCCTCCGCTGCCCGGCCGGCCAGATAGCCCACCAGCATGGCATCAATTTCCTTTTTCGTGTTCAGGTACTTTTCTTCCTCCGGCACATGCATCACGTATCCCAAAGCTCCCATAGTGCGGGGAACGATGGTAATCTTCTGCACCGGTTCCGCATCCTTCTGAAGGGCGGACACCAGGGCGTGGCCCACCTCGTGATAGGAAACGATCCGTCTCTCCTCTCTGCTGAGGATCCGGTCTTTCTTTTCCTTACCCACCAGAACCACTTCCACTGCCTCAAACAGGTCCTTCTGAGATACTGCCTTTCTGCCGTTTTTCACGGCCATGATGGCAGCCTCGTTCATCATATTGGCCAGATCTGCTCCCACCGCTCCGGAGGTGGCCAGAGCGATCTCTTCAAAATCCACGGTATCGTCCAGAAGCACATCCTTGGAGTGCACTTTCAAAATACTGATCCGGCCTTTCAGATCCGGCTTGTCCACAATCACTCTCCGGTCAAATCGTCCCGGGCGGAGAAGAGCCGGATCCAGAATCTCCGGGCGGTTGGTCGCTCCCAGAACCAGAAGGCCCTTGGAAGAATCAAATCCATCCATCTCGGAGAGCAGCTGATTCAGCGTCTGCTCCCTCTCGTCATTTCCGCCGCCGTAGCGGGAATCACGGCTTTTTCCGATGGCGTCGATCTCATCAATGAAAATAATGCAGGGGGCTGACTCCTGCGCCTGCTTAAACAGATCACGGACACGGGACGCTCCCACACCTACAAACATTTCCACGAAATCGGAACCTGTGAGGGAATAAAACGGCACGTGAGCCTCTCCCGCCACCGCTCTGGCCAGAAGAGTTTTTCCAGTTCCGGGAGGTCCCACAAGAAGGGCCCCCTTTGGCAGCTTCGCACCGATTTTTGTGTATTTTGCAGGGTTGTGAAGGAAGTCCACAATCTCGGTCAAAGACTCTTTCGCCTCATCCTCGCCGGCCACATCCTTGAACGTCACTCCCGTTTCTTTCTGCACATAGACCTTCGCGTTGCTCTTTCCCACGCCCATGATTCCGCCTCCGCCCATGCGGCGCATCATCATGGTCATCAAAAATACGAGAAATCCAAACCACAGCAGAGAGCCCACAATATCCAGCATCAGGCTGTCCGTCTGCTGCAGCTTGCGGATCTCAATTCCCTGGTCTTCCAGCCGCTCCGTCAGCTGGTCGTCGCTCTCCATCCGAACCGTATAGTATCTCTTCAGCGGGGAAAAGCCGTCCACGCTGCTCTTGGGATGGATCTCGATCTCCGAGCTTCCCACTGCCACAGATTCAATCTGCTCTTCTTCCACCATCTGAATGAACTGATTGTAGGTAAGCTCTTCCTCCGAGCTGCTGGTGAGAGCATTTCTCATGAAATAAACAGTGGCAAACGTGATCAGAGCTGCAATCAGAAGAATGGTGATTGTCTGGCTGCCCTTGGGCGATTTGCCATTGTTGTTTTGTTGGTTATTATTCATATGTGTTTTTTCTCCATTCCGGATAGAATCCTCTCCTACCCCACATTATTATAATGTCACTCTATTCATAAATCAATAAACAAAAAATAAAATTTTCCCAGGTATTCTGCCCTGTTTTTCATACAAACTAATAGGGAGGTGATGAGATGAAAAAACAGGAATCCCCTGACTACCGGGAACACGAAGGTTTCGATCTGCGCAGGTCCGGCTCTTCCACAGACTGCACCGGACTGATTCCGGCCCTTCCCGCCTCAGAGGAAGAGCTGGAATTCTACAACGAGATGTATCCCTTCCTTCCCCGGGCTTCCGCAAACGCGAAATAGGGTGAAAAAACGCCGTGAAATCAGTCTCACGGCGTTTTTTTCCGTTTTCCCGTCTTCAGGCAAACACTGCCTGCTTAAGCACCATGTACAGCACCGTTCCCAGGCCGATGCTGAGCAGGGAATTCTTTTTCCATCTGTGAATCAGGACCACCGCAAGCACTGCAGCCGCTTCCGGCGCTTCCCAGGCCGCGGCATCCCCTCCTCCGCCCCGCAGCTGCTCCCAGGCGGAAAGAAGCGGCGTCCTCAGGCAGTAAACCATCAGCAGGCCAATGGTGGCGTAGGGAAGAGTCTTCCCCAGATATTCCACGAAAGGCGGCGTTTTCCTGTCTCCCCGAAAAACGATAAAGGGCAGGAAACGGCTGATCACCGTAGCTGCCGTCATTGCCGCCACAATTCCAATCGCTGTGCTCATCTGACTCATGTCACTCGCTCTCCTTTCCCGTTCCCTTTATTTTATAAGCCATAAACAGGATCACCAGAATCACCGCCATCGCCGGAATGATAAAACGATCTGCTCCGAAAATCAACAGGCACACCGCGGTGGCTCCCATTCCCAGAAGGGCGGAAGAGTGCCCCTTTTTCTCCTCCCACTGTCCTGCGAAAATCACCACAAACAGGGCCGTAAGGGCAAAATCCATTCCCGTCGTGTCAAAGGTGAGAAAACTCCCCAGCAGCGCTCCCAGAAGAGTTCCTCCCACCCAGTAGCACTGATCCAGAAAGGAAATCCAGAAAAACACCTTGTCCCGATCCATCTCCGGCGGCGGATTTTCCGAGCACAGCACAGAAAAGGTCTCATCTGTCATGGCAAAGATCAGATAAGGCTTAAAACGCTTCACCTCCCGGAATTTGTCCAGCATGGAAATTCCGTAAAACAAGTGCCTGGCGTTTAACATCAGGGACATGAGAAATCCGTATACCGGGCTGACCCCTGCCGCCAGCAGAGAGACCCCCAGATACTGCAGGCTTCCCGCGTACACCACAATGCTGATCATCACTGACCATATGGGACCAAAACCGCTGTCCGCCATCAAAATCCCGTAGGCTGCCCCCAGCACCAGATATCCGGCCATCACAGGAACTGTCCTGGGGAAGGCGTACTCCAGCTCCGTCTTCTGTTTGTTCATACTCCCCACCGCTTTCCGGCATCCGCCGCAGAACCGCTCAGTCCCGGTACTGAACTCCTCATTTCCGCGCCGTGACTTTTCCAGTCCGCTCTTGACAAACGCCTGTATTTTTCCGTAAAATTGTATTTTATTGTAACGATTGTGAGTGAATTTGTCAATCAACGAGGTGCAGAAGATATGATTGATGCAGTCTGTGAACTGTGTCCCCGCCGGTGCGGCGTCGACCGCGCCGCCGTTCTGGGATTTTGCCGGTGCGGGACCCGGCCAAGAATCGCCAGAGCCGCCCTTCATCACTGGGAAGAGCCCTGTATCAGCGGCGTCCGGGGAAGCGGAACGGTTTTTTTCAGCGGCTGTACGTTAAAATGCTGTTTCTGTCAGAACCATACCATCAGCAGCGGCGGTTTCGGGAAGGACATCACCCCCCGCCGTCTGGCTGATATTTTTCTGGAGCTGGAGGAAAAGGGCGCCCACAATATCAACCTGGTGACCCCCACCCAGTACCTGCCGTCCATCCTGACGGCCCTGGATCTGGTCCGCCACCGCCTCTCCATCCCTATCGTCTGGAACACCGGCGGATATGAACGGACAGAAACCCTGGAACAGCTGAAAGGGTACGTGGACATTTACCTCCCGGATCTGAAATATTACAGCAGTGAGCTGTCGGGAAAATATTCCTGCGCTCCCGACTACTTCTCTTTCGCCTCCCGGGCAGTGGAAACCATGATCCGCCAAACGGGAACTCCCGTTTTCGCGGAAGAAGACGGCTGCTCCCTTATGAAAAAGGGAGTCATTATCCGGCACATGGTTCTTCCCGGTCAGAAGGAGGACTCCAAAAAAATCCTGAGCTGGATGAAGGAACACCTTCCGAAAAGCAGCTTTCTTCTCAGCCTTCTCAGCCAGTATACCCCCTTTTACCGCAGTGCACAGTTTCCGGAAATCAGCAGAAGAATTACCACCTACGAATACAATCAGGTTCTGGACTTTGCCATTGAGCTGGGGCTTACCGCAGGCTTCATGCAGGAGAAAAGCAGTGCAAAAGAAGAGTACACACCTCCCTTTGATCTGGAAGGCGTGGCTCCGCAGGAATAGGGCGGAACGGCTGTCCGATCTGCGGACGCAAAAAAGGCGGATATCGAATTCTCTTCCGATTCGACATCCGCCTTTAAACTATCTCATCCATTGGACTGATTTCCTTTCTCTATTCTGTTTTTCTCTGTTAAATTTTCTCTTCCTCCGCGCTTCTAAGTTTCTTTGACTTTTTT
>DXBC01000166.1 GCA_019116745.1 Candidatus Lachnoclostridium stercorigallinarum
CCAGTGCCAAATGCTTACGTATTTATTACAGCTGCGGAAAAACGGGGAATTGTATGTCCGAAAACCGCGAGCACCAAAAGGGAGAATGTGATAGAATAGAAAAACAGGAGAAATCACAGGAGGTGGTAGTTTGTTTTTGGAAAGCAGAGATGTCTGCTATGAAGCGTTTCGGTCGAAGGACGCCAGATTTGATGGGCGTCTGTTTATCGGCGTCTCCTCCACCGGCGTTTACTGCCGGCCGGTGTGCAGGGCCAGGCTGCCGAAAAAGGAAAACTGCACCTATTTTGCGACGGCTGCGGAGGCGGAGCAGGCGGGATACCGTCCCTGCCTGCTCTGCCGGCCGGAACTTGCGCCTGTCCGGCCGGCGGCGGACACCAGCGGGGATCTGGCTGCCCGGGCGGCCTCTTTTCTGGAAGAAAACTGCGGCAGCGGCCTGAGCATGGAGGAGACGGCGGCCAGACTGGGCTGCACTTCCAGACACCTGCGGCGGGTATTTGAAAAGGAGTATCACGTGACTCCGGTGCAGTATCAGCAGACCTGCCGTCTGCTGCTGGCCAAAAATCTGCTGACCGATACGGATCTTTCCGTGATGAATGTGGCCATGGCTGCCGGCTTTGGAAGCCTGAGGCGGATGAACGAGCTGTTTCAGAAGCAGTACCGCCTGTCTCCCGCGGAGCTTAGGAAAACAGCGGGCAAGGCAGAAAAAACCGCCGGAGACGCAGCGATGGGGCGGGGAGACGCAGCGGCGGAGACCGGAAACACAGCGATGGGGCCCGGAAACGCAGCGGCGAAAACCGGAAGCATAACAGTGGAAATGGGATACCGCCCGCCCTATGCCTGGGACGGCCTGCTGAAATTTCTTGAGGCCAGGGCCATTGCGGGGGTGGAGACGGTAACGGACGGCCGGTATGCCCGCACGGTCCGGATGAAGGACCGGAACGGGAAGATTCTTCGGGGCTGGATTCAGGTGGAGAATCTGGAAGAGAAGGGCCGGCTGGGCCTGACCGTCAGCGAGAGCCTTCTTCCGGCGCTTCCCCAGGTGCGTACCCGGGTAAGGCGGATGTTTGACCTGGACTGCGATCCGGAGGTGATTGCCGGCAGGCTGAAGGTCATGGATGAGCTGCGCCCCGGCCTGTTTGTGCCGGGAGTGCGCATTCCCGGCTGCTTTGACGCTTTTGAGACGTCTGTGAGGATCATCCTGGGGCAGCAGGTTTCCGTGAAAGCTGCGGGGACTCTGGCGGCCCGTCTGGCCGCACATTACGGCAGTCCTGTGGAGACGGGGCTGGATGGGTTAAACCGCAGCTTTCCCACGGCGGAGGATTTTCTGGCCATGGGGGATAAGATTCAGGAGAACCTGGGGGTTCTGGGGGTCACATCGGCCCGGTCTGAGAGTATCCGCCTGCTGGCGGAAGCCCTGGAGAAAGGCGTTCTTCATCTGGATCAGAGCGCGGATCCGGAGGAGGAGATGGAACGGCTGCAAAGCCTGCGGGGAATCGGAAGCTGGACAGCTCAGAACATAGTCATGAGAACCATGGGATGGCCGGACGCCTTTCTGGAGACGGATGCGGGGATCCGGCACGCCCTGCCGGGCCAGACGCCGAAGGAGCTGCGGGAGCTGTCCGAACAGTGGCGGCCGTGGCGCAGCTATGCCATGTTTCAGCTTTGGAATACATAACAGGAGGAAGAAAGATGTGCGGATATACGATTTATGAATCTCCCCTGGGACGGCTTACGCTGGCCAGTGACGGAGAAAACCTGACGGGGCTCTGGATGGAAGGGCAGAAATATTTTGGAAGCACCATGCCGGAGACGGCAAGAGAACAGGGAGACCTTCCGGTGCTGGAAGAGACCGGACGGTGGCTGAACCGGTATTTTGCAGGGAAGAGGCCGGAGCCTTCAGAGCTTCCCCTGAAACCGGAGGGAAGTGCATTCCGCCAGGTGATCTGGAAGCTGCTGTGTCAGATCCCCTACGGGGAAGTGACTACCTACGGCGCCCTTGCAAAACAGGCGGCCGCCTGGATGGGCAGACCGTCCATGTCCGGGCAGGCAGTAGGAGGGGCCGTGGGCCACAATCCCATATCCATTATCATTCCCTGCCACCGGGTGGTGGGGACGGGAGGAAGTCTGACCGGGTATGCAGGGGGGATAGAGAAAAAGATCCGCCTGCTGGAGCTGGAAGGCGTGGACGTATCCGGCCTCTTTATACCGAAAAAAGGGACGGCTCTGTAGGGAAAATCAGGAAAAAACTTTTCGACATAAGCTCTCCGGGCCCCTTCATAGGTGTTGTGTCGAATTTTCGTTTAAAATGCAGATATTGTGCGTAGTCGAAAATCGGATAATTGAGAGAATGCAAAAGATGACGAATTCTGTCGAACTATGCGGCGGATTTTACTTTGCAAAAATTTGGAAACGTCTTATATTGTTATTGCGATATCAATGAGCGAAGGGGGAGGCTCCTGACATGAGTGAGACAGATACCATAGTTTTGCTGAAGCAGGAAAATGAGAGACTGAAAAGGGAGAATGAAATGCTGATGGAGACCGTGAGGCAGATCAGAAAGACTGCCAATCGTCTGATTGACCGGTATGTGGTGGGCAGTATGGAGAAAAGGAGACAGTGAAGACAGGGTACAATCCCATCCGGCGTGCAATAGGAAAAAGCGGCTCTCGCGCGTGGAGAACCGCTTTTTTTCTGCCGGCAGATCTGCGGCAGTGTCAGGAACGGATGAAATATCTTTTGTATGAGATCCGGTGATTACTCCTGGATGATGCCCTGAGTATCTACCGTCCAGACCTTGTCGTTTAAGTCCTCGTAGTCCTTGAATCCTTTGCCCAGATCCGGATTCTTTTTGGACTGGGAGGAAGAGGATGCCTTCTGAATCTGTCCGCTGGTGTTTACCAGATACCGGCTGCCCTGGAAGGTCACAGGGGCCAGGCGCAGGTCGGCATCAGCCTGCAGACGCAGACCGCCGTCGTAGATCACGTTGTCGCGGATTCCGGTGTAGCCCATGCCCTTGTTGGAGCCGTCGGTGCTGAAGTACCACACCTGGTTCTCCCCTAAATCCTCATCGTAGATGGTCTGGCGTCCCACTCTCATGACACCGTCCTCGCCGAAGTAATAGGTGCCGGTGGAGCCGTCCTCTCTGGTTACGGTCTGAAGGCCGGTCTGCATCTCACCTCTGGTGTTGAATCCGTATTTTTTTGAATTTACGGAAAATACCTGGATGCCGGTCTCAGCGCAGTAAGGCGCTCCGTTTTTAAAATAGAAGGAGAACTCTTCATCTTCTCCGGCCACACCGTCTACTCCTACGATGGTGAGCCAGCCGGAAGCTCTCTTGCCGTCTTCGCCGTAATACTGATAGCCGGCGGCGCTGTCCTCTCTGGCAGCTTCCTTGTCAGTCAGAACCCAGCCGGTCTGCATACGGCCGTCCACAAAGGTGTAGTAGGCATTGTCGATTTTTTTATCGACTTCGTCCACCAGCATTTTTCCGGACTTGTCAAAATAGAACCAGGAAGACTCGCGGTCCAGGCTCTCGTCTGTCTCCTCCAGCAGGAACCAGCCGTACTTGCGGGCTCCGTCTTCGCCGAAGTAGTAGGTGCCCTCGCCTACCTCCTGCAGGCCGGTGAGCATGTGGCCTTCGCCGTCGAAGTAGTACCACTGGCCGTCAATGGACATCCACTTGTCCGTCACCATTTTTCCGTTCTTTCCGTAATAGAACCAGTAGTTCATGGGAGCGTCGTCAAACCATTCCTCGTTGTCGACGGAAAGCCAGGTGTTTGAAACTCTCTTTCCGGTCTCGTCCACGTAGTACTCGTCAATCTGCCGGCTGACAGCCACGCTGCCGTCCTCGCTTAAATAGTACCAGTCATTCCCCTGCTTCTTCCAGGAGTCTGTCAGCATATATCCTTCTGAATCGTAATATTTCCATTCTCCGGCGGATTCTTCCACCCAACCGGTTTTCTCCTGAGCGTAAACGGTGTCAGCCATACCCGTACCGAACATGGGAGCCGCGAAAGCCATCATTGCAGCGGTGGATAATACAGCTAAGAATCTTGTTTCTTTTTTCATAATAGATACTCTCCTTTTTTGCTTGAAAGTGCTGGCCGTAAGACCGTTTCTTGCTTACGTGGCTTATTATATATAACCGGTCAGTTGAAATCCATATGTGGTTCCTGCCAGAACTGGGAGGATGTGGCGTATACCCGGGAGGGGTTGGGGAGAGCCTGTTTTCGGGGGAGAACGACGGAAAGAAATAAGAAAAAATTCATAGGTTTCCCAATGGAAGTATGATATAATCCATTTCAGATAACAGAAATAAAGAACAAGAAGGAGAAGCTGCCGTATGAAAATGAAGGTTTCCAACTATATTGCGCAGAAACTGGTGGAGGAAGGGATCAGCCAGGTCTTTTCCGTGACCGGAGGAGGCGCCATGCACTTAAATGACGCCCTGGGACATCAGGAGGGGCTGACCTGTATGTACAACCATCATGAGCAGGCCTGCGCCATTGCGGCGGAGAGCTATGCCAGGATCCATGGAAAGATGGCGGCGGTCTGCGTGACCACCGGCCCCGGAGGCACCAACGCCATTACGGGAGTGGTGGGAGGATGGCTGGATTCCATCCCCATGTTTGTGCTGTCCGGACAGGTGCGCTACGATACCACAGCCCGCTGGTCCGGCGTGGGCATCCGAGCCATGGGCGACCAGGAGTTTGACATTACAAAATCCATCGACTGCATGACAAAATACAGCGAGATGGTCATCGATCCCATGCGGATCCGCTTCTGCGTGGAAAAAGCCCTATACCTGTCGGATTCGGGAAGAAAAGGACCTACCTGGCTGGACATCCCGCTGGATATTCAGGGGGCTTATGTGGAGACGGACGATCTGATCGGCTTCGACCCGGCGGACTATGAAGCCGGCGGCACCGGCTGGGCGGCAAAGTCTCCGGCGGAGATTCCGGAAGATACAGCGGGAAGGGGAGAAAAACGCCAGGTGCTGCCGCCGAAGGCGACGGAGGAGACAGCCAGAGTCATCATTGAGAAGATCCGCGAGAGCAGACGTCCGGTATTCAACGTGGGCAACGGCGTGCGGCTGGCGGGAGCCCATGAGGTATTTCTGCGGGTGGCGGAAAAACTGGGCATCCCGGTGGTCACCGGCTGGAACAGCACCGACGCGGTCTGGGACGACCATCCCCTGTATGTGGGACGGGCCGGGGGCTTCGGCGACCGTCCGGGAAACTTTGCGGTGCAGAACAGTGATCTGGTATTTTCCGTGGGCAGCCGTTTAAGCATCCGCCAGGTGGGCTACAACTATGAGACCTGGGCCAGAGCCGCTTACGTGATTGTCAATGACATTGATAAAGAGGAGTTAAAGAAGCCCAGCGTCCACAGCGATATGAGAGTCTGGGCGGACGCGAAGGACCTGTTGGAGACCATGGAGCGGGTTCTGGACCGGGAAGCCTCCCTGCCGGTATTTCAGGGCGGCGAGGGCAAAAACGGCATGACCTGGCAGGAGAACTGTCAGATGTGGAAGAAAAAATATCCGGTGGTGCTTCCCAGACATTATGAGGGAGGGGCGGAGAAGGAGGCCAACGTCTACGCCTTTATCAAGGAGCTGAGCCGTCGTCTGCCCGAGGGACGGATCACCGTGGTGGGCAACGGCTCCGCCTGCGTGGTAGGCGGACATGCCTATGTGATCAAGAAAGGACAGCGGTTTATCACCAACTCCGCCATCGCTTCCATGGGATATGACCTTCCGGCGGCCATCGGAGCCTGCGTGGCGGCGGACCGGGAAGAATTGATCATGGTGTCCGGTGACGGCAGCATGCAGATGAACCTGCAGGAGCTGCAGACCATCATCCATCATCGTCTTCCTATTAAAATGTTCATCATCAACAACGGCGGCTATCATTCCATCCGCCAGACCCAGAAGAACTTCTTCGGAGAGCCTCTGGTGGGCGTGGGCGTGGACAGCCGCGACTTAAGCTTCCCCAGCATGGAAAAGCTGGCCTGGGCTTACGGCTACCCCTACACCGCCATCCGCAACAATACGGAGATGGAGCAGGTGCTGGATCAGACCCTGGCCATGGACGGGCCGGTGATCTGTGAGATTTTTGTGACGGTGGATCAGCCCTTTGAGCCGAAATCCGCGTCCAAGCGTCTTCCGGACGGTTCCATCGTCTCTGCGCCCCTGGAGGATCTGGCTCCCTTCCTGCCGGATGAGGAGATGGATGAGATCATGATCATTCCCAGAATCAAAGGGTGACGCCATGGATGTGATTATCACAGGAGGAACCAGCTTTATCGGCCTTGCGGTGACGGAAACGCTGCTGAAACGGGGATGCCGGGTGTGGACTGCGGTCCGCCCCGGCTCTTCCAACCGGAAAAAGCTGCCGGACCATGAGAATCTGAAAATAGTGGATCTGAACCTGGAAGAGATAGAGAGACTGCCGGAGGCAGCGCGTGCGGCCGGTCTGCCGGAAGGAAGCAGGCCGGTCTTTCTTCACATGGCCTGGGACGGAGTGGGAAGCGCCGGACGCAGCGACCGGGCGGTGCAGGAAAAGAATATCCGGTGTTCGCTCATGGCGGTGAAAGCGGCTGCGGCGCTGGGCTGCGGCCGTTTTGTGTTCTCCGGCTCTCAGGCGGAGTACGGCATCTGCAGAGAGACCACAGCGGAGGATCATCCCTGCAGTCCGGTGTCGGAGTATGGAAAGGCAAAGCTGGAATTTGGAAAACAGGCCGGAGCGCTGTGCCGGGAGCTGTCCATGAAATATATTCACACCAGGATTTTCAGCGTGTATGGCCCGGGAGATCATCCCTGGTCCCTGGTAAACAGCTGCCTGAAGACATTTTCCTCCGGAGGCCATATGGAACTGGGAGAGTGTACTCAGAAGTGGAACTTTTTATATATAGAAGACATGGCGGAGGTTATGACGGTCCTGCTGGAGAGGGAGGACCTTCCCGGCGGCATCTACAATGTGGCCGGTGAGGATACCAGGGTTCTGCGGGAGTTTGTGGAGGAGATGCACCGGTGCTGCGGCGGAAAGGGGACTTATACCTACGGGAAACGTCCGCCCAACGCGGAAGGTCCGGCTTCTCTCCTGCCGGATATGGGAAAAATTGAGGAGCTGACGGGATGGAGGCCGAAGGTGCCTTTCCGGGAGGGGATCCGGAGGACTCTGGAGTCTGTGAAAGAGAGGGGATAAGAAGGATGCATGGAATTGGCATGGGAATTGGAATGTTATTAGGGCTGGCCATATGGCTGATCGGTGTTCTGATTGTGGCGGCAGTGGCTTATTTTGTGATCAAAAAAGCAATGAAGGACGCCCTGACCGAGTGGGACCGGGAGAGAGGAAGATAGTATGGAAGAGAGTTGGGAGACAGAGGTTCCTTTTTGGACGGATCCTGTTCGTCCTGCCTGCCTGGAAGAATACCAGCGGGTTATGGATTTCTATGACCGTCTGACAGACGGGATGGAAGGGGCGCAGTATCACCCGGGATGGGAGAAAGGCGTGTACCCGGATCCGGAGTTTATCCGGGAATCCATAAAAAAAGGCGAGCTGTTTGTCCTGGAAGGGGACGGAAAGATTGCCGGAGCCATGGTGATGAACCATCAGGGAACGGAAGGTTATGACCGGGCCGGCTGGAAGGTCCTGGCGCTGCCGGAGGAGACGGCGGTGCTCCACGCTCTGGGGGTACTGCCGGAGTACCAGGGCCGGGGACTGGCAAAACGGCTGGTGAGAGCTGCCGTGCGGATGGCGGTGGAAAATGGCTGCCGGGCTGTCCGGCTGGATGTACTGGAAGGCAACCTGCCGGCGAAACGGCTGTATGAGAGCACAGGCTTTCAGTATATTGAGCGGATGGAGCTCTTTTACGAGGACACGGGACTGGCCGGATTCTGGCTGTATGAGCTGGAACTGGGGAAGGTCCGCCCGGCGGAGGCAAAGGACCGGGAGGCGGTATACCGTCTCATGTGCCAGCTGGAAAATCAGGAGCTGCCAAAAGAGGGCTTTGACAGAATCTATGGAGAAATCCTGGAAGACGGACATTTCCGCAGCCTGGTCTATGACCGGGGCGGCCGGACGGAAGGCTTTGTGAATCTGCGGATGGAAGGACAGCTTCATCACGGCGGCCCGGTGGCGGAGATTCTGGAGCTGGTGGTGGGGGACGGCCTGCGTGGACAGGGGATCGGAGAGATCCTGTTTCATGAGGCATGCCGCCTGGCCGGGGAGGCTGGCTGTATGTGTCTGGATCTGACCAGCGGCAGGCAGCGCACCGGCGCCCACCGGTTTTACGAGCGCCAGGGAATGAAGAAAAGCCATTTCAAATTTACCATGGAACTGTGAATTCCAAAGTTTTTTGTTCCATAAGGTTGAGAAAAACGAAAAGATTATATATACTGGACAGTGCGAAAAACAGCTTCAGGGCTGACAAGGAGGAAACCTGATTTATGAGCAAGTGTATTGCCTGCGGCCAAAAATTGCCGGAAGAGCCGCTGATGACTCTGGATAACATGCCGGCGTCCGCCCAGAATATTCCGGACAGGGATGAGGTGAAGGAGGACCACGGGATCACATTGAATCTCTGCCAGTGCCCGGACTGCGGCCTGGTACAGTTTGACTGTGAGCCGGTGGACTATTACCGGGACGTGATCCGGGCCGGCGGATTCTCCACCACCATGGTGAATCTTCGCAGAAGGCAGTACCGCCATCTCATAGAGACCTATCATCTGAAAGGAAAGAAATTTCTGGAGGCAGGCTGCGGCCGTGGAGAGTTTCTCTCGGTGCTGCGGGAATTCCCGGTGGAGGTCCACGGCATAGAGCACCGGAAGGATCTGGTGGAGACGGCTGTAAAGGACGGCCTGGACGTGAAGGAGGGATTTACGGAGACAGAAGACACCCTTATACCGGGCGGCCCCTACGACGTATTCCTCTCCTTTAATTTCCTGGAACATCAGCCGGAGCCGGGAGTGATGCTGCGGTGCATCCGAAACAACCTGACGGCCGGAGGAATGGGCCTGATCACCGTGCCCAGCCTGGAGTATATTCTTCAGTACGACGGCTACTATGAGCTGATTCGGGACCACATCGCCTACTACACCTTTGAGACTCTTCGGAATCTTCTGGAATCCTGCGGATTTGAGGTGCTGGAGGAGGAGATGATAAACCGGGACACCCTGTCGGTGATCGTGAGAAAGACGGAGGACGGGGCGCCGGGAGCGGAGAGCGGAACCGGGATGCCGGGAGCAGAGAGCGGAACGGCCCCTGCGAAGGTGGACGTCTCCGGTCTGACTGCCAGCCGCCGCTATATCGACGACGAGGTGAACCGGCTGGTGGACCGCCTTCACGGGGAAGGAAAGGCCCTGGCTATCTGGGGGGCCAGCCACCAGGGATTTACTCTGGCGGCCACCACCCGGCTGGGGGACAAGGTGAGCTACATCATAGATTCCGCCCCCTTTAAGCAGGGAAGATTTGCCCCTACCTCCCATCTGCCCATTGTGGCGCCGGATCACTTCTTCCAGGAACCGGTGGGCGCCATTCTCATTGTGGCCCCCGGCTATACGGAGGAGATTGCCGGGATTATCCGGGAAAAATTTGGAAGCTCTGTGGAAATTCTGGCATTGAAGACGGATCACCTGGAGACACTTTAAGAAAAGGCGGCAGGAAGCTGCCGGGGAGGAGATGGACGGATGAAAGCATTTGTATTAAAGGAACCGGGAGTGGTGGGATGGCACGACGCCCCGGAACCCCAGTTAAAACAGCCCTACGGCGCCATCCTGCGGCCGGTGGCGGTGACCCCCTGTTCTTCCGACGTGCACACGGTGTTCGGCGGCGGTTCTCCCAAGGCTCCAAACCTGGTTCTGGGCCATGAGTGCGTGGCTCAGGTGCTGGAAGTGGGAGAGGAGGTCCGGGACTTTGCGCCGGGTGAGATCGTGGCAGTGCCGGCCATTACGCCGGACTGGAGAGCGAAAGCCATCCAGGAGGGAAACGACCGCCATGCTTCCGCGCCGTTTTCCGGTCATCAGCTGGGGCGGAGCCAGCCGGGAGTCTTTGCGGAGAAATTCCTCATTCCCGACGCGGATACCACTCTGGCGAAAATCCCCGAGGGAGTTACCCTGGAGCAGGCCCTGATGTGCGTGGATGTGGTGACCACCGGTTTTACGGGAGCGGAGTACGCGGATATTAAGATCGGCGATACGGTGGTGGTCATGGGCATCGGTCCCATCGGCCTGATGGCGGTGGAAGGCGCCAGGCATCTGGGAGCCGCCAGAATCATCGCCGTGGGCAGCCGGCCGGTGTGCGTAAAGCTGGCGAAGGAATACGGGGCCACGGAGGTGATCAGCTACCGGGACGGAGACGTGGTTCAGCAGGTTCAGGAGCGGACCGGCGGCGTAGGCGCCGACTCGGTGATTCTCTGCGGCGGAGGGGATGAGGTCTTTACCCAGGCGGTGGATATGGTCCGCTACGGTACAGGCACTATTTCCAACGTCAATTATTACGGCGGAACCGGCAGCCTGGGATTCCCCAAATTTTCCGGCGGCCGGGGAATGGCGGGAAAGACCATCCACACGGAGCTGGCAAAGGGCGGCCGGGCCAGAATCGAGCGCCTGCTGGCCATGGTGAAGTACGGGCGGATCGATCCGCGGAAGCTGGTGACCCATCACCTGTACGGACTGGACAGGGTGGAGGACGCCCTGTACATGATGAAAGAAAAAGCCGATGACCTGGTGAAGGTCATGGTGAAAATAGATTGGAAGGATTAACGGATGAAGAAGATCAGCGTTGTGGTGCCCTGCTACAATGAAGAGGCCAATGTAGGCCCCCTGCGGGACGCCCTGGTAGAAATGTTTCACCGGGATCTGCCGGGATACCGGTATGAAATCCTGTTTATTGACAATGATTCTCAGGACCGCACCCGGGAAATACTCCGGGAGCTGTGCGCCCGGGACAAGGACATCAAGGCCATATTCAATGCGAAAAATTTCGGCCAGTTCAATTCCCCCTACTACGGCATGCTGCAGACCACAGGGGACTGCACCATCCTGATGGCGGCGGATTTTCAGGATCCGGTGGAGATGATTCCCAAATATGTGAAAGAGTGGGAAAACGGCTACAGGATCGTCATTGGCATCAAGAAATCCAGCCAGGAGAATAAACTTATGTACTGGCTGCGGGGCTGCTATTACAAGCTGATCAAGAAACTGTCGGACGTGGAGCAGATTGAACAGTTTACCGGCTTCGGTCTTTACGACAGGAAATTCATCCAGGTGCTGAGGGATCTGGACGATCCCACCCCTTTCCTGCGGGGAATTGTGGCGGAGCTGGGTTTCCGCAGAAAAGAGATTCCCTATGAACAGCCGAAGCGGAAGGCGGGAAAAACCAGCAACAATTTCTATAAGCTCTATGACGCGGCCATGCTGAGCTTTACTTCCTACACCAAGGTGGGGCTGCGCCTGGCCACCATTTTCGGCAGCATCTGTTCTGCCATCAGTATGCTGGTAGCCCTGATCTATCTGACACTGAAGCTGCTGTACTGGGACCGTTTTGCCGCCGGTATGGCGCCCCTGCTCATCGGCATGTGCTTCCTGGGATCGGTGCAGATCTTTTTCATCGGACTGGTGGGAGAGTATGTGCTGACCATCAATTCCAGGGTGATGAGAAGGCCCCTGGTAGTGGAAGAGGAGCGGATCAATTTCCAGAATGAGGAAGAAAACGGAGGAGACCTATGAAGTATAAAGTGGACGTGGTCAGGATCCGGGAAAACACCATACAGTTAAACGGCTGGGCCATCGGAAAACATCCGGAGTCCCCGGTGGAGTTTCAGGTGGAGGACGGGAACCATAAACCGGTGGAATTCAAGTATGTGTCCACCAGAAGAGACGATGTGAGCCAGATCTATTTCGGGAAGACCTGGGATAAGGATTTTGGCTTTGACATTCAGTTTGCCTATGAGCGGGGAGAGAACTACTACCTGTACATCAAATGCGAGGGACGCCGGGTGCGGATCCGGTATAATGAGGAGCTCATCGCCCGCCGGTCCAGCGTAGCCCACAAACGCCGAGAAAAGATCATGGATCTGATGAACATGGAGACGGTGAAGGTGGCTTTCGACTTCTGGAAGGAAAACGGCCTCAGGGCTCTGGTGGTAAAGTCAAAGCACAAACTCCAGGGCATCGACAACGACTATGATTACGGCGAGTGGTATGAGCTGACAAAGCCCATGGAGGAAGAGCTGGAACGCCAGCGCCAGGAGTGGATGGACTATCGGCCGAAGCTATCCATTGTCATCCCCGCCTATCAGACGCCGGAGCGGTATTTAAAGGAGCTTTTAGACTCCATATTTGCCCAGACCTATGAAAACTGGGAGATCTGCGTGGCGGACGGCAGCCCCAAGGGGAAGAGCTGCGAGCGGGTTCTGCGCCGCTACGCCGACCGGGACGACCGGGTGAAATACCTGATTCTCGGGGAAAATAAAGGGATTTCCGGCAATACCAACGCTGCCATGGACATGGCTTCCGGAGATTTTATCCTGCTGGCGGACCACGACGATACTCTGACGCCCAATGCCCTCTACGAGGTGGCCAAGGCCATCAACGCCGATCCCTTAAACGACGTGATCTACTCCGACGAGGACAAGCTGGATATGGACGGGGGCGCCCTGTTTGAGCCCCATTTCAAACCGGATTTCGATCCGGACCTGCTCACCAGCACCAACTACATCTGCCACCTGTTTGCGGTGAACCGGGATCTGGTGGAGGAAGTGGGACAGTTTGACGAGAGCTTTGACGGGGCTCAGGACTACGACTTTATCTTCCGGTGCACGGAGAAGGCCAGGAAGATTTATCACATTCCGAAGGTGCTCTACCACTGGCGGTGCCATCAGGGCTCCACGGCCAGCAATCCGGAGAGCAAGCTCTACGCCTTTGAGGCGGGAGCCAGGGCTATCAAAGCTCATTTTGACCGGCTGGGCATCGAGACAGAGTCCATTGAAAAAGGTGTGGATTACGGAAAGTACCATGTGCGCTTTGCCATCCAGGGAGAGCCGCTGGTGTCGGTGATCATTCCCAACAAGGACCACACGGCGGATCTGGACGTATGCGTAAAGTCCCTGATGGAGAAGGCCGCCTACAAAAATCTGGAGTACATCATTATAGAGAACAACAGCACGGAGAAAGCCACCTTTGAGTACTACGAAAAGCTGCAGAGAGAGCATGAGAACGTAAAGGTGGTCACCTGGGAGCGGGAGTTCAACTATTCCGCCATCAACAATTTCGGCGTGAAATACGCTTCAGGGGATTATTTCCTGTTCCTAAACAACGACACGGAGATCATCGAGCCGGACACCATCCAGGAGATGCTGGGATACTGCCAGCGGGAGGATGTGGGAGCGGTGGGAGCGAGACTCCTCTATCAGGACGACACCATCCAGCACGCCGGCGTGGTGGTGGGCTTCGGCGGCATCGCCGGCCACACCTTCATCGGTCTCCACAAGTCGGAGAACAGCTATTTCCACCGGGCTATGTGCGCCCAGGACTACAGCGCCGTCACGGCGGCCTGCATGATGACGAAACGGCAGGTGTTTGAGGCGGCGAAAGGCTTTTCCGAGGAGCTGGCAGTGGCCTTCAACGACATTGACTACTGCATGAAGGTGCGGGCCCAGGACAAGCTGGTGGTGTACAATCCCTACGCCCTTCTGTACCACTATGAGTCCAAATCCAGGGGACTGGAGGACACGCCGGAAAAGATCGCCCGCTTCAACCGGGAAATCAGGATCTTTTCTGAAAAATGGCCGGATATTCTGAAAAACGGGGATCCTTACTACAACCCCAATCTGACCCTGCGCAAGTCCAATTTTGCCCTGAGGGACTTAAAGAAAGAGAAAATCGGGGAGCCCTATCCCCTGGAGATCTGATTATGAACAAGGTAACGGTTATCATACCAAATTACAACGGCCTGCGGTTTATGGAACCCTGTCTGGAAGCCTTAAAGCAGCAGAATTTTAAGGAATTTGACCTGCTGGTGGTGGACAACGGCTCCCAGGACGGGAGCGCGGAGTGGCTGAGAAAGCGGGGAATTCCCGCCATCTTTCTGGACAGCAACACCGGTTTTTCCGGAGCGGTGAATACGGGGATCCGGGCGGTGTCCACCCCTTATGTGATTCTGCTGAACAATGACACAGTGCCCTTCCCCGACTATGTGGGGGAGCTGGTGCGCTGTCTGGACCGGTTTCCGGAGGTGTTCTCCGCCAGCAGCAAGATGATCCAGCTGTATCATAGGGAGCTGATGGACGACGCGGGAGACATGTACAGCGTCCTGGGCTGGGCCTACCAGCGGGGAGTGGGACAGCCCTCCTCCGGGTATCAGAGGGCCTGCCAGGTGTTTGCGGCCTGCGCCGGGGCGGCCATCTACCGGCGGGAGGTATTTGAGGAGATCGGGTACTTTGACGAAAGCCACTTTGCCTATCTGGAAGACATTGACGTGGGCTACCGGGCAAAAATCCACGGCTACCGGAACGTGTACTGTCCCACGGCGAAGATCTACCATGTGGGCAGCGGCACCAGCGGCTCCAAATACAATTCCTTTAAGGTCCGCCTGGCGGCCCGGAACAATGTGTACCTGAATTATAAAAATATGCCTCTGCTTCAGCTGATGTTAAACGCCGTTCCCATAGGAGCGGGGATGGCGGTGAAATACGCATTCTTTAAAAAGCTGGGGTTCGGACAGGATTACCGGGACGGGGTGCGGGAAGGCTTCGCCACCCTGAAAAACTGCAGAAAGGTTCCCTATCGCCCGGAACATCTGAGACACTATGTGCAGATTCAGATAGAGCTGATCTGGGGGACGTTTCTCTATGTCTGGGAGTTTGGAAAACGCCGGCTGAGAAAGCTGGGAACCGGCCCGGCTTCTGCGGAAAAATGATAAAAAATTCATGAACCCGTAACAGAAAAACAGATATATTGTAAGAATTTGTTAATGACAGGCACCTGGGCTTCATGTATAATAAGTAAGATATTGAGGTGATTAGCAATGATTAAAGACCATCAGCGGGAATTTAACCAGTTTCAGGTGGTTCTGGATGCCATCGTGATTATTCTGTCCTACGCTCTGGCCTGGTTATTGATGATAAACGGATTTGTTCCTACCAGGGGAGATGCTCTGCGGGCGGAATTCTATCTGATGGCTCTGCTGATCGTCATACCGGTCTATCTGCTCCTGTATGCGGTGTTTCAGCTGTATACGCCGAAGCGGGTCCAGGGGAGGCGGCTGGAGTTTGCCAATATCTGCAAGGCCAATTCCATCGGCCTTCTGATGTTTACCCTGGTTCTGTACCTGATCAGCAAGAACCCGTACTGGTACAATTTCTCCAGAGCCATGGTTCTGTATTTCTTTGTGATCAACATTACGCTGGAGACGCTGGAGAGGAATCTGATCCGCATGATGCTGCGCTCCATGCGGGCCAGAGGCTATAATCTGAAGCACGTCCTGCTGGTGGGGTACAGCCGGGCAGCGGAGGGGTATATTGACCGGGTCAAGCAGAATCCGGAGTGGGGATATCACATCGCCGGGATTCTGGATGATCACAAGGCGCTGGGGGAGGAATACAAGGGGATACGGGTGCTGGGTACGATCCAGGACCTGCAGTCCATTCTGGATATGAATGTGCTGGACGAGATCGCCATTACTCTGAGCATCGATCAGTTCAGCGATCTGGGAGCCATTGTGGCAGTCTGTGAAAAGTCCGGCGTGCATACGAAATTTATCCCTGACTATAATAACATTATTCCCACCAGGCCCTATATGGAAGACCTTCTGGGGCTTCCGGTAATACACATCCGCCATGTACCACTTACCAACGGAATCAATAAGTTCATGAAGCGGACGGTGGATATTTTCGGGTCTATTGTGGCCATTATCCTGTTTTCTCCGGTGATGCTGGCGGCAGCCATTCTGGTGAAGGTCACGTCTCCCGGACCGGTGATTTTCTGTCAGGAACGGGTGGGACTTCACAACCGCCCCTTCAAAATGTACAAGTTCCGTTCCATGGAGGTACAGGCTCCGTCCGATGAGAAGAGCAAATGGACGACTCCCCACGATCCGCGGGTGACCCCGGTGGGACGTTTTATCCGGAAAACCAGCATCGATGAAATGCCTCAGTTTTTCAACATACTGAAAGGCGACATGAGTCTGGTGGGGCCGAGACCGGAACGGCCGTTTTTTGTGGAAAAATTCAAGGAAGAGATTCCCCGCTACATGGTAAAGCATCAGGTGCGCCCCGGCCTCACCGGCTGGGCTCAGGTAAACGGCTATCGGGGAGATACTTCCATCACCAAACGGATTGAATACGATCTGTATTACATCGAAAACTGGACCCTTGGACTGGATTTTAAAATCCTGTTTCTTACTGTGTTCAAGGGCTTTATCAATAAAAACGCTTACTAGAACCAGAAAAAAACGCCCGTGGGGCGCAGTATGCAGGAAGAGGTAAAACATGAGCCAGGAATATGAGTATGAGGCCGGGCGCTCCAGAGCCAGGCAGAGCAGGAGACGTCCGTCCGCGGCGGAACCGCGGGCAGTACGCCGGACAGGGATGGGGATCCCTGACGGCGCGGATAGAGAGGAAGCGGCGGCAAGACAGACCGCATATGCCCGTTCATCGGGAAATTCGCCTGCGGCGGCGAGGCGGGCTACGCCTCCGGACGCGGGACGCCGCCATGCAGGGATCGGACGAGGCAGAGAGGATGACGGGCTTCAGCTATGGAATGAGCTGGCCAGCCGCGCGTCCGCGGGCAGCCGCAGATCTGCAGGGACCGGATCGGTTTCGGGGGCAGCTGGAGGCGCCTCCGGAGTGACGAGAGCAGCGTCCGGGATGACGGGAGCTGTGAGACCGGCATCTGGAGCGACGGGAACGGCCCCCAGAGTAGCGAGACCGGCATCTGGAGCGGCGGGAGCGGCCCCCAGAGTGACGAGACCGGCATCGGGGACGACAGGAGCAGCTTCCGGAACATCGGGAACGGCATCTGCTGACAGCGGCTTTTCCGGCGGCAGCGGAGGGGCTGGAAATGGTTCCGGCGGCGGAAACGGCTCCGGCGGCGGAGACTCAGGTTCCGGAAGACGGCGCAGAAATTCCGGTCAGAAGAAAGATATGTCACCGGAGGCAAAGCGCCGCAGAAGAATCATCAAGTTTATTGTGGCGGAGTGTTTTGCTCTGATATTTATTTTCTGCTATGCCTTTGTGGCCAGGAGATGGTCTCTGCTGCAGCGGGATGAAAGCTTCAGCGTTCAGACGGTCAAGAATGAGGAGCTGGCGGAGGAAACTCTGCAGAAGATGGAGGGCTACTGGACGGTGGCCGTGTTCGGCGTGGACAGCCGCGGAACCAATACGGGGAAAGGCGCCAACGCCGATGTGAACATGATTTTCAACATCAACAGGGATACGGGGGAGATCCGGATTGTCTCCGTGTTCCGTGATTCCTATCTGAATATTGACGACAGCGGCAGCTACAACAAGATCAATCAGGCTTACTTTGTGGGCGGGCCCAGCCAGGCTGTAAAGGCCCTGAATAAAAACCTGGATCTGGATATTCAGGAATATGTGACGTTCAACTGGAAAGCTGTGGCGGAAGCCATTAATATTCTCGGCGGCATCGATATGGAGATCAGCCGTGCAGAGTTTTCCTACATCAACTCGTTTATTACGGAGACTCAGAAGGTAACGGGAATTCCCACCACCCAGCTGAGCCATGCGGGTATGAATCATCTGGACGGCGTTCAGGCGGTGGCTTATGGACGTCTGCGTCTGATGGATACGGATTTTGCCAGGACGGAGCGCCAGAGAAAGGTAATTGAGGCTGCCTTTGAGAAGGCGAAGCAGGCAGATTTTTCTGTGCTGAACAATATTATTGTGACAGTGGCTCCCCTGGTGTCCACCAACATCGACACCGGAGATCTGGTGGAGATGGCTCAGAATATCAGCAAGTACCACATCGGCGAGACGGGAGGCTTCCCCTTCGCCAGAGGCGATGCCAATATGGGAAGAAAGGGAGCCTGCGTGATCCCGACCACCCTGGAGAGCAATGTGGTGGAGCTTCACAATTTCCTCTTTGACGATGAGGACTATACCACTACGGAACAGGTGAAGCAGATCAGCGCAAAAATTATTTCCGACACGGGACTGTCCAAAGAGGGAGAGTTTGTCTACCATGCGGATACCAGCGGCGGAGCGGTTTACCGTCCCACTACAGAGGCCGCTACGGAGGAGACCAGCGAACAGCTGGAGACGGATGAGAATGGAAATCCCATTGAGACCAGTGAGCCGGAGACGGATGAAAATGGAAATCCCATTGAGACCAGCGAACCGGAGACAGATGAGGACGGAAATCCCATCGAAACCAGTCCCGGGGAGTCTCAGACTGACGAATTCGGCATGCTGATCCCCACGGAGAGCGGAACGGGCACAAGGCCGTCTTCCAGTGAGAGCAGCAGCGCGGGACAGGGAGAAAGCCAGAGCCGTCCGGGAAGTACAGAGAGCGGAACCCGGCCCAGCCGGCCCGGCAGTACGGATTCTGTCCGGCCATCTGCTTCTGAGGAGAGTACGGAGGCCTCCGGAGGTCCTATTATCAATTCGCCTACCAGGCCGGAGGAGACAACTGTAGACTGGAACGGCCCGGGAGGAGAGATCCGTGATCAGGTGGAGGCACCTTCTTCCACCGGCGACGGAGTGATTCTGCCTCCGTCCACCACGGCGGCGGTTTCGGAGACGTCCGCCCAGGAGCCCATCTCTCCCCTGCAGTGAGAGGAAGAGTTTCGGTCCGTCATCTGACGGGTACAGCGGAAAAAGTCTGCCGGAGGGGAAAAAACTCTTGACATTTTATACAATGTGAGTTAGAATTTTGAAAAATTAATTATACGCGATGACGGGGAAAAAGCCTATCCAGGACGTGTACAGAGAGCTGCCGGGCGGTGCGAGGCAGAGATGTCGGATATGTATACTGGCCCCTGAGCACTCGGCTGAACCGCTGCCGGCTCTTTTAAGGAGAGGCAGAAGCAGTAGGCCCGAGCGGAATCCCACCGTTATCCGGGAAGCGGTTCGTAGATTTACCGACCGTACAGAGCGGCTGTCACACAGCAATGAGAGTGGTACCGCGGGAGCTTTGAATGAATATGGCTCTCGTCTCTCAAGGGGCAATACCCTTGAGGGACGGGGGCCTTTTTGTATCCATCAAAAGCGGCTCCCGCCCTCTGAAAGCCCCCAGCGCTGTCCTTTACGGACGGCGGCCGGCTGCGGAATGAGCGGCTTCGGCCCGGCGCAAAAAGCCGGGCACCTATGTTCAGTAAGGAGGAAAAACGATATGATGGATGTGACAAAGTATCAGATTGGCTATTACAATCCGCCGAAGACAGAGTACCGCTGGGTGAAGAAAGATCACATTGAGAAGGCTCCGGCCTGGTGCAGTGTGGATCTGCGGGACGGCAATCAGAGTCTGGTAGTGCCTATGAATCTGGAAGAAAAACTGGAATTTTTCCGAATGCTGGTAAAAATTGGCTTTAAGGAGATCGAGGTAGGATTCCCGGCCGCCAGTGAGACGGAGTATGAGTTTCTCAGAACCCTGATTGAGAAAGACATGATTCCTGAGGATGTGACCGTACAGGTGCTGACACAGTGCAGGGATCACATCATCCGGAAAACCTTTGAGGCAGTCCAGGGGGCTCCCAGCGCAGTCATTCATTTCTACAACTCCACCAGCGTGGCTCAGAGAGAGCAGGTATTTAAAAAGAGCCGGGATGAGATCAAAAAGATTGCCACGGACGGCGCAAAGCTGGTAAAACAGCTGGCTGCCGAGTATCCCGGCAACTTCCGGTTTGAATACAGTCCGGAGAGCTTTACGGGAACAGAACCGGAATACGCCCTTGAGGTATGCAACGAGGTGATCGAGATTATGGAGCCCACACCGGAGAAGCCCATGATCATCAACCTGCCGGTGACGGTCTCCATGAGCATGAGCCATATCTACGCCAACCAGATCGAGTATATGAGCGATAATCTGAAGCATCGAGACAGCGTGATTTTAAGCGTTCATCCCCACAACGACAGGGGCTGCGGCGTGGCAGATACGGAGCTGGCGGTGCTGGCCGGAGCGGACCGGGTGGAAGGAACCCTGTTTGGAAACGGGGAGCGGACCGGAAATGTGGACCTGATCACTCTGGCGTTAAATCTTTATACCCACGGCGTGGATCCTCACCTGGATTTCAGCGATATGCCGTCCATTGTGGAGACTTACGAGCGGGTGACCCGGATGCACGTATATGAGAGAACGCCCTACGCGGGAGCGCTGGTATATGCGGCCTTCAGCGGAAGCCATCAGGATGCCATCGCAAAGGGTATGACCTGGAGAAAGGAGCACAACCTCCACCAGTGGAATGTGCCCTACATCCCCATCGATCCCGCCGATATCGGCCGCACCTACGACGGCGATGTGATCCGCATCAACAGCCAGAGCGGCAAAGGCGGCATCGGCTTCCTTCTGGAGCAGAAGTACGGCTTTGTTCTTCCGCCGAAGATGCGGGAACACTTCGGATATGCGGTCAAATCCGTTTCCGACCATGCCCACAAGGAGCTGCAGCCGGAGGAGGTGCTGGAGGTGTTCCGCACCACTTATCTCAACAGGAGAGAGCCGGTGGATGTGACCAACCTTCATTTTGTGCAGAACGGTGCGATTACCGCCACCGTGACAGTCCGGACGGAGGACGGATCCCAGATGGAGGTGACTGCCAAAGGAAACGGCCGTCTGGATGCGGTGTGCAACGCGGTAAAGATCGCCACAGGATGGGATTTCACCATTATGACATACTCCGAGCACAGCATGGAGCACGGCTCTACCAGTGAGGCCGCCTCATACGTGGGCCTTCAGTGGGGAGACGGTTCCGTCACCTGGGGAGCGGGAACAGATACGGATATTATCCGCGCCGGTATCAAGGCCATGATCAGCGCGGTAAACAATAAATGAAAGGACAGAGGGGACAGAGAGCATTATGGGAATGACAATGACGCAGAAAATTCTGGCAGCCCATGCAGGGCTTGAATATGTGGAGGCAGGACAGTTAATCAACGCCCGCCTGGACGAGGTGCTGGGAAATGATATCACCACGCCGGTAGCTATCAACGAGTTTAAGAAAGCAGGGTTTGACAGGGTATTTGACAATACCCGCATCAACATTGTGCTGGATCACTTTGTACCAAACAAGGACATCAAGGCGGCGGAACAGTCCAAACAGTGCCGGGAGTTTGCGAACCAGTACGGAATCGTCAATTTCTTTGACGTGGGAGAGATGGGAGTAGAGCACGCCCTCCTTCCGGAGAAAGGAATTGTCACCGCGGGCGACTGCATTATCGGAGCAGACAGCCACACCTGTACCTACGGGGCCCTGGGAGCCTTCTCCACAGGGGTGGGGAGCACGGATATGGCGGCAGGCATGGCCACCGGCCAGTGCTGGTTTAAGGTGCCGGCGGCCATCCGCGTGGTGCTGACAGGAAAGCTGCAGCCGGCGGTGAGCGGAAAGGACCTGATTCTTCACCTGATCGGAAAGATCGGCGTGGACGGCGCTCTCTATAAGAGCCTGGAATTTACCGGGCCGGGAGTGGCCTCCCTGTCCATGGACGACCGGTTGAGCGTCTGCAATATGGCCATTGAGGCGGGAGCGAAAAACGGCATTTTCCCGGTGGATGAGACCACCATCGCCTATCTCACCGGACGGAGCCAGAGGCCCTGGACCGTGTACGAGGCGGATGAGGACGCTTCCTACGAGCAGACCATTGAGATCTGTCTGGATGAGCTGGAACCCACCGTTTCCTGGCCCCATCTGCCGGAGAATACAAAGGCGGCTTCCCAGGGCAGGGAAGTGAAGATCGACCAGGTAGTGATCGGAAGCTGCACCAACGGCCGTCTGGAGGACATGGAAGCGGCCTGGAAGATTTTAAAGGGAAAGCATGTGGCAAAGGGCGTGCGGGTAATCATTATCCCTGCTACCATGGCCGTTTACCGGGAGTGCCTGGTGAGGGGCTGGACCACTGATTTTGTGGACGCCGGCTGCGTGGTTTCCACTCCTACCTGCGGTCCGTGCCTGGGCGGCTATATGGGAATTCTGGCGGAGGGAGAGCGGTGCGTCTCCACCACCAACCGGAACTTTGTAGGCCGTATGGGCCATGTAAAGAGCGAGGTTTATCTGGCCAGCCCGGCTACGGCGGCAGCCAGCGCCATCACCGGCTATATCACCGACCCGCGGACCATCTGACCGTGGAATGGCCGGGGCGGGAAGACGTAAGGCGGCCCCATTCCCGGCGCAGAGAAATCAATTACAGAGAAAGGCAGGAAAATCTTTTATGGAAGCAACAGGATTTGTACATAAATACCCGGACAACGTGGATACGGATGTAATCATTCCGGCCCGCTATTTAAACACTCCCGATGCAAAAGAGCTGGCGGCTCACTGCATGGAAGATATTGATCCGGAGTTTATCCACAGGGTGAAGCAGGGAGATATTATTGTCGGCGGCGCCAACTTCGGCTGCGGCTCCAGCAGGGAGCACGCTCCCCTGGCCATCAAGACGGCGGGAGTGTCCTGCGTGATTGCGGCTACCTTTGCCAGGATATTCTACCGGAATGCCATCAACATCGGCCTTCCCATTCTGGAGTGTCCGGCGGCCAGCGCCGCCATCCAGGCGGGAGACCGGGTGAAGGTGGATTTTGACACCGGCGTGATCACCGATGAGACCACGGGAGAGACCTTTAAGGCCCAGCCGTTTCCGCCCTTTATTCAGAATATCATTGCCGCGGGCGGCCTGATGAAGAGTATTGAAAAGTAGGGAGGAGACGACACAGTGGAAAAGCAGATTGCAGTGATCAGGGGAGACGGAATCGGCCCGGAGATTGTGGAGCAGGCGCTGCGGGTGCTGGACGCCGTGGCGGAAAAATTCGGCCACACATTCCGGTATGTGGATGCGGATATGGGCGGGATCGCCATTGACCGCTGGGGAGAAGCTCTCCCGGCGGCGGAACTGGAAAAATGCCTGGCTTCCGACAGCGTGCTTCTGGGCGCCGTGGGCGGCCCCAAATGGGACGGGATGCCGGGGAACAAGCGGCCGGAGAAAGGGCTTCTGGCTCTCCGGTCAGCCATGGGGCTTTATTCCAACAACCGCCCCGCAAAGCTCTGGCCTCAGCTGGCGGCAGCCAGCCCTTTAAAGCCGGAGATTGTGGAAAAGGGGATTGATTTTATCGTAGTGCGGGAGCTGATCGGCGGCGTGTATTTCGGAGAGCACCGGACGGAAGAGGCGGACGGAGAGCTGAAGGCCACCGATGTGATGAGCTATTCGGAGCATGAGATTGAGCGGATCGGGCGGATCGCCTTTGAGACGGCGGGAAAGCGGAGGAAAAAGGTGACCAGCATTGACAAGGCCAATGTGCTGGACACCAGCCGGCTCTGGAGAAGAGTGATGCACCGGCTGGCTTCAGAGTATCCGGATATTGAGTATTCCGATATGCTGGTGGACAACGCGGCTATGCAGATTGCAAAAGATCCCAGTCAGTTTGATGTGATTGTGACGGAGAACATGTTCGGGGATATTCTCTCCGACGAGGCCAGCATGATTACCGGCTCCATCGGCATGATTCCATCCTCCAGCCTGGGAGAGGACAGCCGGGGGCTTTACGAGCCCATTCACGGTTCCGCACCGGATATTGCCGGCCAGGACAGGGCCAATCCCATCGGCACTATTCTGTCTGCGGCCATGATGTTAAAGTACAGCTTTGACATGGACGAGGAGGCAGAGGCCATTGAAAAAGCGGTGAATCAGGTTCTGGACGAGGGACTGCGCACCGGCGATATGATGGCAGAGGGCAGCACTCCCGTCAGCTGCTCAGGGATGGGGGACGCCGTCCTGAAGTATATCTAGCTGAAAACTTTTTCAGGTTCACATATTTATGACTCTTTTATCACAATTCGGACACAATTCACTGGTACACTAAGGCCATGAAATGAAAAAGAGCTCAGGTGAAAGGAGACATAAATATGTACGAGGATTTCAACAACTCCAACATTTATGATAATAATAACAACAATGAGGAGAATAGCAGCCGGATGATTCCCGGTGAATTCATTCCGGAAGAGCCGAAGCGCCCGAAAAAGAAAAAAGGCGGAGTAAAAAAGGTGGCTCTTCTCACGGCTGCGGCCCTGCTGTTTGGAACGGTTTCCGGCAGCACCATGGTGGGCATCAACATGGTAGCGAATTATTTTGAGCAGCAGCAGAATCCTGCCAGAACGGAACTGACTACCGTTCCCGCGGGAAATTCTGATTCCTCCTCCGGCAGCGAGGGCGCGGCCGACGGTACTCAGGTGTCCGCCACTCTGGATGTGTCTTCTATAGTAGAGAAGGCCATGCCGTCGGTAGTGGCTATCAACAACCGGATGCTGGTGCAGAGCAACAACTGGTTTTTCGGTACGCAGCAGTATGAGGCGGACAGCGCCGGTTCCGGCATTATTGTCGGCCAGAACGACACGGAGCTTCTCATTGTCACCAACAACCATGTGGTGGAAAACTCCGAGGATCTGTCGGTGGTGTTTATTGACAACCAGTCAGTGACAGCTCACATCAAGGGAACGGACGCAACAAATGATCTGGCTGTCATTGCCGTAAACCTGTCTGATATTCCGGCGGACACCATGAGCAAAATCTCCATCGCCGTGATGGGGGATTCTGACAGCCTGAAGGTAGGTCAGGGCGTCATCGCCATCGGCAACGCTTTAGGATATGGACAGTCTGTAACCGTCGGATATATCAGCGCTCTGAACCGTGAAGTGCATACCAGCGATGACAATATCACCAGAAACCTGCTGCAGACAGATGCGGCCATCAACCCCGGAAACAGCGGCGGCGCTCTGCTGAATATGAACGGCGAAGTGATCGGCATCAACTCCGCCAAGTATTCAGATACCAGCGTTGAGGGTATGGGATATGCCATTCCTATTTCAGCAGTGAAGGACATCATCAATGAGCTGATGAACACCAGGACCAGAACAGAAGTGGACGCAAGCAGACAGGGCTATCTGGGCATCCAGGCTCTGACCATTGACCAGACTTATGCCAACACCTTCGGAATGCCCCAGGGCGTTTATGTCTACAAGATTACGGAAGGCGGAGCCGCATCCAAATCAGACCTGCGGGAGAAGGATATTATCACCAAATTTGACGGATCCACGGTGAGAAGCATGGAAGATCTCCAGCAGATGCTCACCTATTATGAAGGCGGCGAGACGGTGACTCTGACGGTTCAGACTCTGGAAAACGGCCAATACGTGGAGAGAGAAGTGGAAATCACTCTGGATTTCCGGCCTGCAGATGATGCGGTGAACAGCGGAAATACCCAGAATTGACGGAAAGATGTACCGGGAAGCAGATTAGTCTTGCTTCCCGGTTTTTTCGGTGATATAATCGAAGAAAAAACGGGGAGCTTGCAGAAGCAGGCTGAGAGGGGACTGGGACTGTCTCGACCCGACGACCTGATTTGGGTAATGCCAACGTAGGGACTGAGACAGAGCAGGGCTCATAAGGGACGTACGTCGGTACGTCTCTTTTTTTACTGTGAAGGCCGGCAGTTTAAGTCCCGTGCCCCGGGGGAGGAATGAAGGATGAAGAGAAGAAAAGACAATCAGACAATCAATGTGAGAAAACTGGCGGCGGCAGGGCTGATGGCCGGTGTGGCAGTGGCGTGCTCACCTTTCAGCATCCCCATAGGGGCGTCCAGATGTTTTCCGGTTCAGCACATGGTGAATGTGCTGGCGGCGGTCTTTCTCGGCCCCTGGTACGGAGTGGGAATGGCCTTTGTCACCAGTCTGATCCGGAATTTCCTGGGGACGGGAAGCCTTCTGGCGTTTCCAGGCAGTATGTGCGGAGCTCTGCTGTGCGGCCTGGTGTTTGCCGGGACTGGACGGCTGTGGCTTACCTATGCTGTGGAGATTGTGGGTACGGGGATCGTGGGAGGTCTTGCGGCCTGGCCGGTGGCAGTCTGGTTTATGGGAAATGAGGCGGCGGCCTTTGCCTATGTGATGCCGTTTCTGGTGTCCACCACGGGGGGAACGGCCATTGCCGCCGCTGTGATTGCGGTGTTAAAGAGAAGCGGCGGATTTTCGGTGATGAAAGAGGCGGTGAGAGGATGAGGGAAGAAAAAAGGAGAGAAACTTCCGGGGATGGGAGTGCAGGAATATTAAGACTGGTAAGGGAGCTGCACCCCAGAGTCCACTGCATCACCAATCTGGCTGCCGGCCCGGATGTGGCCAACATTCTGCTGGCTGCCGGAGCCAGGCCGATTCTGGCCCAGGCAAAAGAGGAGGCCGGAGAGATCGCCGCAGCCTGCAGTGCCTCCGTGCTGAACTTTGGAACCCCGGACCGGGAAAAACTGGAAGCTGCCACAAATGCCGGTCTGGCCGCCGGGGCCGCCGGCGTTCCCGTGACGGCGGATCCGGTGGGAGTGGGAGCCAGCGCCTGGAGAAGAGAACAGGTGCTTCAGGTTCTGGAAAAGATACGGCCGGATGTGATTCACTGCAATTTTTCCGAGGGCCAGATCCTGCTGGGAGAGGATACGGGATTTCATGGAGTGGACAGCGCCTGCGCCGATCTTGAGGAGCGGATCCGCTGTGCCGGGCAAGCGGCAGAGCGGTATGGCTGCATCGTGCTGCTCACCGGTAAGGAGGATGTGGTGTCCGACGGAAAACGGACGAGGGTCATCCGGGGAGGAAGCCCAGCTATGGGTCAGATTACCGGCACGGGCTGTATGCTCTCTGCCATAACCGGAGCATTCTGCGCTGCCGCACGGGCGGATGGAATAGAGGATTTCGCGGCGGTTTCCGCGGCGGCCTCTTTCTGGAAAGCCTGTGGGAAACAGGCCTGGGAGGAGACGGAAAAAGCGAGGGGAGGATCCGGAACTTTTCACGGGAAACTGTTTGATATGGCCGGTTTCCTGACAGAATGGAGGGAAGAGATTGAAGATATCACCAGATAAACTGAGACTGTACGGGGTGACAGACCGGACATGGCTGGGAGAAGAGCCGCTGGAGACGGCGGTGGAGGATGCCCTGCGGGGCGGAGTCACCATTCTGCAGCTTCGTGAGAAGCAGGCGTCCCACGAAGAGATTGTGAAAACGGCGCGGCTCCTGAAGCCGGTCTGCGGCCGGTACGGAGTGCCCTTAATTATCAACGATGACGTGGAAGCGGTGCTGGAGGCAGACGCGGACGGAGTTCATGTGGGGCAGGATGATATGACGGTGGCGGAAGCCAGAAGGATTCTGGGGCCGGAAAAGATCATCGGGGCCAGCGCCCACAACAGGGAGGAGGCTCTGGAAGCCCAGCGGCAGGGGGCGGACTACCTGGGGAGCGGGGCGGTGTTCGGCTCGGCCACAAAGAAAGACGCCACGGCGCTGTCCAGGGAAGAGCTGAAGCGGGTCTGTGCCGCTGTTTCCATACCGGTAGCCGCCATCGGCGGAATCACGGAGGAAAACTGCATGGAGTTGGCCGGTACGGGGGTGAGCGGAATCGCCGTGGTCAGCGCCGTGTTTGCCGCTGCCGACCGGGAGGCAGCCGCTTCCCGGCTGCGGGCCATGGCGGAAGAGATTGCAAAAGAGGAAAACCTGACGGAAAAAGGAGAGAATATATGAAAACAGTACTGACCATAGCGGGAAGCGACTGCAGCGGAGGAGCGGGAATCCAGGCGGATTTAAAGACCATGCTGGCAAACGGGGTCTACGGCATGAGCGCGGTTACGGCTCTGACAGCCCAGAACACCACAGGGGTGTATGGAATCATGGAGGCGGATCCGGATTTTCTGGCCGCTCAGCTGGACTGTATTTTTACGGATATCCGTCCGGATGCGGTGAAGACGGGAATGGTGAGCAGCAGTGAGCTGATCCGGGTAATCGGCAGTAAATTAAAGGAATACGGGGCGCAGCACATTGTGACGGATCCGGTCATGGTGTCCACCAGCGGTTCCAGACTGCTGAAAGAGGATGCGGTGGAGGCGCTGAAAACTGTGCTGCTGCCCATGGCCCAGGTGATTACCCCCAATATTCCGGAGGCGGAGGTGCTGGCGGAGATGAAGATTCAGTCGGCCGGCGATATGGAACGGGCAGCGGAAAAGATCTGCAGGGAGTACGGCTGCGCCGTGCTGTGCAAGGGCGGACACAGCTTAAATGACGCCAATGACCTGCTGTATGACGGAAAGGAATACACCTGGTTTCAGGGACGGCGGATTTCTACCTCCAACACCCACGGAACCGGCTGCACCCTGTCCAGCGCCATCGCCTCCAACCTGGCAAAGGGCATGAACTTAAAGGAAGCGGTGCGCCGGGCGAAAAATTATATTTCCGGAGCCCTGGCTGCCGGACTGGATCTGGGAAAGGGATCCGGCCCCATGGACCATGGCTTTGCCGTAAAAGGAGAATACGAAGAAGAAATCCGGTGACGGCCCGGAAAAACTGTGCTATACTGAGAGGGCAGATGGAGGGATGACATGATCAGAAATGTAGTATTTGATATGGGAAACGTGCTGGTAGCTTACGATGAGAACCGCACCTGCCGCCAGTTTATGGAAGAGGGGACAGAGGAGTACGACCGGGTGAAAGCCGCCGTGTTCGGCTCCCAGGAGTGGGTGCTTCTGGACATGGGAGTGATTACCGAGGAAGAAGGACTGAGGAGAATGCAGAACCGTCTGACCAGGGAGAGAGAGAAGGAGCTGGCAAAACAGTGTTTCCTCCACTGGCATGAGTTCTGTATGTGGACCGTGGAAGGAACGGATCAGCTGATCCGGGAGCTGAAGGAAAAGGGATACGGCATCTATCTCTGCTCCAACGCGTCCGTAAGGCTGCTCATCTGCTATCGGAAATTCATCCCCGCCGTGGACTGCTTTGACGGAATTCTGTTTTCGGCGGAAGAAAAGCTGTTAAAGCCCCAGAAGGAGATTTATCAGCGGCTGTTTGAGCGATTTAATTTAAAGCCGGAGGAGTGCTTCTTTGTGGATGATCTTCAGCTGAATATTGACGGGGCTGCCGCCTGCGGAATGAAAGGCTGCTGCCACAAAAAGACAGATGTGCAGACTCTGCGAGAGGAGCTGGCGTTTCTTCTGTAGAACGTGAAAACAGGGTGTCCCAAAAGCTATAAAGCGGCTTTTTGGGACACCCTGTTTTTATTGCTTTTTTTGGTCAGTTGTTTTGCCGGACAACTGCTTTCCTTACGCCTCCCAGCGGCCGGCGGCTCCGCAGGGAAGCACCAGGCCGCTTTCTGTCACGGGAAGGCCGATTTCCTCGGAGCGGACAATTCCGCCCTTTGAGGGCACGATTTCCGTGCCGATCAGATAGGAGAGCACGGCGGGGGCCAGGCCGGTGGTGTAGGAGTTGATGAGGAAAAACAGGGGCTCATCGGAGAGCAGGGAGGCGCACAGCTTCACCAGAGGATGGATGGCGTCCTCAATCTTCCAGATTTCCCCTTTCGGGCCTCTTCCGTAGGAGGGCGGATCCATGATAATGGCGTCGTAGTGATTTCCGCGGCGAATCTCCCTCTCCACAAACTTGACGCAGTCGTCCACGATCCAGCGGATGGGGGCGGATTCCAGACCGGAGGAGCGGGCATTTTCCCTGGCCCAGGATACCATGCCCTTGGAGGCGTCCACGTGGGTGACGGCCGCCCCTGCCTGAGCGGCCGCCAGGGTGGCTCCGCCGGTATAGGCAAAAAGATTCAGTACTTTGACCGGTCTGCCGGCTTCGCGGATTTTAGCGCCGAACCAGTCCCAGTTGGCAGCCTGCTCCGGAAACAGACCGGTATGCTTGAAGCTGAAAGGCTTCAGGTTGAAAGTGAGGCCTTTGTAGCCGATGGTCCACTGTTCCGGCAGCCGGAAAAATTCCCATTCACCGCCGCCTTTGGCGCTGCGGTGATAATGGCCGTTCATCTGCGTCCATCCCCGGTGGCGTCTGGGAGTGTCCCAGATTACCTGGGGATCCGGCCGCACCAGCAGGTATTTTCCCCAGCGCTCCAGCTTTTCACCCCTGGAGCAGTCGATGACTTCGTAATCCTTCCAACTGTCTGCTATCCACATAATAATCCTCTTTCTGAATTTTTCTTCTATGATAAGTACAAGTAGTATATCGAAAAAAACAGAAATTGTAAAGAAATCGAAAGATATTTCCCGGCTGGGATGGTTGAATATTTTTCCATTAATTGTTAGAATGTAAGATAGCGAATGTGTATCCTGCGGGATATCTGACGAGAGAATCGGAGGAGAATACCCTCATCGCATAAATGGAGGAAATACAGTATGAAAAAAAGAGGGCTGACGGTGATTGCCCTGGCCGCCATGCTGACTGCAGGGACGGCCACCATCACTTCCCTGGCTGCGGAAGGATGGAGCAGAGAGAACAATACATGGGTCTATTATGACGCTCAGGGATACCTTGTCCGGGATGAGTGGAGAAAGGGAGCGGACAGCCAGTGGCGCTACTTAAACGGCAGCGGAGTGATGGCTGTGAACGAGTGGGTGGACGATACCTACTATGTGGATGGAGACGGCCGGATGATCGCCAATTCCTGGCTGAGGATTGCCAGCGATGACGAGGACGCGGTGGACGGGTATCTGTGGTACTATTTTGACAGTTCTGGCAAAGTGGAGACTGACGGCTGGAAAAAAATAGGCGGATACTGGTACTATTTTGACGACGACGGCGTGATGCAGATCGGCTGGGTGGATGACGACACCTACTACTGCGATTCCAACGGCCGTATGCTTACCGGATGGCAGCTTCTGCTGTCCCCGGACGACGAGGAGTACGACGACGGAAAGATCAGCCCCGGCGATGAGGATGACGACGGAAAAGTCTGGTTTTATTTCTCTGCCAACGGAAAGAAATATACGCCGGACGTATCCGGAGATGAGTGCGACGTCCACAAGATCGGGGACGACTATTACTGCTTCAACGGAGACGGGGAGATGCAGACCGGCTGGGTAAACATGAAGGATGCGGGAAATGCCGGAAGCAGCGTTGCTGATTACAGTTATTTCGGGCCGGACGGCCGGGCGAAAAAAGGCTGGCTTGCCCTCTATCCGCCGGAGGACCTTTCCGGCTACGAGGGAGTGGTGGAATGGTTCTATTTCTCCAGCAAGGGAGAGCCGGAAGTCGGCCCCGCCCAGGGACAGGCCACGACCTCTGATTTTGTGAAGATCAGCGGAGAGACTTATCTGTTCAACGACCTTGGCAATCCGGTATACGGATTGCAGAAGGTGTATGTGGGCAGCGGAGAAGAGTATACCAGCTATGCTTTCGGCACCAACCGGGCTGACTGCATGATGACCAAGGGTGAGAAAGTGCGGCTGGAGGAAGAAGACGGCACCATTTCCGAGTTTTACTTCTCCAACAGCGGTCAGGGATTTACGGGCGTGCGCAACGGCTATCTCTACTACCTGGGCAAGCTTCAGAAGCTGGACAGCGGCATGAAGTATGACGTGGTGTCCATTCCCGACGGGGACGGCTGGGACAACTATGTGGTTTCCAGCAGCGGAAAGGTAATGCGTTCTACCACCGTGAAAAATGCGGACGGAGTGAAGTATACCACCAACAGCAGCGGAATTCTGACTCAGATCGACGGAGAAGCGGCAGGCGAAGGCCACTATGAGGATCCGGTGGAGCCGGCCTATTACGACTGAGAAAGACGGAAAACAGAAAAATGCGATGAAAATAAGAGAAACCGGGAGGCGGAAGATGAAATTTCCGCTTCCCGGTTTTTCAGTTTTGCCTGGCGGAGGAAGAAAAATTTCCCCGTCTGGTAAGGAATTTCAGACTGTGTCAGTCCAGAGCGGCCAGAATGGCGTCCACCGCTTCCTCCTTTGTGGCCCAGGAGGTGACCAGGCGGATGGCCTGGTGGCTCTCATCCATGCGGGCCTGGATATTGAAGGAGAAGTCTTTGGACAGCCTGGCAATTGTCTCATCGGAGAAGATGGGGAAAAGCTGGTTGCTCACAGACCGGGAGTAGAAGGAAACGCCCTTCTTTTCCAGCCCCTTTCTCAGCTTATCCGCCATGGCCGTGGCGTGGGACGCCATCTCGTAGAACAGACCGTCGGTGAACAGGGTCTCAAACTGGATTCCCAGCAGCCAGCCCTTGGCCAGCATTCCGCCTCTCTGTTTGATCATGTAGCGGAAATCTTCGTCCAGGACCGGATTCATGATCACCACCGCCTCGCCGAACAGGGCTCCGTTTTTGGTGCCGCCGATGTAGAAGACGTCGGTGAGGGACGCAATGTCCGCCATGGTCAGGTCGTTGGCGCTGCTGGTAAGAGCAGCTCCCAGACGGGCGCCGTCCAGGAACAGAAACAGGCCGTTTGCGCGGCAGATGCGGGAGAGTGCCTCCAGCTCAGCTTTTGTGTACTGGGTGCCGATCTCCGTGGTGTTGGAGATGTATACCATCTTCGGCTTTACCATGTGCTCATCGGGATGGGCATCCAGAATCTCCTGGATCATGGCCGGAGTCACCTTGCCGTCCGGGGACGGGAGAGAAAGGACCTTGTGGCCGGTGGCTTCCACCGCTCCGGTCTCGTGAACATTGATGTGTCCGGTGGAGGCGCAGATCACGGCCTCATGGGGGCGAAGGGCCGCGGCGATCACTGTAAGGTTGACCTGGGTGCCTCCAACCAGGAAGTGGACGGCGGCGTTCTCACGGCCGGTTTCCTTCCGGATCAGGTCCCTGGCCCGGCCGCAGTGGTCTTCGTCCATGCCGTAGCCGGTATGCTGAATGAGATTGGTCTCCATGAGGGCCTTTAAAATCTGTGGATGGGCGCCCTCGCTGTAGTCGTTGGTAAAGCTGTACATAGTGGTGTTCCTCCCTTGCGTTTGTTCAGTATACATCATCATAGCGCAAACGGGGGAAAAAGTCCAGACCGGAGAGGACGCCTGTCCCGGAGAGACTTCCACTTACGAAAACCCATTTTCAGTATACCAGTTTTACGTTATATATGATAGAATCATAATAATCAGAACCGGCAGAAGAAAGGGGAGCAGCCCGGCAAGGCAGCATGAAGTCGGAACGCGTACGGGAGAGGGTAAAATTATGAAAGAGTTATACAGGACGGAGATATCCGGCGGCAACATGGATTTTCTCATGGGAGAGGAGCACACCCCCAGGCAGATGGTGGAGTTTTTAAATTCCGGAGCGGTGTTTCGGGGATTTGACGACGTGATAAAAAGGCTGTACCCCGGGGAAGATCTGGGAGAGAGACTGACGGCCGGCATGGAGAGACTGACGGGAGAAAGCCATGAGAGCACGGCCAGAAAGGTGAGAAACTGGCTGAACGGCCGCAGTGTGCCCCGGGGCCGCGAGACCCTGTTTCAGATGTGCTTTGCGCTGGGGCTGGATGAAGCGCGGGCGTCCAGGCTTCTGGGGGCGGCTGACGGAATGGGAATCCATTACAGGGATCCGGAGGAACTGGTCTACGCCTACGCCCTGAGAACGGGCAGATCCTATGAGGAGGCGCAGAAACTGAAGAAGGACGCGGAAGAGATCTGCAGGGAAAGGCCGGCGGAGAGGCGGGAGGAAGAGCCGGCCTATACCAGGCGGATTCAGGAAGCTTTTTTAAGAGTGAGGACCGACGGAGAACTGATGGACTTTTTCCGGGAAAACGGGGGGAATCTGGGAAAGCTTCATGAGACGGCGTACCGCAAATTCGCGGAGCTCCTGGAGATCCTGCGCAGACCGGAAGGAGAGCGGGACAAGGCCGGACCGGCGGGCGAGGAGGAGCGGGCCTATACTATGGAAGAAATCGTCTTCCATTATCTGGGCATGAACGTTCCGGAAGGAAGGAAACTGGAGGAGATGACTCCTCTTCAGAAGCTGGTAAAAAAATACTGGCCCAATGAGAGCAGTCTGGTCAATATGAAGAACCGGAAAGAGGATGTAAGCCGGAAAGTGATGATCCTTCTCTATCTGATCATTGAGAGCTACAACGAGGAAGACTGGGAAGAGGACCTGGAGGAAGAACCGGAAGATGGGGATACCAGGCTGGAGATCCGTCTGGAAAAGCTGAATCTGTTCCTGGACGCTTACGGCATGAGCCTTCTGGATCCGGGGAACGCCTTTGATCTGCTGGTCCTTTACGCCATGCGGGCGGAGGAAATGGGCGAGCAGATGGAACTGGTGCTGGATGAGCTTTACATGGGCAGGGGACGGCGGAAAAAAGTTGAAAAATAAGGGCGGATTTCCGGTTATGATGGAAGCAGCCGGATAAAAAATTCCGTGACAGAAGGAGGTGGACGGATGGAAAACAGAGTGTTCAGGGCGGCCGGAGAGATTCTGCCCCTGGGCGGTGTGGATTACCGCCTGGAAGGAGTGGAAGGGTTTGGGGGCAGTTCTGTGGTCTACCGGGCCGCCTATGAGGATGGGCTGAACCGGGGATCTTTCCATCAGGTGCTGATACGGGAACTGTTTCCCTATGACAGGACCGGGGCCATATATCGGAATGACCGGGGAGAGATCTGCTGCCGCCAGGAAGGAAGAGAACGGATGGATGCCTGCCGCCGGGGACTGATCCGGGGGAATCAGGCCAATCTGGAACTGCTGGAACAGCTTCCGGAGCAGACGGCGGGGAACCTGAATTCCTTCGAGGCGTACGGCACATATTACACCGTGCTGACGGTTCACGGCGGAGCAACTCTGGAACGGCTGCTGGAGAAAGAACAGGGATATTTTGATCTGAGGCAGGCGGCCTGCATATGTCTGCAGATCCTGGAGGCCCTGGAGGCGTTTCACCGGAGGGGGCTGCTGCACCTGGATATCAGCCCGGATAATATCCTGGTGCTGAAGGAAAGAGCACTGCTCATCGACTACGGCAGCGTGCTGTACCTGGACGACGCCTGGAAAAGAGGATTGACCCTGAGCGTGAAGGAGGGGTATACGGCTCCTGAGGTAAGGCTGAGAGAGATCGGCCAGATCGGTCCGGCCTCCGATCTGTTTGGCGTGTGTGCCGTGTTTTTCCGGATGATTGCCGGCCGAAGGCTGACGGTGGAAGACCTCACGGGAGCCGGACCGGGGCGCGGGCTCGCCGAAGGAGCGCCCGGAATGGAGACTGCGCCGGAGACAGCCCGGTGGAAGGGAAAGCAGATTGCGGCGAAAGGGCTCCATGTACTGGCCCGGAAGCGGTATCAGTCGGTGGGAGAGCTGAAGGAAGAATTTGAAGAGCTGATCCGCAGAATCGACGGCCTGGGAGTTTCTCAAGGCGCAGTCTGGGAGTGCGGCCGCCGCAGGCTGCGCCAGATGGCCGGGGAAGAAACGTTTCTGGAACGGCGTCTGAGAAGGCTGGACGGGAAGGACGCCGTGGAGCAGCCGGATACGAAAGACGCCGTGGAGAGGCTGGATACGGCCTCCTGTCTGGTAAGGCTGAAGGCAGGGGAACATTTTCTTATTTCCGGTCCCGGAGGAATGGGCAAGAGCCGGTTTGTCACAGAGCTTGCCATGATGGGAACAAAGAAGTACAGTCCGAAGGAACCGGCGCCGGTGTATCTGTCTCTGGCTGATTATCCGGAATGGGGGCATCCTTATGATTATATCAGGGCCAGCCTGTTAAGCGGACTCAGTCCGGAGCGGCCGGAGGAAACGGGCGGGGAGAGGGAATTGAGGACGGCTGCGGCGAAAACGTCCCCCTGGGACGCCGCCGCAGCAGCCCTGGAAGAGATCTTTGACAGGGAACCGGAACAGGGGGGCGGGATTCTGCTTCTGCTGGACGGTTTGAATGAGGCGGGAAACAGAACGGAAGGGCTGATCCGGGAGATCGAAGAGCTGGGACGCCGGCCGGGAGTGAGGATTCTGGTGACGGACCGGACGGATTCGGTAAAGGAGTATGGGCTGAGAGATTTTTCTTCCTGGGAACTTCTGCCGCTGGAGAGGGAGCAGGTAACCAGACGGCTGAAAGAAGAGCAGATCATTCTGGAAGACGGGGAGGAGCGGGAAGGGATGGTTCAGCTGCTGGCCAATCCCATGATGCTCTCCCTTTACTGCCGGACGGCCCGGATGGACCGGGAAGCCAGGGGCGGCCAGGATGGCCGTGAGGAGGGAAATCGCCGGCCGGATCAGGATAATGGAGAGCAGCCCCGGGAGATGGACGGCGGCCGCCTCCCGAAGACTATGGATGAGATGGCGGGCCGTTATCTGGAACAGGTTTATCTCCGTCAGATGCGGGCAGACTCCGGCAGTCGGGGAGCCCAGCTGGCCCACGGCTATGTGCTTTGCCATGTTCTGCCGGCGGCCGCCCTGGAAATGAAGCGGCGGGGGCGTTCCGTCCTGACCTTTCAGGAACTGTTTGATCTGGCGGGGGCAAGCTTCCGTCAGGTCAGAACCAGGGAGTTTGCCCTGGCTTTCCCGGAATACGCCGGAAAGTCCCGGCTTATGATGGAGACCATCGGGAATGAGGGAGAGTGGTTCGACTATGCGGTCTCGGAACAGCTGACGGAACGGCTGGGACTTTTAATAAAAAGCCGGCAGGGAAATTACCGGCTGATCCATGACAATTTCATGGGATATCTGGCGGGCAGAGGGGAGGAGAACCGCAGGAAGCTGTCACGGGTCCGCCGGGCAGATTTAAAAAAGAAAGGGAGAGGAGCGGCGATTGCCCTCTGCTTTCTGGCGGCGGCCGGAGCGGCGGCTGTCCGGCTGTCCGGCGCAGGAGGGTTTTCCGGGGAGGAAAAACGGGTTATGAAAAATGCGGCCCAGCGCCTGCTCATCAATATGCAGCTGCTGGATCTGCAGATCGCCGGTCAGGAACAGATCCTGGAGGAAGCGTCGACGGAGGAGGTGCTTGGCGGAGAGGAATCCGGCTGCAGGTTTTTGAGCGAGATGATCCGGCGCAAAAGGGAGGAGCAGGCCCATTACCAGCTGATGGCAGGGGACGGAAAACAGTGGCTGGAGGAACTGGAGCGGCTGGAAACGGAGATTCCGCTGGATGTGCTGGGGGAGCTTTACGGAATGCCGGCTGAGATGGACGCCATGACGGAAGAGGCTATGGATCACCTGGAGCGCAGCCTCTGCGATCCGGAGAGTCCCTATCGGACCAGAGAGCAGAGGGAACCCATTGTGGAGGCTTACGGCGGATATCTGGACGCCTGCGCGGACGTCTGCTATCTGAAGCTGGGTCAGGCCGTGTCGGAGATGGATGAAGAGAGCGCGGATCTGGTTCTGGACGGGGTGGCGGAGATGGCGGTTTTCAAGGACGTGATGCTGAATTATCCGCTGGAGCCGGAAAAAGAAGAGCGGGAGAGACTTCTCAGGGCTGCGGAAAACAGACTGGAAGATGCCGGAGGAATCATGAGGCAGCAGAATTTTCCCATGGAATCCCAGGGATGGGAGAGTTAGAAGGCGGAGGAGGAGAAGAAACATGGAAAAACGTGGATGTCGGGGCGGAACGGCGGTCTGGAAGCTGACGGCGCTGTCGTTGGGACTGGCGGCTGCCGTCTCCGCTTCAGGCTGCAGCGGCGGCAGAGACGTCGGGTACCGGAAACTGGTGGACGATTTCGCCGCGGTTACCCTGGCGCAGGATCAGGACAGCGCGGCATATGATCAGGCACTGGCGGCGGTGGGAGCCTATCTGGAAGATTCTGGAGAGGAAACCCTGTCTGCGGCCCGCAGGGCGGTGACGGAGACAAGGATTCAGATGGAGGAAGACGGGGCGGCCCTGACTCCCTATGAACTGGATGAGGATCTGGCGGCGGTTCTGGAAGACTACGGTTTGGATCCGGAGGAGTATGTCATCAACGCGGATATGAGGGCGGGGTATCTCTCCGGATATGCGGAAAGCCTGAAAAATCTGGAATTTTATCTGGAACACGAGTCGGCAGACCAGGAGAGCGTCACAAGACCTGCGCTGGAATTTCTCTATGATTTCCGCAGAGATTATCAGGAGTGCACCAGGGGATTTTGTTTTTACGGGATTAATTACTGGTTTGCCGGCTGGGAAGGAGAGGCTCTGGATTATGTCAGGAGCCAGGTGACGGACCGCCTCCGGTCCTTTGTCACGGAAGAGTCGGTGTGGGAGGACAGTCGGGAAGGAGTGGAAAGAAAGCTGGATCTTTATCTGAGGCGGATGGAGGAGTGCCAGCAGGAGTTTCAGGAATACCTGGGGGAGGCCCAGGAGGATCTGTACCGGCTGGAACAGGAGTAAGGCGGAAGGGACGGCCCTGAAAAAGGGACGGAAAGACAGAGAATGCAAAGGACAGAGATGGGATCGTGGGGGATCCTCTCTCTGTCCTTTTCCGTATGAGGCGAAAACATTTTTAATTCAGTTTTCTGCCCAGCCCCTTCATAAAGGCCAGGGCCAGCTCCTGATCTTTTGCAGGCAGGGAGGTAAACAGCGACAGACACTGGCGCTGGTTTTCAGTCAGTCCCCTCTGATTCCGGCCGGGCTCAAAGAATTCGGCCATGGAAATGCCGAATCCCTGACACAGCTTCTGAAGAGTGGGAAGGGACGGCATATTTTCTTTGTGCAACATGGTATTTAATGTGGAGTAGGGGATTCCGGAGGCTTTGGAGAGCTGGTAATAAGACCAGTTCCTTTCGGTACAGAGTCCGCGGATGCGCTCCAGTGGATTGAAGTCTTTCATGAGAAACCTCGCTGCGGTATATCTTATGTCTGCTCTCATCATAACTGAATCTTATGGAATAGTACAGATACTAATATACGGCATAATAATAACGGAAAAACGTGATACAGGCGGAAAAAAGTTGCAGGAAACAGAAACGGCGTCTGATAGGATTTATCATAAAGAAGGGGGAATGCCATGGGAAGAAGAGGAAGGAAGCTGATCATCGAGGCGGTGGAGGGCAGCGGCAGAAGCTGCAGAAAGCTGGGGCTGTATTTTTTCAGAATGAGACAGCGGCCGGGACGGAAGGAACTGGCACTGCGCTGCCTGAGACGGGCGGCACAGCTGGGAGATGAGATGGGATACCTTCTGTATCACCGGCTGACTCACAGAGGCAGAAAAGTGATCGACGACCGTTCCTACAGACAGATGGCTGCGGAGTACGGCGGCCTGCTTCCGGGCGCGGAAAAGCGGCGGCTGAGACAGTATCTGCTGCTGGGAACAGACAGGCAGAAGGCTTTCTGGAAAGCGGAAGAAAAACGGGCGTCTGTCCGGCACAGAAGAACGATAAGACGTTGAAATTAAGACGGAAAAACGTTATAATGAGTACCAACGGGAAACCATCTGAATTCAGACATCGCGGCAGAGCCGCGGGACAGGAGGAGCGTATGAAAATGTTAAAAAAAGCGGCAGGCATGATTCTGACATCGGCAGTTATGCTGGGAATGGCGGCGACGGCGTTTGGGGCGGGAAATATGCCTACAGCGGTTGACGGAACAAAAGGAGTAAAGACCTCGGAAAATTTTGAAAATCTTTTCGATGGGAGCGTGGGTACAAAATGGTGCGTGGCAAAGACGGATCCCTATGTGATCTTCAGCCTTCCGTCCCAGCAGTCTGTCACCGGCTACACCCTTGTGACAGCCAATGACAGCCTCCAGTGGAAGGGCAGGAATCCCAAATCCTGGACTCTTTACGGATGCAATTCCGCCGCAGTGCCTGGAGTGGACGACAGCGGATGGACGGTGATCGACTCCGTGACGGAGGACGAGACCATGAAAAACCAGAACAGCACGGCCTATGAATTTGCCCTGGATCAGCCGGCTCCGGCTTATCAGTATTACAAATTCCAGGTGGAAGAAAAGGGGCTGACCATGCAGCTTTCCGAGCTGATTCTGGAGTATGGGGGAAGCAGCCAGGCGGTACAGCAGATGGTGGACGGGGCAAACGGCATCAATAACGGAGAAGGGCCGGATCGCATGCTGGACGGAAAAGCCTCTACCAAATGGTGTACGATAAACAGCGAGCCCTGGATCATTGTGGAGATGACAACTCCGGTGTCGGCAAAGGGCTATTATATGGTGACCGGCAATGACAGCAGCCGGTATAAGGGCAGGAATCCCAAATCCTGGACTCTTTACGGATGCAACGCCGATACGGCTCCTGATGAGAATTACGGCGGATGGGAGGTCGTGCATCAGGTAACGGACGACACTGCCATGGAAGACCGGAACGCGGCTTCTTATTACTTTGCCCTGGGTCAGGCCAGTCCTGCATACCGGTACTATATGCTTCAAATTGAAGAAAAGCAATCCTCTATGATGCAGCTTTCCGAGTTTGCCATTGACTATGAAGGCCTTACGTTCGGATATACGGGACTGAACGGAACGACTTCCACGGAGAGTTCCGAAAGCTCCGGCGGCGTGTCCGGTCCTCTTATGTGCGGTTCCTGCGCGGGCAGAGGAAGTAATCACTGTTTTGTATGCCAGGGAAGCGGAATAAGCGGCGGAGAACAATGCGATAACTGCGGCGGAACGGGAGAGGTCAGATGTACCGCCTGCAACGGCACCGGCTGGATTCAGTAAAGGTCTGATTCCGGCGGAATAAAGATGTAATTATTGACATTACATCGTACTGCTGATATAATCGTGGGATGAAATACAGACGGGAAATCCGATGTTCATGGAAGCGAGGGGAATAATATGCAGATTTCCAGCCGGTTTACCATAGCGGTGCATATCTTTATGTGCATTCACATATTTGAAAAGGATCACAGGATCACCAGCGATTTTCTGGCGGATAGTATCCAGGTGAATCCGGTGGTGATCCGCAGGCTTTTGTCCCAGCTGAAGGCTGCGGGACTGATCCATGTGCAGAGAGGAAGCGGAGGGGCATCCTCTGCCAGACCTCTGAATCAGATCACCTTTCTGGATATTTACCGGGCGGTGGACTGTGTGGAAGATGGGACCCTGTTCCGCTTCCATGAAAATCCCAATCCCAACTGTCCGGTAGGCCGCAGCGTCCACCGGGTGCTGGACGGCAGGCTGAGGCAGATCCAGGACGCCATGGAGCGGGAGATGGCCGGGATTACCCTGGAGAGCGTGATGAAAGATACGGAAACTTATATCAGAGAGGACTGCCGGGTGTAGAGATGGCCGGGCGCAGGCTTCTGGAAGAGACCAGAGCCTGCGCCCTGTTTTTTACTCTGAAACAATACCTTCCGGGGCGGCCAAAAAAGCGCAGACTGCCCCCTATGAAGGCTTCAAAACGTTTTATGATCTCGGCTGAAAGGCTTATGCGGCAACTACAGAAACTTCACAGCCAAGTGCTTTTAACTTTTTAAGGTACGCATTAATCTTGCGTTCCCTATTGAACTGATTGTAATAATCCGCTCCCAGATCATTGAAAACGACTCCATCCTTCAGAATGTGATAGATGGCAACCAGCATGGAATGGGCCACAGCGACATAAGCCCGTTTCTTTCCCCGATGGGCGCTGATCCTTGCAAACTGCGCAGAAAAGTAACTGGTCTTATTCTTCACCGCTGCATGGGCACAAACAACCAGTGTGTCCCGCAGCAGTGCATTTCCCTTCGTGGTCCTTCCAGACTTTCGCTTATGCGCACTTTCATTACTCCCAGGACACAGACCCGCCCATGAAGACAGGTGGGCATCGGTGGGGAAACGTTCCATGTCAGTTCCGATAACCGAGATGATCGCCTGTGCACCGGTGTTCCCAATACCTGGGATGTCCTGTATCACTTCAGCGGCTCTTTTCTCTTCGGGCTTCATGAAATTGTCAATGTCATCATCCAGCTCTCGGATATGGGCGTTCAGTTCATCCAGATGGTTCAGGAGGATACGCATCATCTTCTTTTGAAGGTCAGACATTACCCCATTAAGATCATCAATGATCTGTTCCTTTGTGGCCTTCAGATTGTGTGCGATGACTTTCTGCTGATAAAGAATGTCATACTCAGCAGAATCAATCTTTTTGCCTGACAGAATATGCTCTAAGATGTTCCGGGCACTCTTGCCATTGATATCCGTGATCGTTCCGGAAAGTTTAATATTGGCTCCTTCCAGCATCTTCTGAAGCCGGTTGAGCTCCCGGTTGCGTTCCCCAACGAGACTTTTGCGATAACGGACGAGTTCCCGCAGTTCCCTCTGATCCCTGTTCGGAATGTAACTTGCGGTAAGCAGTCCGTGCTGCAGAAGGTCCGCAATCCATTCCGCGTCTTTTACATCCGTCTTGCGTCCCGGAACGGCTTTCATGTGCCGTGCATTAACGACGATCACGTCCAGTTCGCAAACTTCAAGGATGTTGTACAAAGGCTTCCAATAAGATGACGTACTCTCCATGGCGATCATTTCACAGCCGCCCTCTTTGAGCCAGTCAGCCATTTCCAGAAGCTCTCTGGTTGTCGCGCCAAAGTCACGTATTTCCTGCCTGTTGCCTTGTTTAAAGCAGGCTACGATTAACTTTTTATGCACATCAATACCACAACACTTGTCGTAAACTCGATCCATAAATGGCACCTCCGAAGATAAGTTTACGGCAAGGCTTCCTGTCTTTTGTTATTTTACTCTGCGTCCTGATTTGCCGTATACGGCGGGACAGATGGTGGTGCAAATGAGGAAGCCACAAGTCAGTTTACTCTGCGGGCTAAATGCGCCAAATAAAAACCGACCTTTGCCGATAAGCTTATTATACATCAGAGCTTACGACATGTAACTACTACCAGCCTGCCGTCTTCAATGTTTCATTTATGGTGGTGCCGGGCATTGAGCGGCATGGGGGGGTTACTCTGAAAGGCCGGCAGGCCGGATTGCGAATGCAGGTCGGATCGCATGAGTGCGCAGCACGGAGCGGTCCGAGGGCTTTCATGGTTCGTGGTGCCCGCGGTATCGCGAATCGGATAGAGGCAGGAACTCCGGCAGGAAGAAAAAATAAAAAATCAAGTTGTAACTATTGACATTACAACAAAATAATGCTATATTGCTTAATGTAACAAAGGTGATTACAACAAAGAAAAATAAAACGGAGGTATGATGATTATGAAGATCGCAGTGGTTTGTGCAAATGGAAAAGAAGGAAAGCTTCTGGTGCAGGAGGCTGTGGACAGAGGACTGGATGTGACGGCTGTGGTGAGAGGAGAGAACAGAAGCGCAGCGGAAAAGGTGCTGAATAAGGATCTGTTTCAGCTGACTGCGGAAGATCTGAAGGAATTTGACGTGGTGATCGACGCTTTTGGAGCCTGGACGGAGGACGCCCTGCCCCAGCACAGCACGTCCTTAAAACATCTGTGCGACATTCTCTCCGGGACTAAAACCCGTCTGCTGGTGGTGGGCGGAGCCGGAAGTCTGTATGTGAATCCGGAACACACGGCCTGCGTGGCAGACGGGCCGGATTTCCCCGACGTATTCAAGCCGCTGGCGGCAGCCATGGCAAAAGCCCTCTCCGAGCTGCGGAAGCGCAGCGATGTGCAGTGGACCTACATCAGCCCGGCGGCCGATTTCCAGGCGGAAGGAGAAAAGACCGGAAGCTATATTCTGGGCGGCGAGGAGTTTACGGTAAACTCCAGAGGAGAGAGCATCATCAGTTACGCAGACTACGCGGCTGCCATGATTGATGAAGCGTTGAAGGGGAATCACATTCAGCAGCGGATCAGCGTGGTGAGAGCGTAAAACAGAAACGGCAGATATTTCAGTGCCGGTCAGAACTGGAAAGTTATGATAATCATGACAAAAAGAGCAATTGCTATTGCTCTTTTTGTGTTTTTTCGGAAAAATTTCTTCCTGTGTTGTGCAGAACGCCGAAAAAAGATAACATTATGTTATGAATATGTCCATTTAATTAGTATTTCACTTATGATTATTTTCCATTTATAATCAGAACCGTAAATGTTATGAGCTCTTAACAAAAGAATGTACGAGTTATAATGATGGAGGTATTTTATGAGTGTGACTGTATATGCGGTGCTGGGATTTGCCATGATGCTGATTCTCACTGCCGTTCTTGTATCCGGAAAATTCACGCCGTCCATTCCCATGATCGCGGTGCCCATAATTTTCGCCCTGATCATGAGACCTTCTCTGTCCGATCTGTCAGACTGGGTGACCAGCGGTCTGCAGGGACAGGTGAGCAATGCGGCGATGTTTACGTTTGCCATTATCTTCTTCGGCGTCATGATGGATTCCGGTGTCTTTGACCGGATCGTGGCAAAGATGATGCTGGGAGCCAAATCGGTCACTGCCGTCTGTATTCTGACGGTTCTGGCTACCATGGTGGCCCATTCTGACGGATCAGGAGCTACCACTTATCTGATTGTGATCCCGCCCTTTCTCATGATCTATAAAAAATTAAAAATGAGGCCCCTCGTTCTCATGTGCCTGGTGTCCATCACTGCCGGCGTCATGAACTCGCTGCCCTGGGGAGGCCCCTGCGGCCGTCTGGCGGCGGGGTTCGGGATTTCCGCCACAGATATTCTGGTTGCGGAGCTGCCCGGCATGATCATCGGCTTGATTCTCTGCTTCCTGATCGCCCTGTACTATGCGGGTCAGGAAAAAAAGCGGGGAGCCGGAATGCCGGCCGGAATGAAGCCGTCGGATCTGTTCAGTGTGGCAGACAAGACGGAGGAAGAGAAAGCTCTGCTGCGTCCCGGACTGTTTGGCTTTAACGTGGTTCTGATCATTGTGACCATTGTAGTCATGTTCGTATCCGGACTGCCCACGTTCCTCTGCTTTATGGTGGCTGCGGCTCTGGGGCTGATCGTGAACTACCCTGATGCGAAGCTGCAGGGAGAACGGCTGAAATCCTACGCTCCCACGGTTCTCACCATGGTGAGCGTGCTGTTTGCTTCCGGCGTATTTACGGGAATCTTAAACAACAGTCCCATGAAAGATTCCATGGTGGAAGTGGTGTCAAACATTCTGTCAGGAAGCGCCACCGCTCACATCAACACCATTATGGGCTTTTTGTGGGGACCGTTAAGCGCCATGGGCTTAAATCACGAAGCCTGCGCTTACACCATCGTTCCTATGCTGCAGTCTATTGCGTCGGATTATGTCACGCCTCTGCAGGCATCGGCCAGCTATCTCATGACCTTTGTTCCTCAGGTGTTTGTCAATCCCAGCACGGCGGCCATGTACATCGGTCTGGGACTGGCGGGAATCGAGTTCAAGGATCACTGGAAATTTACCTTTAAGTGGGCCATGCTGATCTGCACTGTCTGCTTTGCCGGGTCGATTCTGGTGGGAGCCATTCCTTTCTGACGGTATCCATGCCTTTCCAGAACCGGAATTTTTTTCTATAATCAGTACATAAGGACTGCGCAGGAAAAATGCGCTGTGAACGGGAATATTCCGGAAAGGACGGAGGTTGGAAATGGCAGATTTAAAGGAACAGAAATATATTGTGGAAATCGCGAAGGTTCAGGGAATTGCAAAGGCGGCGGAGCATCTGTTTATCTCCCAGCCGGCTTTGAGCAAATTTCTCGCCCGCACGGAGGAACTGTATGATATCCGGCTGTTTGAACGGGTGGGAAAGAAGCTGCTCCCCACCTACGCCGGGGAGCAGTACCTGAAGTATGCAAAGCAGATGCTGGAGCTGGATCAGAGCTTTCGGGATCAGATTGCGGATATCAAGACTCTGCGAAGCGGATCCCTCTCTATCGGCTCCACGCCGGGACGGGGAAAAGATATATTTCCGGTGATCCTGCCGGAATTTTACCGGCAGTATCCCCAGTTTGACCTGAAAGTCTACCAGGAGACGGCGGTAAAGCTGGAAGAACTGCTGCGAAACGGGGAGATTCAGGTGGCCATGATGACTTCTGAGGAGGACAGGAGATTTTCCGGCTTCCATGTGGAGGAGCTGGCTACGGAGGAAATCAGTCTGATCGTGTCCAAACGCAGAAACCTGCAGGGAGTGGCGAAATACGGCTTCCGTTATCCCTGGGTGGATGTGCGGCAGCTGGAAGGAGAACTGTTTCTCATGCTGAACAAAGGCTCCAGGCTGCGGTCTGTGGCGGACAGGGTGTTCAAAAACCAGATGCTGTCGCCGAAAATAATGGAATTTTCTTCCATAGACACCATCTGGAAGCTGGTATCTCAGGATTTCGGCATTGCATTTGCGTCAGATTTCAACGCGCCGCCGGTTCCGGGAGTGGACCTGTTCTCCGTGGGTCCCCAGCCCATTACCTGGAAATTTATCATTCTCACCCGGATCGGCGGATATATTTCCAATCCTATTCAGTACATGATTGATATAACGAAGAAAATTTATGGAAATAAAAACCTGTCCGGGAGGACAGGAGGAGTGAGCAATGAAACAATATGACGAGACCAACTTTCAACGGGAAAAATCCGGGTGGGCGACTCTGCTTCGGGAGAGGATTCCGGGGCTGGAAAAAACGGTGATTTCCCGGGAGAACATCCGGGAGGACAACAGCGGAGGGCTGATCGAAAGTGTGAAAGAAAAGCTGTCGCAGCACGATGGGAAAACACCTTATCTTGAGGTGACGGGAAGCGTTGGCCCGAAGGATCCGGAAGCGCCTGAGATCCGGTGGAAGCTCCTGCTCCCTTTTTGCTGGAACGGGAGAAGCCTTCAGATCGGCGGAGGCGCCAACAACGGCAGGATTCCGGATCTGGAAGGGGAAATGCTGCTCTCCCGGTGCTGCCCTGTGGAGAAGGGCTATGTGGTGTTCGGCGATGATTCCGGGCATCAGTCCGACGATCCCATGTCTGCGGAATTTGCAGCCAACGGGGAAGCTCTTCAGAATTATATCCGCAGCCATCTGATCAAAGCTCTGGATGTGATGCGTTTTGTGGTAAAACTGTGCTACGGGCGAGATGCGGAGAAAGTGTATTTTGCAGGGGGGTCGGCGGGAGGCAGAGAGGCCCTGGAGTGCGCCACGTCCTATGGAAAGGACTATGACGGGATTTTCTGCGCCGACCCGGTATATGATTTCGTGTTTCTGAGGATGTGGGGAGCGCTTCTGTCAAAGGCGGTGTATGACAGCTATGACCCTGTCTCCCACCCCGCTTCTGACGGCTTCATCGATGAAGAGACAGTGGCTGCCATTCAGCGTGATGCGGTCCGCCGCTATGACGGACTGGACGGCATTGAGGACGGAGTCATTTCCAACATCTACGCAGCCCGCATGGACCGGGATTCTTTTATGGAGGAAATCCGGGAAAAATACGGTCTCACTCAGGCCCAGATGGACACCATATCTGTGTATGAGGACGGCTTTGATCTGGACTACCTTCTGGGAGGACGGGGAAGCCGGTACCGGGGCTGCTGCGCGCTGGAAGGAGGGCTGATGGATCTGGGACCGGATCCGGTGCCCAGGGAACCGCTGGACACCCGGTATAATGTGCACCACGGAGACAGGGCGGACGGAGTGTTCAAATATTTTATCACAGGAGACAGAAACTGGAAGCTGATCGGCCACGACTACCGCCGGCCGGACGAAAAGCTGCTGGAGATGCTGACGGAGGCGTCCAAACGGTATGACATCCGGCCGGATTTTGATGACTTTATAGGCCATGGAGGCCGGATGATCCTGTTTACCAGCTGGAATGATATGTCAATCAGCCCGTGGCAGATCGCTGCCCGGTACGGAGACTGGGTGAAAAAATACGGCCAGTCCTGTGTGGACGATTTTGTCCGGTTCTATGTTATGCCGGCGGCCACCCACTGCAGCGGAATCCGTATGGACTATCTGGACTGGCTGGACCGCTGGTGTACGAAAGGGGAGTATCCGTCGGGAACTCTTTACGGCTTTGTGGAGGCCGTAGGGGGCGAGATGCCCATGGCCCGTTTCCCCGGCTGGGTGAAATACCGGGGAGGGGATCCCAAAAAGGGAACCAGCTACGAGGTTTCCATGGAAATTCCGGAGGGATTTTTTGAACGGTTCGGGTGACCTGAGCAGTTTGTCTGACCTGGCGGGTCAAGTGAGGGACAGCTTCCGGTTCCAACCGGAAATGTCCCGGATTTTCCGGGAGTATGAATGTTTAAGTTAATACTGGAAAACAAAACGGGACTTCTGCGGAGGTCCCGATTTGTCTATAATGAGTGCGGAACCGGAAAACAAAATCTATTTGAGGAGGAATCATATGGAAACGAGAGTACTGGGCAGGGATCTGACCGTGTCTGCAGTGGGACTGGGCTGCATGGGATTTTCCCATGCCTACGGCGCCCCTGTGGAGGAGCATGAGGCGGTGCGTCTTCTGGGACGGGCGGCAGAGATGGGATACACATTTTTCGATACGGCGGAGGTTTACGGGACGCCGGAGGATCCCCACATCAACGAGGAGCTGGTGGGAAGAGCACTGGCTCCATACAGAAATCGCGTGGTGATCGCCACCAAATTCGGGCTGAAATTTGATATGGAGAGCGGAAAGGTCCCCTATCCGCTGATTCCCGATTCCAGGCCGGCGACTATCCGGAAAGCGGTGGACGGCTCCCTTTCACGGCTGGGAACGGATCACATCGATTTGTATTTCCAGCACAGGATCGACCCGGAGGTGGGTCCGGAGGAAGTAGCCGGAGTGATGGCGGATCTGATCCGGGAGGGAAAAATCACTCACTGGGGAATTTCGGAGGCCAACGAGGACTATCTGCGCCGGGCTCACAGTGTCTGCCCGGTGACGGCTGTTCAGAACCGGTATTCCATGATGGCCCGCCACTATGAAGTTCTGTTCCCCGTTCTGGAGGAACTGGGTGTGGGCCTGGTGGCCTTCTCCCCCATGGCCAACGGCTTTCTCACCGGCCGGTACGGAAAGGGAGAGCATTTTGACAGCAAATATGATTACCGGGCGTCCATGCCCCAGTTTACCGACGAGGCGGTGGATCAGAACCAGAAGCTTCTGGAGCTGCTGCGGAAAATGGCGGAGGAAAAACAGGCTACGCCGGCTCAGATCTCCCTGGCCTGGATGCTGTGCAGACACGCCTGGATCGTACCCATCCCCGGAACCCGCAGGGAGGAACGCATGGCGGAAAATGCAGGAGCTGCCGCAGTGAAGCTCACGGCAGAAGAGGTGAAAGCCCTGGACGAGGCTCTGGATCATATGGAAATGTCAGCAGTGTTCGGCGGCACGGCAATAAAAAAATAATCTCCGGGAGAGGGAAAATCCCGGGAGGATGGACAGCGGGAATGCCGTTGACAAAGGGAAGAAAGTGTGATATTTTCGCCTCAAAATCAGCGGAAGAGGGGGAGAAAATATGCGGGAGAAGATGGTAGGCATGGAGCTGGTGGGAACGGCCAATGCTCTGCGCCGCCTGGCGTTTCAGGACGGGTGGGAGGACAGGTATGGAGCGGATAGCCCCACCAGTATGCAGCAGTGGTTTCTGTCTTATATCTGGAAGCACCGGGAAGAGAAAGTGTTTCAGAAGGATATTGAGGCCATGTTTAAGATCCGGCGTTCCACGGCTACGGAAATCCTCAAGGCTATGGAACGAAAAAAACTCATTGTGCGGATTCCCAGTCAGGAGGACAGGCGCAGCAAGGAGATCCACCTGACGGAAAAGGCGGAGGCCATCTGCAGGGAAAATCAGGAGAAGATTGAAAAGACGGAGAAGCTGATCGTGGCGGGAATGTCGCAGGAGGAGATCCGCGTGCTTTTAAATCTCCTGGGGAAAATTCAGAAGAATATGAAATATCTCTGATATTTGAAATATTTCCGATATATGAAATATTTTTGACAGGTGAACGATTTCTTCCGGAGAAGCCGGCGTTGGTTTCCTTCCGGTAACCAGGACACCAAATTGTGCGTACTTTACCTTTCCGGTGAGAGGGGATATAGTAGGGATAAGGAAGGAGAGATAAAGGTGACACAGAAGGAAAGACGAGAATATCTGATCAGGGAACTGCTGTCAGAACATCCGCAGTACAGCAATATCAGGATTCCTCACGGTGAGGATGAGCAGAAACGGCTGCTTCGCAGCCTGATGAATATACGGCCTCCCCGTCCCATAAGCGGGGAGTTTCTTGAAATTCAGGATGAATATTTGAGGGAGGAGACAGAGGCAAAAGGGATTACGGACAGCGCGTCCCTGCCGGTGTCGCCGTTGGACAGCCGCCTGGTGCTGTGGCGGGGAGATATTACCACGCTGAAAATCGATGCCATTGTAAATGCGGCAAACAGCGCGCTCAGGGGATGTTTTGTGCCGTGTCACTCTTGTGTGGACAACATTATCCACAGCGTAAGCGGCATACAGCTCCGTCTGACCTGTGATGAGATTATGAGGGAACAGGGGTATGAAGAACCCACGGGGAGAGCCAAAATCACGCCGGGGTATAATCTGCCTGCCTGTTATGTACTTCACACAGTCGGCCCCATCGTGTCGGGACGTCTGACGGACAGACACTGCAGGCAGCTGGCGGACTGCTACCGGTCCTGTTTGGATCTGGCGGCGGAAAGCGGGCTGAAAAGCGTTGCCTTCTGCTGTATTTCCACGGGAGAATTTCATTTCCCACGGAAGAAAGCGGCGGAAATTGCAGTGCGGACCGTCATGGATTATCTGAACAGGGACACGCGCATAAAGAAGGTGGTATTTAATGTTTTTAAAGAGGAAGACTATGACATTTACCGGGAACTCCTGGGATAATCATATCCGGCAGTTCAGAGAGGCGCTGCAGAAGGTTAGAAAAAACACGGTTAAACGACAGAGCGCAGATGGTTTGCATGTCAGCAGCATAAGAAAATATGAGGAAAGGCGGTGCGCGTAATGTTTGGATGGAAGATTCGCAGGCCGAATGATACACCGGATGGCATTCATAAATTGCAAGAAGCATTAAACGGCGCAGATGCCGTCATTATCGGCGCTGGCGCTGGCCTTTCCGCTTCTGCCGGGTTTAGCTATTCAGGTGAGCGGTTTAATAAGTATTTCCGGGACTTTGCGGAAAAGTATCCCATCCAGGATATGTATTCCGGCGGCTTTTATCCCTTCAGCAGTCTGGAAGAACATTGGGCATACTGGAGCCGGTACATCTATATCAATCGCTATATGGATGCGCCGAAGCCGGTGTACAGTGACCTTTTGAAGCTGGTGCAGCACAAAGACTATTTCGTGCTGACCACCAACGTGGATCACCAGTTCCAGAAGGCCGGGTTTGACAGGCACTGGCTGTTTTATACCCAGGGGGACTATGGCCTGTGGCAGTGCAGCGTACCTTGCCATAACCAAACCTATGATAATGAGGCGGCTGTTCGCAAAATGGCGGCAGCCCAGGGCTTTGGCTTTGCAGAAAACGGCGCTCTCTATGTGCCGGATGGGACAAAGCTGAAGATGGAAGTTCCTTCGGAACTGATTCCATATTGTCCCCATTGTCATAAACCTATGACGATGAATCTGCGGGCTGACGATACCTTTGTGGAGGATGCAGGGTGGCACCAGGCCGCTGCCCGGTACGAGGACTTTCTGCGGCGGCATCAAAACCGGAAGGTGCTGTTTTTGGAACTGGCCGTTGGCCACAATACGCCAACCATAGTAAAGTACAGTTTCTGGCGGATGACACATGATTGGCCGGACGCGATTTATGCCTGCCTGAATTATGGTGAAGCGTATGCACCTGATGAGATCAGAAAAAAATCCATCTGTGTGAACGGAGACATCGGAGATATTCTGACTGCGTTAGAAAATACTTTGCTTTCATAGGGCTGGTATTTCCGGAAAATAAAAAATATTTCAAAAAAAGGCTATACAAAACAAAAAATCTCCGCTATAATATGACTCGTAAGACACCCATACGGGGTATAGGCATGGGTGAGAGAGGAGAATGATTATGCAGGAGAAATACGATATTACCGGAATGAGCTGTGCCGCCTGTTCCTCTCGTGTGGAGAAGGCTGTGTCTGCCCTTCCCGGGATGGAGCAGTGCTCGGTCAATCTTCTGAAAAACAGCATGGTGGTAAACTATGATGACCATACGTTAAGCGGCGCTCAGATCGTGCAGGCTGTGGAAAAAGCCGGCTATGGGGCGGCGCTTCAGACAAAAGAAGGGCAGCGGACGGCGGCAAAGCAGCAGAATTCGCCGGTAAACGCTGCGAAAAAGGAGTACGAGTCCATGAAACGGCGGGTAATCTGGTCCTTTGTGTTCACAGTTCCGCTGTTCTATATTTCCATGGGCCATATGATGGGATGGCCGCTGCCGGGAATTTTCCTGGGCACGGAAAATTCCATGATTTACGCCCTGACTTTGTTTCTGCTGCTGCTGCCGGTGGCGTTTATCAATTCCAAATACTATCGCAACGGCTTTAAGACGCTGATTCATGGCGCCCCCAACATGGATTCCCTGATTGCTCTGGGGTCCGGGGCATCTCTGGTTTACGGAATTTACGCCCTTTATAAGATCGCCTACGGCTTCGGCCACGGAGATCTGGCCATGGTAAGTCAGTTTTCCCACGATCTCTATTTTGAGGGAGCGGGTACGATCCTGACCCTGATTACCCTGGGCAAGTTTTTTGAGGCCAGGGCAAAGGGAAGGACTTCCGATGCGATCAACAAGCTGCTGAACCTGGCTCCGAAGACGGCCACGGTGGTTCGGGACGGCGTGGAATCGGTGGTTCCGGTGGAAGAACTGGAAATGGGAGATATTCTGATTGTGAAGGCCGGAGAAGCGGTTCCCGTGGATGGAGTGCTGCTGGAGGGAAACGGATCTGTCGATGAGTCAGCGATCACGGGAGAGAGTATCCCTGTGGATAAGGAGGCTGGGGACCGGGTGATCGGGGCCACTGTCAACAAGAGCGGTTACTTTAAGATGAGAGCCACAAAGGTGGGAGATGACACGGCTCTGGCCCAGATCATCCGCCTTGTGGATGAGGCTACCAGCTCCAAGGCGCCCATCGCCAAGCTGGCGGACCGGGTGGCCGGCGTGTTTGTGCCGGTGGTGATTACCATTGCTGTGATCTCGGCCATTGTGTGGCTGTTTATGGGGGCGACCTTTGAGTTTGCCCTGACCATCGCCGTATCGGTGCTGGTGGTGTCCTGTCCCTGTGCCCTGGGACTGGCCACGCCTACGGCCATTATGGTGGGAACGGGGCGGGGAGCCTCCAACGGCATCCTGATCAAGTCCGCAGAAGCTCTGGAGACGGTCCACTCTATTCAGACGGTAGTAATGGATAAGACGGGTACCATCACTCAGGGTCAGCCCATGGTGACAGACATTGCCTGTCCGGAGGGCGTGGATCAGACAGAGTTTCTTCAGATAGCCGCTTCTCTGGAAAAACTTTCGGAACATCCCCTGGCTCACGCCATTGTGACGGAGGCGGAGCGGAGGCGGATGTCCTATCTTCCGGTCCGGAATTTTGAGCAGATCCCCGGACAGGGTATCAGGGGAGAGATTGACGGCGCGGAGTGTCTGGCCGGAAATCAGAAAATGATGCAGGCATTTTCCGTGTATAATGAGGATATGGACCGTCTGCAGGACCAGCTGGCATCGGAGGGCAAAACGCCGCTGTTTTTTGCCAGAAACAGAGTTCTTATGGGAATGATCGCCGTGGCAGACGTGGTGAAGCCTACCAGCCGGGAGGCGATTCAGGAACTGAAGCAGATGGGCATTGAGGTGGTTATGCTCACCGGAGATCACGCAAAGACGGCTGAGGCCATTCGCCGTCAGGTAGGAGTGGACCGGGTGATTGCAGAGGTACTGCCCCAGGATAAGGAGAGAGAGATTCGACGGATCCAGGAGGGCGGACGAAAGGTGGCCATGGTGGGCGACGGCATCAATGACGCCCCGGCTCTGGCAAGGGCAGATGTGGGAATTGCCATCGGCGCCGGTACGGATGTGGCCATGGAATCTGCGGATATTGTGCTGATGAAGAATGATCTTCTGGATGTGGCGGGGGCCATTGAGCTGAGCAAGGCCACCATCCGCAACATTAAAGAAAATCTGTTCTGGGCCTTTTTCTATAATGCCATCTGTATCCCGGTGGCAGCGGGATGCTTTTATACGGCTTTCGACCTGAAAATGAATCCCATGGTGGCGGCCCTGGCCATGAGCTTCAGCTCCGTATTTGTGGTCAGCAATGCCCTGCGCCTGCGCTTCTTTAAGCCGAAGCACGGCACGGCGGCGGTTTCCGCTCCGGCAGCTGCGGTCACAGAGCCGGTTGTGCACACAACGGCGGCGTCTTCCCCATCTGAAGAGAGAGAGGAGCAGCCGTTTAATACAAATAAAGATCATGGAGGTATGATGATGAAAAAAGAACTTACGGTAGAAGGAATGATGTGTCAGAACTGCGTAAAGCACGTGACGAAGGCTCTGGAGGGAATTGAAGGAGCCACGGACGTGAAAGTGACTCTGGAAGACAAGAAAGCGGTGGTCTGCGTACCGGAGACGGTGACAGACGAGATGTTAAAGGCCGCTGTGGTGGACGCCGGATATGAGGTGACGAACATCGCCGGCTGATCCGGCCGGAGAAAAAGAGGCGCTGCTGCGGACAGGAGAAAACCTGTTTTCGGAAAGCAGGGAAAGATTCTTGCGCAGGGGACGGAAACCTGTTAAAATGATGGACAGAATAAAGACGACAGCAGGGAGATGAGAGAGCGAATGGAAGAAATCAATTTAGGAGCGAAGGTGCAGGAATTTCGGAATATGAGGCAGTACAGCCTTCGCGAGCTGGCAAGCCGGGCGGATCTGACTCCGTCCATGTTAAGCCAGATTGAAAATAATACGGCGAATCCGTCCATCAATACATTAAAAGCCATCGCTGCGGCGCTGGAAGTGCCTATGTTTAAGTTTTTTCAGGGCAATTCCGTGTCGGAAGATCTGATTGTGCGGAAGGGAAACTATGTCAAGCTGGGAAGTATAGAAGACGGCGTGATCTACGATTTGCTGACGCCGGACTTAAGCGGAGACATTGAAATGTGCCTCATGGAAATTCCGGCCCGGTCGGTCACCAGCACGGTTCCAAAGTCCCACGTGGGTGAGGAAGTGGCTTATGTGGTCAGCGGAAAAGCGACCATCCGCCTGGAGGAGAAGAGTTTTTCCCTCTCAGACGGGGACTGCGTGAGAATACCGCCGGGAGTGAAGCACCTCTGGGAAAATAAGCATGATGAAGTGGCGACGGTGATTTTTGCCATTACGCCGCCCAGCTTCTGAAAAACGTTTGAAAAGATTATCAGGGAAAATCGCAGAAAAAATCCTTCGGAGATTCTGAACATGTTCAGGTCTCCGGAGGATTTTTTGTCATTATGCACAAAAGAAACCCTGCAAATTAATCATATTCAACAATGTTTAATTTTATTGAACAGATTTATTGACATTTAATAAAATTAAGAGTAATTTAACGATAGAGAACGGCAGATGCACAAGAGAATTGATGCAGAACGTTCTGAAACGCAGAAAAGACGCGGTTTTCTGTGAAAGAACAGATAATGCCCGGGCAAAAAATGAGAAAATGTGAAAAGGAGAACGATGATTACTCTACAGATGACATTATCGGTAAAACTGGCGTGGAGCAGCTTATGGAAACCCAGCTTCAGGGAACGGACGGCTCAGAGAAGGTGGTTGTAGACCGGCTGGGTAAGATCTTGG
>DXBC01000167.1 GCA_019116745.1 Candidatus Lachnoclostridium stercorigallinarum
GTGTTCAGGAGGAATTGGAGAGTGTGGACGCTGTAGCGGGAAATGACGTATATCTGACGGTGGACAGCGATCTCCAGAAGGGAATTTATCACCTGATTGAACAGCAGCTGGCAGGTATCCTGGTGTCTAAGCTGGTGCCGGAAGATAATCCTAACACAGAAAATACAGAGGCCAGCAGCCTGAAGATTCCCATTAAAGATGCCTATTATCAGCTGATCAATAATAACGTGCTTTCTCTCAGCGAATTTCAGGCGGAGGATGCATCCGCCACGGAAAGACAGATCCAGAGCACATTCGAGTCCTCCAGGGATCGGATCATGGCACAGCTGCGGTCGGAACTGATGAGCGAAAATGCCACTCTGATGAAAGATTTGTCTCAGGATATGGCCAATTATATGGTCTATATCTATAATTATCTGTCTTCTTCCGAAGTGGGGATAATTGACGAAAAGAAGATCGACACATCCAGTCAGGCCTATCTGGACTGGAGAGCCGACGAGATCAGTCTGCGCGATTACCTTTATGCAGGAATTGCAGACAGCTGGGTTGATACCACAAAGCTTAATGCAGACAGCAAATATTCCAGCGCCGATGATATTTACAATCAGCTGGTGGATTACTGTCTGGAGCAGCTGATGAATGACACCAGTTTTACCAAGCTGATCTACCGCTTCCTGATTAACGATAATGTGATCACCGGAAAGCAGCTCTGTCTGGCTCTCTATGATCAGGGAGTTCTGCCGGATGAACCGGATCAGATCGCAGCCCTTCAGGCGAACGGTGAGGCTTATGCCTATACGTTCCTGGTGGACAAGATCTCTAAGATTCAGATTACGCCGGCCCAGCTGGCCCTGGATCCCTGCAGCGGCGCATGCGTGGTTACCGATGTAAATACCGGCGAGGTGCGGGCACTGGTTACTTATCCCAGCTATGACAACAACATGATGTCCGGCACGGTGGATGCGGCGTACTTCTCCAAACTCCGCAATGACCTGTCCCAGCCTCTTTACAATAATGCCACACAGGCCCAGAAGGCGCCGGGTTCTACCTTTAAGCCCATTACGGCCATTGCCGGCCTAGAAGAGGGCGTGATCAGTTTGGGCGAAACCATAAATTGTACCGGCGTTTACACCGATGTGGCTCAGCCCATCCGATGCTGGATCTATCCCGGCCGCCATGGCCCCCTTGACGTAGTCGGCGCTCTGCAGAATTCCTGCAACGTCTTTATAAATGAAGTAGCCCATCGGCTTTCCATGGATGAAAATGGTGTTTATAATACGGAAAAGGGACTTTCCATCCTGAATAAATACGCATCCATGTTCGGTCTGGATCATGATTCCGGTGTGGAAATTACCGAGCGTGACCCGCAGATTTCAGACATCGACCCGGAACGTTCCGCCATAGGACAGGGTACCAACAGCTTTACTAATGTGCAGCTGTCCCGGTACGTAGCGGCCCTTGCCAATCGGGGCACGGTATTTGAACTGAGCCTGTTGGACAAGGTAACCGACTCTGACGGAAATCTCATCAATGATTTTACACCGGAAATCAGCTCCCAGATCGAGATCCAGGATTCCACTTGGGATGCGGTGGCGCAAGGCATGCGAGGTGTAATTGCAAACGGATCCGCAGCAAGAATTTTCCGGGACCTTCCTATTGAAATTGCCGGCAAAACCGGTACGGCCGAGGAGTCTGCCACCAGAGGAAATCATGCATGGTTTATTTCTTACGGGCCTTACACCAGTCCGGAGATTGCCGTTACGGTAAATATTCCTTACGGATATTCTTCTTCTAACGCGGCGACTCTGGCCAAGCACGTATACGAACTGTATTATGGATATACCACTTTAGATGAAATCCTGGATTCGGGAGCCATCGGCGCTTCCAACGTAACCATCGGGGATTAAGAAAGAATGTAGGGGCTGAGGTGATGTTGTATGCGCAGTACAGTGGTGATTAAGGGAAACCGTTCCGGCATGAGTGTGTATCTGGATCCCCAGGCGCCTTTTGAACAGGTCCTGGAGGATGTGGAGAAAAAGTTTCGGGAGAGCGCCAAATTCTGGGGCTCCGTTCAGATGGCCCTGACCATCGAGGGAAGGAAGCTTTCTGCGGCGGAGGAATACCAGGTGGTGAATGCCATTACAGGCAGCTCCCAGGTGGAGATCCTCTGCCTGATCGACCAGGACGGGGAACGGATCCGTCGGTGCGAGAAAGCGCTGAATGAAAAATTAATGGAACTGAGCGCTCAGACCGGCCAGTTTTACAAGGGAGATTTAAACCGCGGAGACTGTCTGGAATCGGAGAGCAGCGTTGTGGTGATCGGAGACGTTCACCACGGAGCCAGGATCATTGCAAAAGGAAATGTGGTGATTCTTGGCGAACTGAAGGGCTCTGTTTTTGCCGGCGCTGCAGGAAACCAGGAAGCTGTGGTAGTGGCTCTTGACATGGCGCCGGTCCAGATCCGGATCGGCGATATATCCAGCCGCATCGGAGAGAAAGGGCGGCGTTTAGGAAGGGGACCGATGATTGCTGCGGTGGAGGATCAGGCGATCCGCACCCGGCCTATGAAAAAAAATTTCTTGAATCTGCTAAATTTTAATTAAATACTGGAAATGCATTCGGATTTGTTGTACAATAAAATAGAATTTTTCGCAGGAGGATATAATTATGAGTGAAGTCATTGTTATTACTTCCGGAAAAGGAGGCGTCGGCAAGACCACTACTTCTGCCAATATCGGAACCGGACTTGCCATTCTGGGAAAGCGCACCGTTCTCATTGATACCGATATCGGTCTGCGCAACCTGGATGTGGTTATGGGACTGGAAAACCGGATTGTTTATAATCTGGTGGATGTGGTAGAAGGGAACTGCAGAATGAAGCAGGCCCTCATAAGAGACAAAAGATATCCGAACCTGTATTTGCTTCCATCTGCTCAGACCAGGGACAAGACTGCGGTCAGCCCGGAGCAGATGAAAAAGCTGGTGGACGATCTTCGGGATGAATTTGATTACATACTGTTGGATTGTCCTGCCGGTATTGAAAGGGGTTTCCAGAACGCCATAGCCGGAGCTGACCGTGCGCTGGTGGTAACCACGCCGGAAGTATCGGCTATCCGGGACGCGGACCGTATCATCGGCCTGCTGGAAGCTGCCGATATGGGCATGATTGATTTGATAGTAAACCGTATCCGCATGGATATGGTCCGCCGGGGGGATATGATGTCCATGGAAGATGTGATGGACATTCTTGCGGTGAATGTGATCGGCGTTGTGCCGGATGATGAATCCATCGTCATATCCACCAATCAGGGTGAACCTCTGGTGGGAATGGGTTCCCTTGCAGGGCAGGCATTTTTGAATATCTGCCGGCGCATTATGGGGGAGCAGATCCCTTTCCTGAGCCTGGATGTGCAGCCGAAGTTTATCACGCGGCTGTCCAGAATTCTGCGAAAAGCTTAGGGAGGAATCAAATGGTTTGGCATGTATTTCAGGGCATCACCAGAAACCATTCCGGAAGCCTGGCCAAAAAACGGCTTAAAGTGGTCCTGGTGACGGACAAGGTGGATTGTTCACCGGAATTGATTGACAGGATGAAAGATGACATGATTCGTGTCATATCGAAATACATGACGATTGACCGGGAGGGCATTGAGATTCGAATTGTAAATGGCCGCCCGCAGACAGCCCTTTACGCCGCATTTCCGATTTTAGACATACCGAATAAGGGGATCTGTTGAATATGCTGTTTGATTACAAGCTACGAAATTTTAATATACGGCTGTTGATTTATGTACTGGCTTTATGTGTGATCGGCGTACTGGTCATCCGCAGCGCTGCCGCCGGCTCCATGGAGGACTCCCGGGTTATCCGTCAGATGGCGGGAATCGGCGTGGGCACATTGGCTGCCCTGATCCTTTCCCTGATTGATTATCACCGGATTTTAAATTTTTCCGTTGTGATTTATCTGGGATGCGTGGGACTTCTGGCCTGGGTGCTGATGAACGGCGTGCTGCGGGGCGGGGCCACCAGATGGGTGGTTCTGCCGGTAATCGGCCAGGTACAGCCCTCCGAGTTTACCAAAATCGGGCTGATTATCTTTTTTGCCTGGTTTTTTGACAAATACCAGGAGCAGATTAACCGGCTCCCGGTTCTGGGGATGGCTGCCGTGCTTTTCGGCGTACCCATTCTCTTAATCCTGGCAGAGCCGAACCTTTCCACCAGCTTGATTATCATCATGATGTTTGCCGCCATGATTTTTGCGGCAGGCTTAAGCTACAAGTGGATCTTCGGTGTTCTGGCGGTGCTTACGCCGCT
>DXBC01000168.1 GCA_019116745.1 Candidatus Lachnoclostridium stercorigallinarum
GCCGGATCCTCGGGACCGGTCATGGAACAGCCCTTTTCCTTTGCATACTGTATATAATTCAGAATATCTCTCGTAATCCGCTCTCCCGGAGCCAGAATGGGGATTCCAGGGGGATAGCACATGACAAACTCGCTGCAGATCCGCCCGTCCGTCTCCATAATGGGAAGAGACTCCTTGTCGGCGTAAAACGCCTCCTGGGGCGATACCGCCACCTCCGGGTCGATGTACTCCTGCTTCATCAGGCCCGCCGGATCCTTCGCAAACCGCCGCTGAATCTCCGCCAGGGCGCTCACCAGCCGCTCGATATCCCTGGGCCGGTCGCCGATGGAGAGATAGGCCAGAATATTTCCCAGGTCTCCGAACTCAATCTGAATGTCGTACTCATCCCGGAGCAGGTCGTAAACCTCAATGCCCGCCAGACCCACCTCCAGGGTGTTCACCGACAGCTTTGTCTCGTCAAAGTCAAAAATGCTGTCCCCGTTGATCAGCTCCTTGGAGTAGGCATAGTAGCCGTCGATCAGGTTGATCTCTTTTCTGGCATACCGGGCCAGGCCGGCCACACGCTTAAAGGCCTCCTCTCCCCGCAGAGCCAGATTTCTCCTGGAAATATCCAGACTGGAGAGGAGCAGGTAGGAGCCGCTGGTGGTCTGAGTCAGGTTGATGATCTGGCGCACATATCCTTCGTGCATGGCCGGTCCCGTAAGGAGCAGGGAACTCTGGGTCAGGCTGCCGCCGGACTTGTGCATGGACACGGCGGCCATGTCAGCCCCCGCCGCCATGGCTGAGACGGGAAGCTCATCGCTGAAATAAAAATGAGTTCCATGGGCCTCATCCGCCAGACACAGCATTCCGTGACTGTGGGCGATCTCCACGATGGAGCGCAGATCAGAACAGATGCCGTAGTAGGTGGGATTATTGACCAGAATGGCCTTGGCGTCGGGATTTTCCTCCACCGCCTTTTTCACAGCCTCCACGCTCATTCCCAGGGGAATTCCCAGCCGATGGTCGCACTCCGGGTTCACATACACCGGCACTGCACCGCACAGCACCATGGCCCCCATGACGCTGCGGTGCACATTTCTGGGAAGAATAATCTTCTCTCCCCGTTTTGCCACCGTCAGTATCATGCTCTGCACCGCCGACGTGGTTCCGCCCACCATGAGAAAGGCGTGGGCCGCACCGAATGCCTGAGCCGCCAGCATCTCCGCCTCCCGGATCACGGAAACCGGGTGGCAGAGGTTGTCCAGAGGTTTCATGGAATTGACATCCATGGACACGCATCTCTCCCCCAGAAGCCTGGTCAGCTCCGGATTGCCCCGGCCTCTCTTGTGCCCGGGCACATCAAAGGGAACCACCCTCATTTTTCCAAATTTTTCCAGCGCCTCGTAGATGGGCGCCCTCTCCTGATTCAATGGCTCCATTGCTTTTCCTCCTGTAAGCTATGCGTCCGCGAAACCTGCAGGTTCCGTTTTCCCGGAACTTTTAAGTCCCGCTTCCGCCAAAATCTAGTAGATATTGCATCCGCTGAAAATCTCGATCATTTCCCGGCGCAGGTTGTTCATGATCTCCAGACGCGTCTGAGGCGGAAGCTCATACACATCCGTTTTAAACAGATAATTCTGCAGGTCGATCTCCTTGATCATCATTCTGGTGTGGAACAGATTGGCAGCGTAGACATTGATATCCGCCGCATCGTACCGCTTCAGAATATCCGGGGAAATGTAATCCTGGATGGACGTCACCCGGTGGTCCATAAACAGCTTCTTTCCGTCCACGTCCCTGGTAAATCCCCGCACCCGGTAGTCCATGGTAATGATATCCGAGTCAAAGGAAGAGATCAGATAGTCCAGGGTAGAAAGGGGCGTGATCTCTCCGCAGGTGGCCACGTCAATATCCACCCGGAACGTGGCCAGGAATGTCTCCGGATGATACTCCGGGTAGGTGTGGACCGTCACATGGCTCTTGTCCAGATGGGCCAGCTGGGTCTTGCCCGCCGGAATCATGGATCCTTCTGCGATGAGAATGGTCACCGACGCCCCCTGGGGCTCATAATCCTGACAGGAGATGTTGAGCACCTTGGCGCCGATCATGTCGGTGAGCGTCGTCAGGATATTGGTCAGACGCTCGGAATTGTACTGGGAATCGATATAGGCAATGTAATCTTTCTGTTCTCTTGCTGTTTTTGCGTAACACACATCATAGATGTTAAAGCTCAGGGCTTTTGTCAGGTTGTTGAAGCCGTACAGCCGCAGCTTGTCTCCCATAAAAATAATCCCCTTTCCTGTGAAATAAAAAAGGTAATGCGCACATCAGTACACATTACCTGTAATCACCGTCAAAAACCGAATATCCGCAGTCTGCGGGCGTGGATGGGGCAAGCCGTCTCTCCCCTGTCTGTGGGGCGATTTCCTTTCCTTCCGCTTCCTGTTTTCGATACAGAGTCTGTATAGCAAATACCACTTTTCCTACTCTTATTGACCGTTTTACAAGTTGATGTACGTATCCACGCACCGGTTGTAAAGTAACCAACTTATAAAATTGAGCTTTTAACTCAATCAATAATGGCAACCTTCCGTTGCCGCTCGGCAGTTGACCCGGCTGTCCGTATGGCCTTGACCCGTTTCCGGGTGGTCTTAGAAATATTTGCATGGATACTCTGTCGAAAACTCATATCACATGTCTAAATTACTATATATCATATGAAAGGCAAAATTGTCAAGAATTATGCGCGGGTTTCCAGGCACTGCAGACGGGAAATCTCCTTTCCCCTCAATCTCAGGGCGCTGTCTTATCCTATTTCCCGCAGATTTCTCCGAATTTCCGAAAAATCTCCAGCATTTTTTCATCTCCGCAGGCCGCCATCATCTCCGGATGCCACTGCACGCCGCACATGAATGTTCCCTCCTGCCTCTCTATGCACTCCACCGTGCCGTCGCCGGCCACGGCTGTCACCCGGAACCCTTCCGCCGCTTTTCGGACCGCCTGGTGATGGAAAGAATTGACCATGTGGCGTTCCGGCAGGACGCTGCCTATAAAGCTGTCCGGTTTCACAGAAATCTCGTGAGACCCGTTGCTCCGGGGCGCCTGCTGCACATGTTTGATCACTCCCGGCTTCTGGCTTTCCAGATCCTGATAGAGTGTTCCTCCAAACGCCACATTTAATGCCTGAATTCCCTTGCAGATTCCCAGAACCGGCTTTCCCAGCTCATCGGCGGCCCGGATCACCTCCATGTAAAACCGGTCCACCTCCGACATCACATAGCCCAGCCGCGGCAGAGGCTGCTCCCCGTAGAGAACAGGATCAATGTCGTATCCCCCGGACAGCACCACGCCGTCCATGCACTCCACCTGGCTTTTCACATTCTCCTCCCCCGTCACAGGAGGCAGCATAACCGGGACGCAGCCCGCCTTTTCCAGGCTCACAATGTAATCTTCATTGACGTAAGACCGGTAAATCCCCGGCAGAATGCCGGTTTCCACTATCTCCATATTGGCAGCTATGCCTATCCTTGGTTTCTTCATTTCTGTATCATCCTCTTCCGTTTTTCTCATTTCTGGGGAAGGCTTATTCTGTTTTCGGGGCGCATCCAGCTTTCCGGGTGCATCCCGTTTCCGGACACATCCCGCTTCCGGACACACATCCCGCTTCCGCCATGTCCTTTCATTATACAATGGATCACCCCGGAAGAAAAGCGGACTCCCATTTTTATTTTATTACACAAAAGCGTTAAAGCGTTGCGGTTTAAACTGTTGACACATGTCCATGACGATGATATGATACTATCTACCAGACTATATCAGAAAAGGGGAATTTATTATGAAAAAACACATGAAAATGACGGCCGCCCTCTCCGTGGCGGCCATAATGGCGGCTTTTGCAGCCGGCTGCGGCTCTTCTTCCACGGAAACGGCAGCGGATACCTCCGCGAAAACCGAGGCCGCAGATTCTTCCGGTGAGGCGGAGAACGGTTCCGAAGGAGGGGAAACCTCTGACGGCACCACCTACCGCATCGGCCTTCTGCAGTACGTACAGCACGACGCCCTGGACAAATGCCGTGACGGCTTTATCGCCGCCCTGGACGCCTCCGGCATTTCCTATGAACTGGACGACCAGAACGCAGCGGGAGACACTCCCACCTGCACCACCATCGCCCAGAAATTTGTCAACGACGGGGATGACCTGATCTTCGCCATCGCCACTCCCGCAGCTCAGGCCTGCGCCGCCGAGACAGAGGACATTCCCATCGTTCTCACGGCGGTGACGGATCCGGCAGCTTCCGGACTGGTGGACACCAACGAACAGCCAGGCGGCAACGTAACCGGTTCCTCCGACTTAACTCCTGTCGCCGATCAGATCGGCCTGTTAAAGCAGATTTTCCCGGACGCCCAGACTGTGGGAATCCTCTACTGTTCCGCGGAGTCCAACTCTGAGATTCAGGCCCAGATGGCAAGAGATGCCTGTGAGGCGGCTGGAATGACGGCCGTGGATTATACTGTAGCCACTTCCAACGACATACAGACCGTAGTGGAATCCATGGTGGGCAATGTGGATGTGATCTACACCCCCACAGACAATATCATCGCTGCCGGCATGCCCACAGTGGCCATGATCGCCAACGCCAACGGGCTTCCCACCATCGTAGGTGAGGAAGGCATGTGCACCGCCGGCGGACTCGCTACCTACACCATTGACTACGAGGAGCTGGGCCGCATAGCCGGAGAGATGGCCGTGGAAATTCTCACGGAAGGCACTTCCCCGGCGGACATGCCCATTGAATACTATCCGTCCGACAAGCTCCGCCTGGTGGTCAACGAGGATACCGCCGCAGAGCTGGGCGTGGATGTCTCCGGCCTGGAAATGGAATAGGGAATCAGACATACCCCGGATAAATATGAAATTGGAAGGATTGGAAAAGTGCAATGAACATTAACGGATTGATGGGATCCCTGCAGAGCGGGGTGGCCCAGGGCGTGCTCTGGGGCATCATGGTGCTGGGCGTATACATCACTTATAAACTTCTGGATATCCCGGATCTGACGGCGGACGGCAGCTTTACCCTGGGCGGCTGCGTCACCACTGTGGCCATTCTGGCCGGCATCCCGCCGGTTCCCGCCACCCTCATGGGCATGGGCGCCGGATTTCTGGCGGGGGCTGTCACCGGCATTCTCCACACCGTCTTTGAGATTCCTGCCATTCTGGCGGGAATCCTGACCCAGATCGGCCTGTGGTCCGTAAACCTGCGGATCATGGGCGGCAAGGCCAACAACCCTCTGTTAAAGGCGGACACCACCGTCTCTTTCTTCACCGACTGGCTGGGCATCACCAACTCCCAGGCCTCCATGCTGGTAGGAATCCTGCTGGTGATTCTGGTAATCCTGATCCTGTACTGGTTTTTCGGCACGGAGATCGGCTCCGCCCTGCGGGCCACTGGAGACAATGAGGACATGATCCGGGCCCTGGGCGTCAACACCGGCCACACCAAGCTGCTGGCCCTGGCGCTCTCCAACGCCCTCATCGGCCTCTCCGGCGCCATGATCGCCCAGATGCAGAAATACGCCGACATCAACATGGGCAGAGGCGCCATCGTCATCGGACTGGCGGCCATCGTCATCGGCGAAGTTCTTCTGGGCCGTCTGGTAAAAAATTTCGGCTTTAAACTGTTCTCTGCCATTCTGGGCTCCATCGTCTATTTCATCATCCAGGCGCTGGTGCTCCGGTTCGGCATGGACGCCAACGACATGAAGCTCCTCTCCGCCATCATGGTGGCGGCTGCCCTGGCCATTCCCGTGGCTATGGGCCGGTACAATCAGAAAAAATCCTACTCCCCCAATGATCTCTACGAGGAAGAGCACCGGCTGGCAAAGCAGGCCGGCGCCTCATCCAGATCTTCGGCGGCGGAAAATGCCGGCGGACAGGCGGGCAGCAAAGGAGGAGAACAATGATCGAGATCACACACGTTTCCAAGACTTTTAATAAAGGAACCATCAACGAAAAGCGGGCCCTGGATAATCTGAACCTGAAGCTGAACGAGGGGGATTTCGTCACCATCATCGGCGGAAACGGGGCCGGAAAATCCACCATGCTCAACGCCATCGCCGGCACCTATCCGGTAGACTGCGGAACCATTACCATAGACGGAGTCAACGTCACCCTGCAGCCGGAACACAAGCGGGCCAGATACATTGGACGTGTATTTCAGGATCCCATGAAGGGCACCTGCGCAGGAATGCAGATCGAGGAAAATCTGGCTCTGGCCAAACGCCGGGGAATGCGCCGGGGGCTGGGCTGGCAGTTAAACGACGTGGAGCGGTCCATGTACCGGGAACAGCTCTCCACCCTGGGACTGGGCCTGGAGACCCGCCTCTCCGACAAGGTGGGCCTGCTCTCCGGCGGACAGCGCCAGGCCGTCACCCTGCTCATGGCCACCCTGCAGAAGCCAAAGCTCCTTCTCTTAGACGAGCACACCGCCGCCCTGGATCCGGCAACTGCCGCCAAGGTGCTGCGCCTGACCAGAGAGATTGTGGAAGGCCATCATCTGACTGCCCTTATGGTCACCCACAACATGAAAGACGCCCTGACCATCGGCAACCGCCTGATCATGATGGATCACGGCACCATCATCTACGACGTGAGCGGTGAGGAGAAACAGCGTCTGACCGTGGACGACCTTCTGGTAAAATTTGAGGAGGCCAGCGGCCAGGCATTTGCCAACGACCGGATGATGCTTTCCTGAGAAAACAGATCTTTACAGCTTCATTTTCATATGCAGGACAGGCCGCCCGGCCGGGAACCCCATTTGCTCCCGGCCAGACGGCCTGCTTTACTCTTCCGTCATCTCGATCTGTCCGGACTGAATGGCCCGGGAAACTCATATACTTCCACGTGGTCAAAGTCGTTGTTCTCTGCGTAGCGGACAGCCTGCTCCTTCACAGAAAAGACAAAGGAAACTCTCGTGGCCCAGGGGCCTTCCTGCCGTACTCTGCGAAGGACAGAAAAGCCGTCGGAGACGGAAAAATGGTCTCTGTATTCTTTCAGCATACGGTCCGCCCTCTCATACCGGTCGTCTCCAGGTAACACAAACGGTCGGGTGCTGTCCGGAGCCAGAACGGAATAGTTGGTGATCAGGGAATATTTTCCCCCATCCTCCCGCCAGCCGATTCCCGGTTCCACGATCAGAGTCCGTCCCAGCCGGTCGGACAGCATGGCCTGCATGGTGGCGTCCGGGGCGTAGACGATTTTCTTCGTCCTCACCAGATCCAGGGCCTGGTCGAAGCTGATCCTGCCCCGGATAAATCCCTCCGTCAGATCGGCAATGGTCATACAGCCGCTGCCGTCTTCCCAGGCTCCCGCCGGATTGCCGTGAACATACAGCAGCGTGCCGGCGTTTCCGTTCCGGTGAACCCCGTGGTAGGAGTGCCGCACGCCGTCCGGCCGGAGAATGCCGATATAAAAGCAGTCCTTTTCCTTTATAATCCGGTGATTCCACACCTCAGGGTCAATGTCAAAATTAAATCCCGTAATCACGTCGTTTCCGCGGTAAACAAAGCGGGTGCACATGGCCGTCTTCCTCCTGTCGTGTATTTCTTTTCCTCTATCCTACCTCAGCCGCCGCGGCTTTTCTATCTACCAAACGGTACAGAAGCAATCGGTATACGGGCTGGCGGGCTCACGGCAGAGCTGTTCGCTGTCCGTTACCCGGCAAATGTCCGCCCATGCGAGCATGGCGGCCGCTTGCCGAGCGTATCGCACAAAAACAGGGGCCGCCCCCTGGCGGCCCCTCCTCCTTATTTCTGATAAATAATTTTCCGGATTGCATGGACGGACAGGCAGAATTTTTCTGCCAGTTCCTCCGCAGAAGCTCCCTTTCGGTACTCCTCGGTGATTCGGCGATTCCGCCGGCGCAGCTCCTCCCGGTAACCGGACACCTCTCCCCAGGATTTTGGCCGGGTCTCATCCGCGGGAACATAAATATATCCCCCCTGGATATAGCTCTGAAGCTCCCTGACCAGCCCATCGGGAAGAAGATTCTTTGCGTTTACATATTTCATGCTGGCTTCCTCCTTGAGATGATCATCCTAAGGTGCAAAGCCGGCATTATTTATCCTGCGGCGATGATTACTCCATGCAGACGCCGCAGTCTGCCGGCCCTGCATGGAGCTTCACTTCGTTGAGTTTTGTCATTGATACCACTTCTTTCTGTTATGGCTTGCTTTTATCATATCACCCGGGCACAAATAACTCAATCCTCTTTTCTGTCCCGCCGTCAGACGCACTCTTCTTTCTGAAAGGCTCTTACCCTTCCATCTGGCGTCCCAGAAATCCGGCGGCGGTGGAAGCCAGCTTGATCTCCCCGTCCCCGAATTTTGCCCTCGGCTCCCGGCTTAAAAGGGCTACCGCCCCGATGGCGTCTCCCTCGCAGATGATGGGCGCGATCACCTCCGCCGTGATTCCCTCCGGCTCCTCCGCCGTAATGGGAATGTAGCTTTTCTCATCGCCCGTGGCATTGATCAGCGTCCGCTCGGAAATGGCCTGCTCCAGCTGGCGGCTGATGGTTTTTAAGAGCATATCCTTTTTGGAACCGCCGGCCACGGCGATCACCTGATCCCGGTCGGTGATGCAGACCATTTTTCCCGTGGTCTGAGCCATGGCTTCGGCGTACTGACCGGCAAATGCCGTCAGCTCCACCATGGGAGAATACTTCTTTAAAATAATCTCCCCCTCCCTGTCGGTAAAGATTTCCAGGGGAGTACCTTCCCTCAAACGAAGGGTGCGGCGGATTTCCTTCGGAATGACCACACGGCCCAAATCGTCGATTCTTCTCACAATGCCCGTAGCTTTCATAATAAATTCCTCCATTTTACGCTCTAACATTTATCCTCAATGCTGTCTGTAACTGTATTATCTGTAAAATGGGGGAATTTATACTTGTACCAGTTTTTGCCGCTTACCCCCGCTGCTCCTTCCTCAGCCCGGCCAGCTCCTTTAAAAGCTCCTTCGCCTTCTCCATCATGGGATCGCAGTCCCGGTTTTTGTTTCTCTGATCAATAAAATGGAAGACAGGGGCCTCTCCCGCCTGGAACTTCAGATCTCCACGGTACTTTGCCACCAGCTCCGGAATGGCTTCCACCTGCAGTTTTGCCTTCGGATACATGGTCAGCCGCGCCTCCTGGCGGTTGATGTATACCTCCGTCACATATGCCCGATGAGCCTCCGCCTTCAGGGCGGCAATGCGCAGAAGATTCTCCACCGGCCTGGGAATATCCCCGAACCGATCCATCAGCTCATCCTGCATATCCATGTATTCTTCTTCGTTCTCAATGCCGGAAATCCTCTTGTAGATGTCCAGCTTCTGATATTCATTCTTAATATAAGACGGGGGAATGTAGGCGTCGATGTCGCAGTCCACCGCCGTCTCGTATTCTTCCTCCTCCGGGCGGTCTCCCTTTAAGGCCTGTACCGCCTGGTTCAGCAACTTGCAGTAGAGATCGTAGCCCACCGCCTCCATATGGCCGTGCTGCTCCGCCCCCAGAATGTTTCCCGCCCCGCGGATCTCCAGATCCCGCATGGCGATCTTGATGCCGGAGCCCAGCTCCGTAAACTCCCTGATGGCCTGAAGGCGTTTTTCCGCCTCCTCCCGCAGCATTTTGTCCCGCCTGTACATGAGAAATGCGTAGGCAGTCCGGTTGGAACGGCCCACACGTCCCCGGAGCTGGTAAAGCTGAGACAGTCCCAGACGGTCCGCGTCGTGAATAATCATGGTATTGGCGTTGGGAATGTCCAGTCCCGTCTCTATGATGGTGGTGGACACCAGCACATCGATCTCCCCGTTGACGAAGTCCAGCATAATCCGCTCCAGCTCCCTCTCGTGCATCTGCCCGTGGGCGAAGACCACGTTGGCCTCGGGAACCAACTGGGCCACATGACCGGCTACTTCGTCAATATTGTTTACCCTGTTGTACACATAATATACCTGGCCGCCTCTGGCCATCTCTCTCTGAATGGCCTCCCGGACCATCTCGTCGTTGTATTCCATCACATAAGTCTGAATGGGCACACGGTCCACCGGCGGCTCCTCCAGCACGCTCATGTCCCGGATTCCGATCAGACTCATGTGAAGGGTTCTGGGAATGGGAGTGGCGGTCAGAGTGAGTACGTCCACATTTTCCTTCAGCTTTTTGATCTTCTCCTTGTGGGCCACTCCGAACCGCTGCTCCTCGTCGATAATCAGCAGGCCCAGGTTTTTAAACACCACATCTTTGGAGAGAACCCGGTGCGTTCCGATGAGAATATCCACCATGCCCTTTTTCAGATCTTCCAGGGTCTTTTTCTGCTCCGCCGGAGTGCGGAACCGGGACATGAGATCCACCCGCACCGGAAAATCCTTCATGCGCTGGGCGAATGTATTGTAAATCTGCTGGGCCAGAATGGTGGTGGGCACCAGGTAAACCACCTGACGGCTCTCCTGAACCTCCTTGAACGCGGCCCGCAGGGCCACCTCCGTCTTTCCGTAGCCCACATCTCCGCAGACCAGGCGGTCCATGATTTTCCGGCTCTCCATATCCCGCTTCGTGGCCTCGATGGCTTCCAGCTGATCTTCCGTCTCCTCATAGGGGAACATTTCCTCAAATTCCCTCTGCCACACCGTATCCGGACCGCACTGAAAGCCGTCGGAGTTCTGCCTGGCGGCGTAGAGCTGCACCAGATCTTTGGCGATCTCCCTTACCGCGCCTTTGACTTTCGTCTTCGTCTTATTCCACTGCTCTCCCCCCAGCCTGTTTAACTTGGGAGCTTTTGCATCGGAACCGGCATACTTCTGGATTCCTTCCAGGCGGGTGGCCGGAAGATAAAGATTTCCTCCGTCCCCATACTCGATCTTAATGTAGTCCTTGACCACCTTGTCCCGCTCGATCTTTTCAATTCCCCGGTAAATTCCCAGGCCGTGGTCCTCATGGACCACATAGTCGCCCACGCTCAGCTCGGAAAAGCTCTGAATGTTCCGTCCCTCATAGGAGGTCTTTTTCCGCCGCTTCTTTTTCTTTTCCGCACCGAACATATCGCCCTCCGTGAGGACGACAAACTTGATCATGGGATATTCAAAGCCCCGGTGCAGGTTGCCATAGGTGACCAGTATCTCCCCGGCCTGCACCTGTCTCTCCGGATCGTCAGGGCAGAAAGCGGAAAGCTCGTACTCCCGCAGGTCCCCTGCCAGACGACTGGCCCTGGTACGGGAGCCGGAAAGAAGAATCACCCGGTATTTCTCCCTTTTCCACCGCTTCAGGTCTTTTATGAGCACCTCAAAACTGGTCTGATAGGAGCTGATATTCCTGGCATCCATATGATATTTGTTTTTGACGGCAATGCCCGGCAGTTTCTGCTCCAGAGCCGTCAGGCAGACGGTCCGGACAGTCTGGGCCCTGGCCAGCACTTCCTTCACTCCGCAGAGCAGGTTCGCCTGCCCCGGCAGGATGTAGCCGTGCTCCAGCCGGTGTCCCATGCTCTCCCGAAACTCCAGCTCCACTGCGTCTCCCTTTTCCTGAAGCCTGGCCGGCTCATCCAGAAAAATCACCGTCTCTCCCCGGGGAAAATAGTCCAGGAAGGACACCGTGTCCTCATAGAAATACTGGAGAAAACTGTCCAGGCCGTGGATTCTCCATCCCTCTTTCAGCCCTTCCAGCACCTCTCCCGTCTGGACTTTGATCCGGTGTGCCTCCTCCGTTTTCATCTGATCCCGCAGAGCCTTTTCGTATTTCTTTTCTTCCTTTTCGATCCGCCGGACTCCCGCCGCGATCCGGTCTTTTGTCAACACCATCTCGGAAGCGGGATAAATGGTGACCTGATCCAGCTGCTCCACAGAGCGCTGACTCTCCAGATCGAAAGTCCGGATGGAATCCACCTCCGTGTCCCACAGCTCGATCCGCACCGGCATCTCCTCTGTCAGAGGGAAAATGTCCAGAATTCCGCCCCGAATGGAAAATTGTCCCATTCCGTCCACCTGGGGCAGACGCTCATAACCCAGAGCCACCAGCTTTTCCCGCCATTCCTCCAGGTCCAGCTCCTGACCGGTCTCCACCGTCAGCGCCTGATCCCGCAGAAAGTCCAGGGGCAGGAGATGGTCCATCAGGCCGTCCAGGGTGGTGACCACCACGCCGCCTTCGTCTTCCATCAGGTGGCGCAGCACCTGAAGACGCTGTTTCACCATAAGATTTCCGTGAATATCGGCGCTGTAAAACAGCAGGTCCTTCGCCGGATACAGCCAGGTATTTGGCTCAAAATACCGGAAATCGTCATAGATCTCCTGGGCCTTCGTCCCGTCTCCCGTGACCACCAGCTTCCACGGCGTCCCCTTTGCCGCCTCATACATGAGATGAACCTTCTGGGAATCCATGCAGCCGCTCACCTGCACCGGTCCCTTTCCCGCTTTCAGGTCACTGTCCAGATCCTCAAATTCCTTTAACTCCCACAGGGGATTTGCAAATACATCGCTCATTTCCCGTTCTCCGCTATTTCTTTCTGTTGAACCGGTTCATCGCCGCGTCAATGCCGTCCTCCACAATGGCAATGGCCGCCTCAGCCGCCTCCTCAAAGGCATCTTCCATCACCGGCCGTTCCACCTGAGGGAAACGGCCCAGCACATGGTCTGCCAGATCCATCCGGTCCGGCTTCGCCCCCACGCCGATGCGCACCCGGGGAAATTCCTGGGTACCCATGTGGGCAATAATGTTTTTAATGCCGTTGTGACCGCCGGCGCTGCCCTTTGCCCGCACCCGCAGCTTTCCCACGTCCAGATCAATATCGTCGTACAGCACTATCATATGTTCGTTGTCAATTTTATAGAAATCCGCAGCGGCTCGAACGCTCTCCCCGCTCAGATTCATGTAAGTCTGCGGCTTTAAGAGAATCACCTTCTCCATGCCGATCATCCCTTTTCCGCACAGTCCCCTGTGCTTTTTTTCCTTCACCTCCGTCCCCAGCTTCTCCGCCAGCGCGTCCAAAGCGTCAAATCCGGCGTTGTGCCGGGTATTCTCATATTCCCTGCCCGGGTTTCCAAGTCCAACAATTAAATACATTTTTTCCTCCATCCAAAGAGACAGCGGACCGGCCGCCGGACCGGCTCTCGTTTCTCTCTTCCCTATTTTGTTCCGGACACGCGACTTTTACCCGGCCTGCAGCACTGCAGCCCGGTTCTCCTGTCCTCTTCCGCAGGTTTCTGCGGATTGTATTTGCGGTTTATCTGCCCTATTATACCATCTCCCCGGCGTTTTGTGAATATGGCAGAAATTCTCCTGAGTTCAGAATTGCAAATAAAAAGTCATGATAATTAATGGAAAAATGCACAAAAAAAAGATAGAATGTAATCATTATATGAAACAGTTGCACAATTTCAAGAAAGGAGAGGTATTTATGAAAAAGGAATTCCTGTATGCAGCACTGGCTGCGGCCATGGCGGTAAGTCTTGCAGGCTGCTCCGGCGGTTCAGGGGGAACGGAGACGACAGCAGCAGCCACAGAAGCTCAGACGGAAGCGGAAACGGAAGCTGAGGACACTGGCGAAACGGAAGCAGCTGCCGGCGATACAGCGGAAAAAGCCCCGGAGGACTACACCGGAACGGTAGTGGTGTATTCTCCCCATGACGCGGATCCCTTAAACGACGGCGTAAATATGTTTATGGAAAAATACCCCAACGTGAAAGTGGAAGTCGTGGCTGCCGGAACCGGCGAGCTGTGCAACCGCATCCAGGCAGAATCTGCCAACCCCATCGCCGACGTGCTCTGGGGCGGCGGTGCAGACTCCCTGGCCGCATTTAAGGACTATTTTGAGCCCTACGTCTGTGCCAACGACGAGTACATTGACGAGGCATTCAAGGATCCCGACGATAAGTGGATCGGTGAAAGCCCTCTGCCCATGGTAATCTTCTACAACAAAACTCTGCTGGAAGAGGCCGGTCTGGAGCCGCCCGCCAGCTGGGAAGACTGCTTAAAGCCTGAATTCAAGGGCCAGATCGCTTACTGCCTGCCCTCCAAATCCGGTTCCGCCTACACCCAGCTCTGCACCATGATCCTGGGCCACGGCGGTAAGGAAGAAGGCTGGGATTTCATCACCGAGCTCTATAAAAACCTGGATGGAAAGATCGTAGACTCCTCAGGAAAATGCCACAAGATGGTTGCTGACGGCGAGTTTATGATCGGTCTGACCATTGAAAAATCTGCCGTTCAGTATGCTGACGATCCCGACGTGGGCTTCTGCTATCCCAGCGACGGAACCAGCGCTGTTCCCGACGGAGTTTCCCTTGTAAAGGGCTGCCCCAACGAAGAGAACGCCAAGCTGTTCATCGACTTCGTCACCTCAAAAGAGTGCCAGGAAGCACAGAGCCAGAAATGGGGACGCCGTCCTGTGAGAAACGACATGGAAGTGGCAGAGGGAATGCTTCCTCTCAACGAGCTGAACCTGGTAGACTACGATTTTGACTGGGCTGCTACGGAGAAAGAAGCCATCATCGAGCACTTCAACGACATTATGGTCGAAAATTAAAACGCGGAAAGAAGCCATTTCTTTCACTCATATTCGCACCTGCCGGAGACCGGAACCACCGGCCTCCGGCTTTTGATTATTATAATGTCCGTTTCTGCGGACACCCCCCCTTTACAGACAGCAGTCCTTTGGGACAGAAATGGAGGAACAGGAATGAGTCATGCAGTTATTATCAGAGATGCCGTCAAAAATTATGGCAGCTTCACCGCCCTCAAGCAGGTGAGCCTGGACATTCAGCCAGGAGAATTTTTTACCCTTCTCGGCCCGTCCGGCTGCGGAAAGACCACCCTTCTCCGTATGATCGCCGGCTTCAACACCGTGGACGGAGGAGAAATCCGCTTTGACGACAAAGTTATCAATAATGTAGAAGCCCACAAGAGGGATATTGGAATGGTATTTCAGAATTATGCCATCTTCCCCCACCTGACTGTGGCGGAAAACGTGGCCTACGGCTTAAAAGCCAGAAAAGTTCCGAAGCAGGAGATCCCCGATCGTGTGGAGAAAGCTCTGAAGCTGGTTCAGATTGAACAGTTAAAGGACCGCAAGCCCAACGAACTCTCCGGCGGCCAGCAGCAGCGTGTGGCCCTGGCCAGAGCTTTCGTCATCGAACCCAGCGTCCTTCTCATGGATGAGCCCCTGTCCAACCTGGACGCCAAGCTGAGGGTACAGATGAGAACCGTAATCAAAAAGCTCCAGAAGCGCCTGGGCATCACCACCGTATATGTGACCCACGACCAGGAGGAGGCCCTGGCCATCTCCGACCGCATCGCCGTCATGAAAGAGGGACAGATCATGCAGGTGGGCACCCCGGAACAGATTTACAAAAAACCGGAAAACGCCTTTGTAGCCGGCTTCATCGGAACTTCCAACTTTGTGGACTGCCAGGTTTCCGGCGAGGATCCGGAAAACGCCGTGGTGAACATCAAGGGCAGCCACACGCTGAAAGCGGCGTTAAAGATTCCCTACAGCGGCGAAGCCTTCCTCTCCGCCCGCCCGGAACAGCTTTTCTTCGACGACAGAGAAGGCCTGCCGGGAATGATTTCTTTCTCCACTTTCCTGGGAGATTTCATCGAGTACGAAATCCTTCTGGACGGCGGTCAGACCATTCAGTTAAATGAATACACAAAAGACGTTCACACCGTGCGCCCGGACGGAGAGAAGGTCCTGATCAACTTCAACATGAACGCTGTGAGCATTTACCGGGCTGACACGCAGGAGGTGATCTCTAAATGACAAAAAAGAAAATCCGTCTGGATTTCTGGTTCTGGGTAAAAGTGCTGGTAGTGGGAATGATGCTGCTCTTTCTGATCTATCCTTTCTGTACCCTGATCACAAGGAGCTTCTTTTCCTCCAAGACCGGCCTTCTGTCTCTGGACAACTACATCCGGTTCTTCACTAAGAAATATTACTACTCGGCTCTGTTCCGAAGCCTGTTCGTTTCCTGCATTTCCACTGTCACCGCTCTGATCGTGGGCGTTCCCATGGCCTACCTCATGAACCGGTACAATGTCTGGATGAAAAAATACATCCATATTTTCATCATCATGAGCCTGATGAGTCCGCCTTTTATCGGAGCTTACAGCTGGATCATGCTGTTCGGACGGGCCGGCCTTGTGACCGCCTTCTTCGAGGATGCCTTCGGAATCACTCTGCCGAGCATCTACGGACGTCTGGGAATCATACTGGTATTTACTTTCAAACTCTATCCCTATGTCTATCTCTACACCTCCGGAGCCATGGGCAGCATTGACTCCAGCCTGGAGGAGGCAGCGGAAAACCTGGGAAGCAGCAAGCTGCGCCGTCTTTTTACCGTCACCATCCCGGTGATCATCCCTTCCATCGCCGCAGGCGCCATCATGGTATTTATGACCAGCCTGGCAGACTTCGGTACCCCTATGCTGCTGGGCGAAGGCTACATGGTACTGCCGGTGCTGGTATACAATGAATACATGAGTGAGATCGGCGGAAACGCATATCTGGCCAGCGCCCTGTCGGTGATCGTCGTTCTCTGTTCCACCACTGTTCTTCTGGTTCAGAAGCACCTGGTAAGCAAGAAAAACTACGTGATGACCGCCATGCGTCCTCCCCAGGAAATCGAATTCCACGGAATCAGGAGATTTCTCATCACTCTTCCCGTGGCCCTGGTGACTTTCATCGGCATTCTGCCCCAGATCGTCGTCATTGTCTCCAGCTTCATCAAGGCGGACTTCACCGGCTTTATCGGCGGCTTCAGCCTGGACAGCTACATCACCATCTTCAACCGTCTGGGCACCAACATTAAAAACACGTTCCTGTTTTCCACCATCGCTATCGTGTTTATTATCATCATCGGAATGCTGATCAGTTATATTATCGTCCGCCAGAAAGGCCTTGCGGGACAGATCATGGATATGCTGATCATGTTCCCCTTCGTAATTCCCGGAGCCGTACTGGGCATCAGCCTTATTGTGGCGTTCAACAAGGAACCCCTGATTCTCACGGGAACAGCGGCTATTATGATTATTGCCTTTGTGGTACGGAAACTGCCCTACACCGTGCGGTCCGGCAGCGCTTTTCTCCAGCAGATGGATCCCAGCGTAGAGGAAGCATCCATCAACCTGGGCGTGTCTCCCATGAAGACATTTTTCACCCTGACCGCCCGCCTGATGGCCCCCGGCATTCTCTCCGGCGGCATCCTCAGCTGGATCACCTGTATCAATGAGCTGTCCTCCAGCGTCATGCTATACGGCGGAAAGACCAGCACCATCTCCGTAGCCATCTACACCGAGGTGGTGAGAAACAGCTACGGCACGGCGGCGGCTCTGGCCACCATTCTGACAGTGAGTACCGTCATATCCCTGCTGATCTTCCTGAAAGTGAGCAAGGGAAAAGTCTCCATCGTGTAGAGGCGGCATACTCCGACCGGCCTGCCTTTTCCAGCCGGCCAGGTTTTCCCGTCTGTCCCCGTCCTACCGGCAGCGATTCTGGTATTCCGACGGAGACATGCCCACTATCTTTTTAAACTGAGAACTGAAATAGGCGGTGTCCTGATACCCTGTCAGCTCCGCCGCCTCATACACCTTCAGACGGCAGTCCCTTAAATATTCCATGGCACGGCTGATTCTGTAATTGGTAAGGTATTCTGTAAACGAGTAGCCGGTCTCCCGCTTTAAAATCCGGCTGAGATACCCTTCCGACAGTTCCAGATAGGCGGCTACCATGCCGATATTGATGTCTTCCCGGTACCTTCTGCGGATGAATTCCAGGGCTTCCTCCACATATTTCGCCTTGAAATGCTTTTGGGGATCAAAATCCGTCAAAACCGGGATGCTCTGCACGGCGTCTCTCTCCGGAGCCGGCCTGTCCTTCCTTGTGATGGCCAGAACCGCCTCCTCAATGGCTCCGTCCTTCAAAGGCTTCAGGAGATAATCGCTCACTCCCAGGCGAATGGCATTCTGAGCGTAGCCGAAGTCGCCGTAGGCGGTGAGAATGATGATCTTTGCCTGGCAGCCGGCCCGGCGCAGCTCCCGGATCATCTCCACCCCGTCCATCTTCGGCATCTTTACATCCGTGATGATAATATCCGGGGAAATCTTTTCCGCCAGCTCAAGGCCCTCTTCTCCATTCCGGGCCTCCCCGGCCACCTGACAGCGCAGCTCTCCCCAGCGAATGGTTCCGCACAGTCCGCGGCATACCGTGGGATCGTCTTCTACGATCATAACTTTATACATGCTTTGCCTCCATGGGAAGGGTGATGGTGATGGTCGTTCCCTCTCCGTCTCCGGACCGGGCCTTCAGTCCATACCCCTCCCCGTAATGTATTTTCAATATGGAAATCAGATTGTAAAGCCCCAGATGGCCTTCCCGCTTTTCCGGTTCCGGGGAATTGATCCAGCGGACAATCTCCGGCGGCATTCCCAGGCCGTCGTCAAACACGGAAATTTTCAGGTCAGATCCCTCCTGAACTGCAAAAATACAGATATATCCGTCTCCGTCATGTTCTACTCCATGCAGCACTGCGTTTTCCACCAGCGGCTGCAGCAGCATTTTGGGAACCCTGGCTGACATCAGGGAATCCGGAACCTCCGCCTCGTACTGAAACCCTTCCGGCAGCCTGGCTTTCTGAATGGCCATATAGCTGTCAATGGTTTCCAGCTCTTCCTTCAGGGTCACAAACTCCTGGGAGGACAGGGCCTGGCGCAGGATCCCCGCCAGATTCTCAGCCATCACGGCGATGTCCGTCAGTCCGTGGATTCTGGCGCTCCATTTAATAGTGTCCAGAGTGTTGTACAAAAAGTGGGGATTTAACTGAGTCTGGTAGAGTTTGAGCCTGGCGGCGCTCAGGGCTTTCTGCTGCTCTACCCGCTCATCCACATACCGCCTGAGGTCCATGGTCATCCGGTTAAACGCACTGGTCAGCTCCCCCAGCTCGTCCTGACTCTCCACAGGCACCTGGACGTCCAAATCCCCTTTCCTCACCTGGCGCATTCCGTCCACCAGCCGTTTGATGGGACGTGAGATTCTCCGGCTCAAAGCCATGGCCATGAGCAGACAGAGCGGCAGGCATGCCAGAGACATAAACAGACTCAGCTCCCTCATCTGATCCACAGAAGCGGCGCTGATAGGCGGAGAAATACGGTGCACAATGGAATACCCGCTGCCTGTCCCGGTCTGAAGGTAAGCATAGTTGGAATCCCTTTCAAATTCCCCGGCCCTGTCCGTCTTCTCTGCTTCCAGCAGCAGCTCCTGCTGCTCCTCATAGGAAAGATTTCTGTTGGAAGAATATACCGGCTGTCCCAGGGGATCCCGAAGAATCAGCGTGCTCCCGCTCCCGTGACAGCCCCGGAACAGGTCTTCCAGGCTTTCTTCCGAAAAGTCCAGCACCAGGATTCCTGTCCTCATGCCGCCCTCATTTTCGATGGGATAGGCGGCCTGAAAACGGCTTTCATGCTCCCCCTCATGGGCAGGCGTATAATAATACACTTTCCGTTCCATGCCGATCAGAGACTTTAAAAGCCCGTCATACCTGGTAAGGGCGGGGTCGGCCACCTGACTGTCCGTGGTAAAACGGAGCATCCCTCCCACATCGTAAATGGAAAATACGGCATCTGTCCCCAGAGAACTGGCGGCGGTATAGAGAGACATATAAAGCTCCTGCATGATGGCGTCGTTTTTGCTGTCAATGAGAATGGTGGCCGCCGACTGATCCAGGCTCTGACAGGCCAGCACGCAGTCAGACAGCAGGCCGTCAAACAGCTCCGACGCTTCCCGGCTCTGGACGAGTCCCTCCGACAGCGCCTGCCGTTTCAGGGACATATCAAAAATGCGCACCAGGAAAAAGCTGGTGAGCAGAAGCGGGATCACCGCCACCAGAATACAGCTGAAAAAGATCTGGTATCTCAGCTGCACAAAACGAAACATTTTCATAAATTTGCTGTCAACTCCCCGAATCCGAAAGATATCTTCCGCACTTTTGAGACAATTATATCACAATTGCCGGACTTCGGCCAGCACCGGGTTTTCAAAACATCCGGAGACAGCTTTCGGGGAGTGTCTGAAATGAAAACAGATAAACACAGGAGGTTACTATGAGTATTCAATTCGGTACAGGCGGCTGGCGCGCAGTCATCGGAGATGATTTCACCAAAGCCAATATCCGCATTCTGGCAGAAGCCATGGCGAGAAAAATGAAGGAGGAAAATGTCCGCAGGGAGCTGGCCATCGGCTACGACCGGCGTTTCCTGGCAAAAGAGGCAGTACAGTGGGCGGCGGAGGTTCTGGCCGCCGAGGGAATCACCGTCCGGTTTGTAAACCGCTCCTCCCCCACCCCCCTTATCATGTATTATGTCATGTCCCATGATCTGGATTACGGCATGATGGTCACCGCCAGCCACAATCCCTCTCTTTACAACGGCTTTAAGATCTTCACAAAAGGCGGGCGGGACGCCGATGAGCACCAGACTGCCGACGTGGAACGGTACATCGCCCAGGTGGAGGCGGACCAGGCCGGAGGCTATGAAATCCCCTTCATGCGGTACGCAGAAGGACTGAAGGCCGGCCTGATCGTGGAGTTCAACCCCTTAAACGAATATCTGGACAGCATCATCAGCCGCATTGACATGAAGGCTATCCGGGATGCAGAGCTGCGAGTTGTGTTGGATCCCCTCTACGGCGTGAGCCAGACAGCTCTTCAGACCATTCTGTCCACCGCCCGCTGCTATATGGAAACCATCCACAGCGGCCACGACACCTTGTTTGCCGGCAAACTGCCCGCCCCCAACGCCGATACCTTAAAAACTCTTCAGAACTACGTCACCGACTACCGCTATGACATCGGCGTGGCCACCGATGGAGACGCTGACCGGATCGGCGTCATCGACGACACCGGCCGTTTCCTCCACCCCAACGACATTCTGGTTCTCCTGTATTACTACCTGGTAAAATACAGGGGCTGGTCCGGGCCGGTGGTCCGCAACATCTCCACCACTCATATGCTGGACCGGGTTGCGGAGAGCTTCGGCCAGACCTGCTATGAGGTTCCGGTAGGATTTAAATACATTTCCAGAAAAATGGCCGAGACCGGCGCCATCATCGGCGGGGAGTCCTCCGGCGGCCTGACGATCCAGGGACACATCAACGGAAAGGACGGAGTTTACGCCGCCTGTCTCCTGGTGGAAATGATCGCCGTCACCGGAAAAAAACTGTCTGAGATCTACTCTTCCATCCGAAAGATTTACGGCTCTCTTTATATGGAAGAGCGGGCCTACACCTTCACACCGGAGAAAAAAGCTGAGTTGAATTCCATTCTCATGGAGAAGCGGCTGGTGCCGGAAATCCCCTGCCCCATCCGCCGCATCTCCTACGAAGACGGCTGCAAGGTTTACCTGGAAAACGGCGGCTGGATCAGCGCCAGATTCTCCGGCACGGAACCTTTGCTGCGCATCTTCTGCGAGATGGAAAAGAAGGAGGATGCCGCCGCTCTCTGCCGGATCTGGGAAGACTTCCTTGACCTGACGCCGGAAGAGTAAATCTTCCGGCATTCATGGCGGAAACCTATTCTCCCGCGGCGAAACTCACCCATTTCGGGCGCGGCGGAAATCGCCTCTTTCGGACTCTTGATTTTACAGGCTTTCAGTGGTAAACTTCTAACGGCCCAAAACGACCAGGCGATTTTACAAGGAGGTACTGCCAATGAATCCTGTATCTGATTACGACGTTATTATCATCGGAGCCGGTCCGTCCGGTATTTTCTGCGCCTACACGCTGATTCACGAGCGCCCGGACATGAAGATTCTGATTATAGAAAAGGGGCGGCCCATCGAAAAGCGGGTTTGCCCGAAACGTACCACCAATAAATGTGTGGGCTGCCAGCCCTGCTCCATTACCACCGGTTTTGCCGGCGCAGGTGCATTTTCCGACGGAAAACTGTCCCTGTCCCCGGATGTGGGCGGCACCCTGCCGGACATCCTCGGCTACGACGAAGCATTAAAGCTGATAAAAGAATCCGACGACATCTACCTGAAATTCGGAGCTGACACAAAGGTCTACGGCGTGGACAAGCAGAAGGAAATCCAGGAGATCCGCCGCAAAGCCATCACCGCCAACTTAAAGCTCATCGAATGCCCCATCCGCCATCTCGGCACGGAAGAAGGCTACAAGATCTACACCCGCCTGCAGGAGCACCTGTCCAGCCTGGGCGTGGAGATGAAATTCAATACCATGGTGAAGGACATTATCATCAAAGACGGCAGAGCGGAGGCCGTGGTGACTGACAAGGGTGAGACCCTCCGCGCTCCGGAGATCGTCTCCGCCATCGGAAGAGAGGGATCCGACTGGTTTTCCCACATCTGCCGCGACCACGGCATTGAGACCCAGGTGGGCACCGTGGATATCGGCGTGAGAGTGGAAGTCCGCAATGAGGTAATGGAATTTTTAAACAAAAACCTCTACGAAGCCAAGCTGGTATATCACACCCCCACCTTTGACGACAAGGTGCGCACCTTCTGCACCAATCCGTCCGGCGAGGTGGCGACAGAATACTACGAAAACGGGCTGGCTGTGGTAAACGGCCACGCCTACAAATCCCAGGAGTACAAGACGGACAACACCAACTTTGCCCTTCTGGTATCCAAAAACTTTACAAAGCCCTTCAAAACTCCCATCGAGTACGGCAAGCATATCGCGCAGTTAAGCAATATGCTCTGCGATGGGAAAATTCTGGTGCAGACCTTCGGCGATTTCCTCCGGGGACGGCGCACCACCGAGGAGCGGCTCTGCCGCAACAACCTGATCCCCACCCTGAAGGACGCAGTGCCGGGAGATCTGTCCCTGGTTCTGCCCCACCGGATCATGGTGGACATCAAGGAAATGCTCCTGGCCCTGGACAAGGTAACCCCCGGAATCGCCAGCGACGAGACACTGCTCTACGGTGTGGAGGTAAAATTTTATTCCAATAAGGTAGTAGTGGACAAGCACTTTGAGACCAGCGTCAAAGGCCTGAGAGCCATCGGAGACGGCGCATCCGTCACCAGAGGCCTGCAGCAGGCATCCGCCAACGGCATCAGCGTTGCCAGAAGTATTTTAAATTCCGGCCGATAAAGGAAATCCGGCGTCCTCTCTGTGTTCAGAGCAGGGCGCCGGATTTTTTCCGTGCTTCCATGTATGATGTCCCTGATTTTTCCGTTCTTCCGACGGACGGCCCCATCCGCTACAGCAGGGGAGACAGAAGGCGGCTGCACTGTTCTTTTATACGGATCATCAGACTTCTCTGACGATAGATCTCCGCTGTGATCTCCCGGCATTTTTTCAGATCTTCCAGGAAAATTTCCTCCAGTTTCCGGGTGGTCTCCTCATCATAGATCACCGCGTTCACCTCAAAGTTCAGCTCAAAGCTGCGGATATCCATGTTGGCCGTGCCATAGCTGCTCACCCGGCCGTCTGTCATCACGCCCTTCGCGTGAAGGAAGCCGTTTTCATAGGTGTAGCATCTGGCTCCCGCATCCAGAAGATCGCCCACATAGGAATACGTAGCCCAGTAGACAAACGGATGATCCGGCTTGCACGGAATCATCAGCCGCACATCCACCCCGGACTTTGCCGCCACCTCCAGAGCAGACAGCACCGCGTCATCCGGCACAAAATACGGCGTCTGAATGTAAATATGATCCTTCGCCTTGTGAAACAGTTCCAGATAATTATTCCGAATCTGACGGTCCGTGGCATCCGGCCCGCTGGAAATGATCTGAATGCCCAGGGGCAGATTTCTCCCCTCCATCAGCTTTTTTCTCTCTTCATCCGTACTCCTGGGAATATCAAAATATTCTGCATGGCGGAACAGATTTTCCCTGCAGGCGTAGTTCCAGTCCTGGGCGAACCGCACCTGCAGGCTGATTACCGCGTCCCCGTACAGCTTCAGATGGGTATCCCGCCAGTAGCCGAATTTAGGATCCTTTCCAATGTATTCTTTTCCGATATTAAAACCGCCCACATAGCCAATTTCCCCGTCGATTACCACGATTTTCCTGTGATTCCGGTAATTGACACGGAGATTGATCCTGCCCAGGGTTGCAGGAAAAAAGGCTCCCACTTTTACACCGGCCGCCTCCAGCTCCTGCCATTTTCTCTTCGGCATGAATCTCCCGCCCATACCGTCGTACAGAATGCGCACCTCCACCCCCTCTTTTACCTTTTCCAGCAAAATAGGGATGAAAGAGTCGAACAGCTCGTCATTTTTAATAATATAATACTGAATATGAATAAAACGCTTTGCCCGCCTCAGCTCCCGCCGGAGATCTTCAAACTTTTCCT
>DXBC01000169.1 GCA_019116745.1 Candidatus Lachnoclostridium stercorigallinarum
GTAATTTCTCCATTCTTTTTCCTCCTTAAATTTTCCCGCAGACAAAATCTCCTGCCCCGGGCGGCGCGACAGCCCTTTTCTCGGCTTATCGCGCAAACCTCCGTGCCCGCTAACGCGGACACCACGAACCATGAAAGCCCTCGGACCGCTCCGTGCTGCGCACTCATGCGATCCGACCTGCATTCGCAATCCGGCCTACCGGGCTTTCACAGTAAAAGAAAAGTCCGTACAGCAATACGGACTTGATAAACTCAGCATCAATTCCTCTTATTGCTCGATTTGTAGGGCTTTTGCCCTATGTCCTCGCTCAGGTTGGCACCTTCCGCCCCTCACGCCATGCGCTTAGACGGGGTTGCCGTGACTTCATAGACCCTCTCTGTCTCCATCACTCTGAATAAGGGATATACGTACTTTTCGATTTTTAGTTTCCTGCAGAAAGTATATTATACTATTCTGTACTGTTTGTCAATAGTTAGTCCAGGCTATTTATCCGACTCTCAGCTGGAACTTCCTTGCTTCCCGCTCGGAATCCACCTTTTCGATCACAGCCCCGAGAGCCTGCAGTTTTTCCTCAAAGGATTCATAGCCCCTCTGTATGTACCCGATCTCGTCCACGACCGTGTAGCCCTCCGCCGCCAGGCCGGCGATCACAAGAGCCGCTCCCGCCCGGAGATCCGGCGCCTCCACCTGCGCCCCGGTAAAACCGGACACGCCGTCGATGACAGCTACATTTCCTTCCACCTTGATATTTCCGCCCATACGTGCCAGCTCATCCACATACTTGAACCGGTTCTCGAAAATACTCTCCGTAACCATGCTGGTTCCCTCGGCCAGAGCCAGAGTCACAGCCATCTGAGGCTGCATATCCGTGGGGAAGCCAGGATAGGGAAGGGTTTTGATGTTGGTGGAACGCTGTCTGGGCTTTCCTACCACCCGAACGGCATCATCAAACTCGATCACCTCGCACCCGATCTCCGCCAGCTTTGCGGAAATCGCCTCCAGATGCTTCGGGATCACATTTCTCACCATCACGTCTCCTCTGGTGGCCGCTGCGGCGCACATAAAGGTTCCCGCCTCGATCTGATCCGGAATCACAGAGTACTCCGTTCCGTGCAGACGGCTGACGCCCTTGATCCGGATTACATCCGTTCCGGCGCCTTTGATGTTGGCTCCCATACTGTTTAAGAAGTTGGCCACATCTACCACGTGAGGCTCTTTGGCCACATTTTCCAGAATGGTCTGGCCCTCCGCCAGAGCCGCAGCCATCATAATATTGATGGTCGCGCCCACAGACACCACGTCCAGATAGATATGACTGCCCACCAGATCAATAGCATGGGCCACCACAGAACCCTTGACAATCTCCACCTTAGCACCCAGAGCCCGAAAGCCCTTCAGATGCTGGTCAATGGGACGGCTGCCGATATTGCAGCCGCCCGGAAGGGGCACCTCCGCGCTCTTATATTTGCCCAGAAGAGCGCCGATAAAGTAATAAGAAGCCCGGATTTTGCGGATAAATTCATCATCCACAGAAACTTCCTTGATTCCGCTGGCGTTGATCTTCACCGTATGGCGGTCGATTCGCTCCACTGAAGCCCCGATCTCCGTGATCGCCTCCAGCAGCACATTGATATCCCGCACATCCGGCAGGTTGTCGATCACCACATCCTCGTCCGTCATGATCGAAGCTGCCAGAATTCCAAGAGCGGCGTTTTTCGCCCCGCTGATGTACACCTCACCCACCAGGGGATTGCCGCCTTTCATAATATATTGTTCCATCCCTTAACCTCTGACAAATTTTATCTATACCAAAATCAGAACTTCTGATTTCTCCTGCCCTTTTTTGCTGCAAATATGATTATAGCATAAGATTTCTATTTGTAAAGACCGCATACAAAGTCATTCCGCCGGGATACGTAGTAGGCTTCTCCCTCGTCCAGGCTCATCTGAACGCTCTCTCCCGTGGATGGATTAAGCAATGTCACAGTGGATGAATCAAAGCCGGTGATGAGGCGATAGCTTCCGTCCGGTTCATAGGCTGCCACAGGACAGCCTTTGCCCACATAATAGAGCACCTGCCGAAGCCCGGCTCCCCTGACATCCATGACCCGCACGCCGTCGCTGTACTCCGTATCTTCCTCAAAAGATCCCAGATACCGGGTCATCCGGCCGGCTGCCGCCGCCCCGTCGCGGATATTGAAGGAATTGGGGCGGTCCACCCGATCCCAGACAACGGAACCGTTTTCCGCTGTCACATATCCCATGGCGTCATAGCTGAGGGCAATGGCATCCGCCAGATTCTCCGAAACGCCCAGCAGCTTCCCGTTTCCATAGGCACGGTAGCAGGCCGCCGCTCTCTGCAGTGACGTCCTCAGCTCCAGCGTATCAGACATATCGTAAGTTACGCTTTCCGGCGCGCTGACCCGGATTCCCGCGCCGTCCGGCACCTCCTGATCCAACTGCACAAAATACAGCCGTTTCCGGTCTTCCGACGCATACCATCCCAGGCCGGAAGCACCTGACGCCCTCACTTCCATGTTGCAGACGATAATGTCCTCCCCCGTCTTCTCATATCCGGTTTCCGTTTTTACCATCTGTTCCAGATGAATGCGGCCGTCTGTCACCTGAACGCCGGACACGTAAATGCCTTCTTTCTCATAATCCGCCTGAACATTCAGATTGTCGTCCAGAATCTGCAGGCGGTATACCGGCAGTCCCAGCACGCGGTTTCCGTTCATCCACAGATCATCCTGGCCTGCCATGCCGCAGATAAAGTCATTTTCCACAAATCCCAGAACCTTCACCCACTCGCCGGAAACCGCCTGTATATCCTGTCCGGATCCCGTCTCCAGGTTCATCACATGAACGCTCTCCGCTCCGTAAGGCTCCGATCCGTCCTGCCAGGCCAGACGGCTCTGATCCTGGCTGACAGCATAGGTTCCCTCTCTCAGGCCGCTGGCCACCACCAGATACTCATTGCTGTTTAAATCCACCGCGTACACGGAACCACCCAGATAGATATAGAACATACCGTTGCCGCCCAGCTTCGCCAGGCGGTCCACATCCAGAGCCAGCTCCTCAAAGGTTGAGCTGGAGGGGAAGAAGAATCGTTCCTCCAGAGTTCTGCTGTCCTGATAATACCGGTAATAGGCCGCTCCCACATTTCCCTCGTGAACGCCCCGGTTCATATATCCGTAAATCAGGAAATCCACATTCCCCCCGTCGTCCACATTCAGTATTTTAATACCATGGCGGTCATAATTATTCCTGATATTTGTCTGATCTTCGCTGCGGAATGAAAATACTTTCACAAGGGAACCGCGGCCGCCGTCGCTTCCCCGGTCAAACTGCCAGAGATCCCGGTTGACCACAAAAGCCGTATATCTCCCGTCTCCGCTCTTTACCACAGGAATACGGGAATCGCCGGCAATGCCCAGAAGGATTCTGCGGCCGCTCACCAGATCAGCCGTTCCGGAAAATACCTGATCCATGGTTCTGTCGTAGCTCATCATGTAAATTCGCTGCGCGTCCCATTTCATTGTAAAGTTTTCCGTCACCTCATAATAGTTGCCAGCGCTGTCGGCCACTGTATAGGCCAGCTCCACATTTCCCATGATACCGTCCAGCTGCTTCAGAGTGACTCTTTTTTCACCCAGAGGCTGTACGTCCATGCCGCCCCAGGTAATCTGGTCAAATTCTGACTGGAGCGTCACATGGCCCAGGGAACTGTTGTCCGCCGCCGGATTCGGCTCCAGATAGGTGGTCAGCTCTTTCGCCTGTTCATAATCAAAGGTTTTCGCCGAAAAATCCACAGCCAGATTCACCATTTCCTGGGCTCTGGTATCGCTGCTCCACAGGATTCTGGTATAATACCTGGCCTCCCGTCCGTCATCCAGGCTCACTACCAGGCAGAGCTGATACTGGCTGTCCCTTGAAATTAGATTCTGTATGGGAAGAGATGCCCGCACTTCTCCTTCTGCGGTTTCCCAGCCGGACAGGGCAGTCCTCTCCACCAGCTGTTCCTGATCAAGACTCCGGATTTCATAGCGAAGCCCGGTTACCGTACCGCCATATCCGGCGATCCGCACCGGAAGAAGGCGGTCCTCCGGAAGAATCGTCAGTGAGTCGGCCGCCGTCCCCTCCATCTCCTGTACATAGCCCCAGAGAGGATTCATCTCCCGTCCCATGGCTTCCACATACACCACCGGCAAAGAAGCCTCATCCATGGAGACATAAACCCGCTCCTGCTCTCCCGTCAGGAAATTTTGGGTCAGCACAAAACACACAGCAATCGCCGCGATAAAAACGCACAGCAGAATTCCTGCTTTCTTTCTCATTCGACTCATAGATTCTCCGTTCTCTTCCTTACTGCATTAAAACTGTCTGTCAGAATAATTTTTCCGGATAAACTCCGTCAGCAATCAGTTTCCGGATTGCCGCCACCACAGTTTCCTTATCTTCCTTATAAGTGACGCCAAACCATTTATCCCTGGTCTCCAGTACCGTCACCTTTGCCCTGCCGGCCTTTACCAGCTTATCAATGATTTTCGGAAGCAGGTATTCCGATTTGATATCTCCGTCTTTCAGACCGGCCAGAAATTCCGGAAATCCCTTTTCCAGCTCATCCATAAACGCCGCAGGCAGTCCCCACATATTCATGGATACGTGCTGGTCCAGATCTACGGAAACCGGTTCTCCCTGCTCGTTCTGAGCCTGCATGGCTCCGTCGGCTCCCATACGGATTTCGTAGGTTTCCGTCACGTCCTTTAAGGTTCCGTCACCGTTTAACTGACATACTCCTCTGGTCACAGTTCCGTTGTCGCTCAGGGTATTGCGCAGGATAAATCCTCCCATGCACATATCATAGACGCCGCTGTCTTCCTTCATTTCTTCGACCATATAATCGTGAATCTTCTGAAATCCTTCTTTTCCGTAATAATCATCGGCGTTGATCACCAGAAACGGTCCGTCAATCAGATTTTTCGCGCTCAGCACAGCCTGACCCGTGCCCCAGGGTTTCTTTCTTCCCTCCGGCACAGAAAAACCGGCCGGCAGATCCTCCAGCTCCTGGAACGCGTATTCCACCTTTGCCACCTTTTCGATCCGATTGCCGATCACCTCGCGGAAATCCTTCTCCAGATCCTTTCTGATAATAAACACAATCTTGTCGAATCCGGCTTTCAGGGCGTCGTAAATGGAATAATCCATAATAATCTCGCCGCCCGGTCCCACCGGTTCCAGCTGTTTGATTCCTCCTCCAAAACGGCTCCCAATTCCCGCTGCCATAATTACCAGTGCAGTTTCTTTCATAGTCCTTACCTCCCGCTGCCACTTCAGTTTTTCTTATTTTAACTGAAAAACGGGACAAGCGCAAGACAGACAACGTTTACATATTTCTTATTTTTCAGTTCCACTCCGCCTCCTGTACCAGAATTGTCAGCCGGTCCGGAAGGATTTGCGCAAACCCTTCTCCCAAAATGGCGTCTCTTTTTTCCCGGTCCCCGTGAATCGCCAGCGCTCCCGGCTCCACCGGCACAGTGAGAGGGGAATGGCGGGCGTATACGCCCATTTTCCCGCCTCCGCCGGCAAACTCCGCCAGAATCGCCTCTCCTTCAAAGAACACTCCGGCCGGAGTAATCACCCGCACCATCATTCTGTCCTCCACGGTTCTGCCTCCTTTTCCTCTGCGGCTGCCTTCCGCCCGGCGCGCCCTATCACCTCTTCAATTCTGCCGGCGTTTAAAAAGCACCTCTCCGGAATGCTGTCGTATTTTCCCTCCAGGATTTCCCGAAAGCCCCTTACCGTCTCGGAAACCGGCACATACCGGCCTTCCAGCCCTGTAAACTGTTCCGCCACGAAAAAAGGCTGAGACAGAAAGCGCTGAATCCGCCTTGCCCTGGCCACCGTGCGCTTATCCTCCTCCGACAGCTCGTCCATTCCCAGCATGGCGATAATATCCTGAAGCTCCCGGTATCTCTGAAGCACCGCCTGAACCTCCCTGGCCGTCCTGTAATGCTCCTCACCCACGATCTCCGGAGTAAGGATTCTGGACGTGGACTCCAGCGGATCTACCGCCGGATAAATCCCCTGTTCCACAATGGCCCGGGACAGCACTGTAGTCGCGTCCAGATGGGCAAAGGTGTTGGCCGGAGCCGGATCTGTCAGATCATCCGCCGGCACATAGACTGCCTGCACCGATGTGATCGACCCCCGCTTTGTGGATGTGATTCTCTCCTGCAGCGCTCCCATCTCCGTCTGGAGCGTAGGCTGGTATCCCACCGCCGACGGCATCCGCCCCAGCAGGGCGGACACCTCCGCCCCCGCCTGGGTAAACCGGAAAATGTTGTCGATAAACAGAAGCACGTCTTTTCCCGAATGATCCCGGAAATATTCCGCCATGGTAAGTCCCGTAAGGCCAACCCGCATCCGGGCTCCCGGCGGCTCATTCATCTGGCCGAACACCATGGTCGTTTTGTCCAGAACGCCGGATTCCTTCATCTCGTGATAGAGGTCATTTCCTTCTCTGGTCCGCTCTCCTACCCCTGTAAAAACAGAATATCCCCCATGCTCCGAGGCCACATTCCGGATCAGCTCCTGAATCAGCACCGTTTTTCCCACTCCGGCTCCGCCGAACAGACCGATTTTCCCTCCCCTCTGATAGGGACAGAGCAGGTCCACCACTTTGATTCCCGTTTCCAGGATTTCCCGTCCGGCAGACTGCTCCTCAAAAGCCGGGGGCTTTCTGTGGATGGGCATATAAAGCTCTGCCTCCGGCTGAGGAAGGCCGTCAATAGCTTCCCCCAGCACATTAAAAATCCGCCCCAGCGTCTCCTCTCCCACGGGGACGGATACAGGGCTGCCCAGCGCCCGGGCTTTCATTCCCCGGGCCAATCCGTCTGCTGCCCCCATGGCAATGCACCTCACCGTATCCCCTCCCAGATGCTGCGCCACCTCTGCCGTCAGTTTTCTTCCGCCCCGGCCTTCAACCTCCACCGCCTCATAAATCCGCGGCAGCTGTCCCCTGGGAAACCTTATATCCAGAACCACACCGATGATCTGTGTCACTGTTCCCGTTTTTTCACTGTCCACCCGTCACCCCTCCTCTTCCTGCAGAGTTCCGCTGTTTCCGGCCGCAATCTCCGTCAGTTCTCTGGTAATGGAATCCTGTCTCGCCCGGTTGTACTGCAGATCCAGTTCCTCCATCAGTTTTTCCGCATTCTCCGAAGCCGACTCCATAGCCGTCATCCGGGCCCCGTTCTCGCTGGCCGCCGCCTCCAGCAAAGCTCCGTATATCATACCGCTCAGGTACCAGGGAATCAGCCGCTCCATCACCTGATCCCGGTCCGGCTCGTATTCCATGTACGCCGGTTTCCGGTTTTGATCACTCTCCGGTTCCTTCTGCCCGGTCTCCCGGCTGCTTCCCGGCACTCCCCAGCCGGCCTCCCGGCCGCTTTCCGGCGGCAGCACACGCACCAGGGCAGGCTGCTGGGAAAGGGCGCTCTGAAATGCAGTATAGGCCAGGTAAATCTCTCCGATTTCCCCAGCCATGACATCCGCCAGAAGCTTCTTCGCCAGCTTCCAGGCATATTCAAACTCCGGAGCTTCCGCCGCCTCCGGGTAGCTTCTCCTGACCGGATATCCCATTGCTGAAAGTTCCTCTCTCCCCCGGTTTCCCACAGCATAAATCACTGTGGTCTTCGCCGGAAAACGTTTGTCCCCGGCAATCATGCGGACAATTCCATGGTTATATCCTCCCGCCAGGCCGCGGTTGGAGGAAAATGCCACCACCGCCCGGACCGGACCTGCGGCTCCCTCTTCCTCAGAAGTTTCCTTATCTCTGAAAATACTCTGCTCTCCGTATCCCCGGATACTCCCGCCTTCGCCGTCAGAAGCCAGGACAGAGGACACCATCTCATACAGGGCGTTAAAATAGGGCTGAAATGCCTCTCTTCTCTCCCTGGCCTTCATCAGCTTCGCCGTGGCAATCAGCCCCATGGCTCTTGTAATCTGCTCCGTGCTGCGGATTCCGTCTCTGCGCCGTTTAATTTCCCGGACGGACGCCATATCCATCACCGCCTTTCTCCTTCACACATTCTCTCACCGCGGCAGTAAGCTCCTCTTCCGTCTCCGCCGTCAGATCTTTCGTTTCCCGGATCGTCTGCAGAATCTCCGGATACCTGCTGTCCATAAATCCATACAGCTCCCTCTCAAAATCCACTATTTTTTCCGTCGGCACCTCCAGCAGCATCCCTCTGGTAACGGCAAACATAAGCACCACCTGGTATTCCATGGGCACCGGCCTGTACTGTCCCTGCTTCAGCGCTTCCCGGATTCTCTCCCCTTGGGCCAGCTGCTCCCTGGCGCTCTCATCCAGCTCCGATCCAAACTGGGCAAATGCCGCCAGCTCCCTGTACTGAGCCAGCTCCGTCCGCACAGGAGCCGCAGCCTTTTTCATGGCCCTCGTCTGCGCGGCTCCGCCCACCCTGGACACCGACAGACCTGCATTTACCGCCGGCCGGAATCCGGAGCGGAAAGCCTCCGTTTCCAGATAGATCTGACCGTCCGTAATGGAAATCACATTTGTGGGAATATATGCGGAAACATCTCCCGCCTGCGTCTCAATAATGGGCAGAGCCGTAAGAGATCCTCCTCCCAGCTCATCAGCGAGACGGGCCGCCCGTTCCAGCAGCCTGGAATGAAGATAAAACACGTCCCCCGGATACGCCTCCCGCCCCGGCGGACGTCTTAAAAGGAGGGACAGGGTGCGGTAGGCGGCTGCGTGCCTGGTAAGGTCATCATAAACCACCAGCACATCCTCCCCCCGCTCCATCCACTCTTCTCCCATGGCACAGCCGGCATAGGGCGCCAGATACTGCAGGGGCGCCGGATCCGCAGCCGTGGAGACCACCACAGTAGTGTAGGCCATGGCGCCATGCTCCTCCAGAGTTCTCACAATTCCGGCCACTGTGGACGCCTTCTGCCCCACCGCCACGTAAATACACCGGACTCCCTGGCCTTTCTGGCTGATAATGGTATCCAGGGCGAGGGCTGTCTTTCCCGTCTGCCGGTCCCCGATAATCAGCTCCCGCTGGCCTCTTCCTATGGGCACCATGACGTCAATGGCCTTGATCCCCGTCTGAAGAGGCGTATCCACGGATTTTCTCTCAATGATGCCGTGGGCCTCGCTTTCAATTCTGCGCCGCAGCCCCGTATCCACCGGCCCCTTTCCGTCCGCAGGCTGCCCCAGGGCGTTCACCACCCGGCCCGTAAGTCCATCTCCCACCGGCACCTCCGCCACTCTTCCCGTCCTTCTCACCGGATCTCCCTCGCTCACAGGCCTGGCATCTCCCAGAAGAACCGCTCCCACGTTGTCTGTCTCCAGATTCAGCGCCATTCCATATACTTCGCCGGGAAACTCAAGAAGCTCCCCCGCCATGACCCGGTCCAGACCGTGAATTCTGGCGATCCCGTCAGCCGTCTGGACTACCACTCCCACCTCGGCCGTTTCCATCCTGGAAGAATAATTTTCAATCTTCTCCCGAATCACCGCGCTGATTTCCTCCGGTTTCAGACGCGCCATTTTCTCCGCCTCCTCTCTCCATCTCCCGTCTCATTCTTTCCAGCTTCCCCTTCAGGCTGCCGTCTATCTCCAGATCTCCCGCCAGAATCCGCAGCCCGCCCAAAAGCTCCGGCCGCACCGAAAAAAAGAGTTCCGCCTTCCTGTAGGGCATCGTCTCCAGGATCTTCTTTCTGATCCGGCTTTTCTGCCGGATACTCAGCTCCGCGGCAGTCTCCACAAAAATCCGGCCCATTCCCAGCTCCCGCTCTGCCTTCTCCTCAAAGGCGTCTATGATCCCGTACATCTCTCCCTGCCTGTCCTTTTCCAGCACTGCCCCAAACAGTCCCAGCCACTCTTCCGACACTTTCCCGGCAAACGCCTGGCTCAGCAGATCCATCTTTTCCTCCCGGTCTATCTCCGGATGATTTAAAAAATCTCTCAGCTCTCCGCAATCTCTGAAAATTTTCCTCAAAGAACCTGCTTCCTCCAGAAGGGCCTCCGTTCTGCCTCTCCCCCGGGCTGCTTCCAGCAGAGCTTCTCCATACACATCTGCTACCAGACCTGCCATGTATCCTCATTCATCTCCTTCAGGGTCTCCTCGATGAGCACGCTATGAAGTCTTCTGCCCACAGCAGCTCCCAGGGCTTTCCGGGCCACCATAACCGCGGCCGCCGCCACATCCTCTCTCAGTTCCTTCTGCGCCTTTCGCCGTTCCAGTTCAATCTCCCGCCCGGCCTGATCCAGAATCTGTTCCGCTTCCGCTTTTGCGGCTCTTAAAATTTCCGCTTCCTGTTCTCTTGCTCTGCGGAGAACATCCCTGCGAAGAGAATCCGCTTCGAGCCCCGCCGACGAAAGCCTGCCCTCGTACTCTTTTCTCATCTGCTCCGCCTGCCTGCGGCTTTCCTCCGCCCCGCTCAGCTCCCCGGCAATCCTGTTTCTCCTGTCCTCCAGCAGCTTCTTTGCCGGATCAAACAGCAAACGGGACAGGGCAAAAAACAGAATCAAAATGTTCAGAGCCGTCAGCGCGCTGTCAAACAGCAGCTGCCCGTCAAATCCCAGCAGCCGTTCCATTTCTCCGCCTCCCTTTTACAAATACCATACGCCGCTTCCGCGGCAAAATCCGCCGCAGATCTGTCACTTCCTCAGCCAAACGGCTTCAGAAACATTAGAATGGCAGCCACTGCAAATCCGTACAGACCGGTAGTTTCCGCCACCGCCTGTCCCAAAAGCATGGTAGCTGTAATATCCGCCTTTGCTCCCGGATTTCTGCCCACGGCAGATGCCGCGTGGCCCGCCGCAATCCCCTGCCCGATTCCCGGCCCCAGACCGGCGATCATCGCCAGACCGGCTCCGATCGCAGAGCATCCGAAAATAAAATCCTGACCTGAAATTCCGTTCATATCTCTTCCTCCAGACTTTCATTTTTTATTTCTTCGGTTCAGTATGGTTCCATCTTGTCATTTACATACACCATCGTCAGCATACAAAATACATACGCCTGAATCGCTCCGGCAAACAGGTCGCAGTAGGCATGAAGAAACGCCGGAATCCCGATCTTCGCAAAAAGAGGCATCATCCCGTACCACAGCTTTATGAGAATCACCCCGGAAACCATATTTCCGAACAAACGCAGAGACAGGGACAGCGGATTGGCCGCCTCGCCGATCAGGTTGATGGGAAACAGTATGGGAAACGGCCGGAAAAGGCTGGTAAAATGCCCCCAGCCCCGGTTTTTGATTCCCTGATAATGCACAATGAAAAACGTAAACACTCCCAGAGCCAGAGTCACCCCAAAATCTGCCGTGGGCGGCCGCAGGCCGAACAGACCGGATAAATTGCAGGCCAGGATAAACAGGAAGATGGTTCCGATATAATTGAAAAACCGTCCTCCCTTCTCTCCCATAATCCCCTCTGTCATCTTTTCCAGCAGCTCCACGCCGTATTCCAGCGCATTCTGCGCAGACCCGGGAACCATGGTCCCCGCCCTCAGCTTCCGACCCGCCAGAAACGCGAAAATCAAAATAACGACTGTCACAATTCCCATCCCCGCCGCCGTAGTGGTAATCCACAGCTCCCGGCCCAGCAGATGAAAGGAATAAATCCCATGAATCATAAAATCCGGCTCACCGGATGCCGCCATCTCTCCCATACTGTTTCCTCCTCTTCAGACCTTTCTCGTTTCATCCGTCTGTGCTGCTGCCCGCGTTTCCATCCGCCTTTCCCCCTCGCAGCCGCCTCACAGCCGGCTGCAGGTACGCGCCGGTCTTCAGCCCCAAGGCCCCCACAGCCACAGCCAGAACGTTGATTCTATCCGAAAACTTCCACAGCGCCACCGTCAGCACCGCTATATAGCAGATTCCCCGGATCAGTACGCCCCCTGCCGTCTTCCTCCCCGCCTCCCCGCTGTCCGGCGATCGGGCCGCCCGCTCCAGGCAGTACGCCATGTGGAGCAGCATCAGAACCGCGCCCACCATTCCAACCAGAAGGCCGGAAAACACCGGTCCCCGCCGGAAGAAAAAGAAGGCCAGAACCACGCAGACCAGATTGTGAAAAATAATTCCCGCCGTGATCTCCAGAACCATGATTTTCGTACTCTTTTCCATTTCACCGCTCCCTCGTTCCGGATTCCTGCCGCCTGAAAATCAGTATGGCTCCGGCTGTTCCGGCATCATATCCTGTATTTTGCGTCAAAACCGTTTTTCTATACAAAAAACCCTGCGGACACTCTCATCCGCAGGGTCTTTCTTCCCTGATTTTTTATTCCAGATTTTTTGCTATTTTTTTCCATGGGCGATCACACGGAAAAATTTCTGAGGAATTTCAAATACAAATACGATTCCCAGCACAATGGCGCAGGCCGACTTCACCGCCACCAGCCCGGTGGATGACATCTGCTCCAGCTGATTGGTCACCAGATAGTAAAAAGTCCAGTACAGTCCGATTCCCGGTACCAGGGGAATCAGGCCGGCGATGAGAAACACCGTCACCGGACACCGTTTTTTCACCGCGAAAAAACGGGACAGAAAGGTCGCCACCATTGTGGCGGCAAAGGACGCGATCACATCCGATCCCCACACCGGCAGCACATACACGCCCCAGGCCACGCTGCCGCACAGCCCGCTGTAGGCATAATACCGCCGGGGAATCCCAAAGAGAAACCCGAATGCAACCGTTCCCAGAAACGCTGCGATCAGCTGACCGATCATAACAGAACACCTCCCAGCAGATGGTGATAAGCCAGAAATACGGCTCCCGCACCGGCTCCCACGCTCATAAACACCAGCACCGCGTCCAGAAGCCGCACAGCACCGGAAATGTAATCTCCGTCAGCCAGGTCACGGATCCCGTTGGTAAAAGGCAGCCCCGGCACCAGGAGCAGAATGGTTCCCATGATGAGAGGCCTTAAATTTTCCCCGATTCCCGCGTGGTAAAACACCAGGCAGCACAGGGCGATCAGGGCCCCGCTCAGAATATTGGCTGTAATCTTTGAAAATCCTCCGCAGACGTTCAGGATAAAGGTATACACGATCAGTCCGGTGAAGAAATCCGCGATCATATCCCTCAGACTGCCTCCGAACAGGAAGCAGAAGCAGAAGCAGGCCGCTCCCGCCACCAGAATCTGGGCTGCCTTCGGCCGCCCCGGCATACGTTCAATCTCATCCAGACGCCGGTTTGCCTCCTCCAGGGAGAAATCCCTCTCCTCAATCTCCCTGGAAAGCTGATTAAGCTCCGTCACCCTGTCCAGTCTGGTCGCCCAGGAAGGCAGATGCCGCACCGCAGAGTAATAAGGCTCCCTGTCGCTCCCGGCCATAATAAAAATCCCGTTGCTGAGCACAAACGTGCTGGCGGACTGAACCCCATAGTGACGGCAGATTCTCTGGATCGTCTCTTCCACCCGGAATATCTCCGCTCCGTTTCCCAAAAGCAGGCAGCCGGCTCTCATCGCTGTCTCCAGCACCCGGCGCTGGTACTGCAGCGCCTCGTCATCCGCCCCCGCACGCTGCTCCCCCTTTACCCCGGCAGAATCCATCGGCCCCGCCTCTTTCTCCCGGCTCATCATCTCCAATAAGTCTCTGGTTTTCATTTCAAACTCCCGTATTCAATGCTCCTGAGGCGGCGTCACCTCATTTACCAGGTTCTCTCCGAACTTTTCCCTCAGCTCTTCCATGGTCAGGCCTTTTCCCAAAAGCCACATCAGCTTCGTGACAGCCGCTTCCGTCGTCATGTCATACATCTCCATGGCTCCGGCCTCCAGCGCTCTTCGCCCGGTCTCATATACTGCCAGGCTGCTTCCGTCATACCGGCACTGGCTGCCGATGGCCACAGCCACTCCCTTTTTCACCGTCCGGGCCACGGCGCCGCAGAGATCATTTTCCTCAAAGGGAAGTCCTCCCAGTCCAAATGCCTCCACCACGATTCCGCGGCATCCCATATTCACCAGCAGATCAAAGATCTCCGGCGGCGTACCGGGCACCGGCTTCACCACCATCACCTTGTCCGAAAAGCTTATGTCGCTGCAGAAACGGACTGCCGCCCGCCTGGGAATCAGCTCGCTGCGGACCCGCATTCCAAAGGCGTTGATCTCCGCCACATCAGGATAATTAATGCTGTCAAAGGCATCAAAACTCATAGTCCTCACTTTGGATGTCCGCACTCCCAGCATGATTTTCCGGTTAAACGCCACAAAAACCCCGGCGTACCGGCTGTTGGCCATGTGAATCGCGGCGCGGCAGTTTTCCATGGCATCCGCCACCGGATGGGAGATGGACAGCTGGCTTCCGGTGATCACCACCGGAACCGGCACTCCCCACAGCATAAAAGACAGCATGGACGCCGTGTAGGCCATAGTGTCCGTTCCGTGAATCACCACAATGCCGGAATACTCCCTGCAGGCTTCCTCGATCCGCTTCGCCAGGCCGGCCCAGTGCTTCGGAAGAATATTGGCGCTGTCCAGAGAGCAGAAATCTTCATATTCCAGCAGACAGTCCTTCGCCACCGTCTTCAGTTCCTCCAGAATATCGTGCTCCCCCAGCCCAGGCGTCAGTCCGCCCTCGCTCTTCACCGAGGAAAATGTTCCTCCCGTGTTGATGATAAGAATTTTCTTCATATAATTGTCTCACAAAATATGCTGATTGATAAAATTGCCGATTCCGTCATGATTGTTGTCGTCGGTGATATAATCCGCCGCGCCTCTGGTCTTCTCGCTTCCGTTGGCCATGGCCACTCCCACTCCTGCGTTCACCGTCATATCATAATCATTATCCGCATCCCCGAAAGTACACAGTTCCTCCATGGTCAGTCCGTGAAGCTCCAGAACCTGCCGGATACCATAGGTTTTGGAAACACCCGGATCCATATATTCCAGCAGCACGCTGGCCGTCTTCAGCGCCGCCGACCGGTATCTGTCACTGTGGAATGTTCCGCTTCTCTTTACCACCTCATCCATGTATTCCGGTCTGCACACGATCATTACTTTCGGCTGAGGCTCTCTTAAAAACTCATCAAAATCCACCACCCGATAAGGAACCCGGTCTGCCTTTGAAAGCATCCGGATATGCTCATCATCCTTCGGGGCAAACAGAATTCCCCCGCAGGGAATGGCGAAGTTCACATCCATATCGCTGAAGTGTTCCATAATCTCTTTAATAGCTTCTCCATCCAGAGGAAGACTGGATTTTTCCACATTCACGGTAAAATCGCAGATTTCTGCTCCTCCGTTTCCCACAATTGCGTCCACAAGGCCGTCAATGCCCCACTCCTTCAGAGAATTCCGAACGCTGTGAGCATCCCGTCCCGTGGAAAGGCCAAACAGGATCCCCTTCTCCCGCGCCTTCTTTATCGCCTCTCTCGTCACAGGAGACACCTTTCCCTCCCTGGTCAGCAGCGTGCCGTCCACGTCGCACATGATCGCTTTCACATTCATATATTTTCTTCTCCTTCTATCCTCTTTCTGATCTAATATCACTTATATTATAATAAAGCGGCCGGAAATTCAACCGGCCGCCCTTCAGAACTTTTAGGCAAAAACCACGGATTTTATCAATAAAATAGGAACAGGTACCGATTCTGCTAATCAGTACCCATTCCTAAAATATTGTATCCATTGGATTATACCTCTTTTTTATATATTGCGAAACTTTCATTCGCTCTGATAAAACCCCCGATTATCAGTAATCTATGTTTCGATTTATGATCCATTTCTTATTCTTAACGAATTTCATCTGCTTTCCTTAATACGTCCTCTGACCTTTAAAAAAAATCGATTTCTGAAATGATCATTTAATCTTCCTGGGGATTAGCACCTGTGTACTTTGGACTGTACCTCCTTTTCTGAGATATTCATTTCTGAGATTATCTCCCGCCGCAAGCTCATTCAAAGGATTCCTATTCTGGATTCTCTCTGTCAATTACCGGTGGATTTCTCGTCTCCTGCCGGATTTTTTGAGATGTTCCGCTTCAGGATACTCTTCTTTGAAATATTTCTTGAAATATCGCGATTTCCTTTTTGAAATATTCTCAGAAAGTCTTCATCGGGATACGCCCCTTTGAAAATACTTTCTATAGATAAGCTCTTCAGAGATCTTTCTCTTCTATCTCTTCTGTTGTCTTTATTATAGTTCCTAAGCTCCGTTTTGTCAACACTTTTTTAATATAATTTTTATATTATTTGAGAATTATTTTATTGTATATATTTTTTCAGACTATTTAAGCAAATAAAACAGTCTCTACAATATGTAAAAATGAGGAAGTCAGTGCTTCGACTGATCTTCCTCTTCCACAATCCGGAGAAATTCCCGATCCCGATCCTTTTTTCTGGGGATAAAACGGGAAACCAGGCGTCCCTTTCCCCTGTTTTTCACGTAGAGAAAGCCAAACACGGAAAATACCAGGCTTCCGACAAAGGTGACCAGCAGATCCTTCATGGTGTCAATCAGGCCGATATCCAGATATCCCCCCAGTCCCAGATCTTTGCCATTTACCGTCACCTGAGAGATGGAACTGATCACATAGGGAACATTTCTCCCCTGGGGATCCAGCGTCACCGACCGTATTTCCCGGATTATCGTATCCTTCTGCATATCAAGTCCGGCAAAGTGATCCATTCCGAACTCGAAAAATTCCCATACCACGCCGATGGTCATGGAAAAGCACACGGCTACAATGGCCATAAATACCGGTGAAAGGCGAAATACCACCTTTTGATTGTCGTTTAACAGAGTCACCAGAGAAAAACCGATGGCCGCGCATAAAAATCCGTT
>DXBC01000170.1 GCA_019116745.1 Candidatus Lachnoclostridium stercorigallinarum
AGAGGAAAAGGCGAAGACCAATATGCTCTCCAAGTCGAAATTTTCCTTTGACAGCAATGGAAAGCTGGCAAACTGTGAGAGCCGGGACCCGTCTAAGTGCGAGATTTTCATTGTAGAGGGAGATTCCGCCGGCGGTTCGGCAAAGACCGCCAGAAACCGCCAGTTTCAGGCCATTCTTCCCATTCGTGGAAAAATTCTGAACGTGGAAAAGGCGTCCATGGACAAGGTGCTGGGCAATGCGGAGATCAAGACCATGATCAACGCCTTCGGCTGCGGCTTTTCCGAAGGGTATGGAAATGATTTTGACATTTCAAAGCTGCGGTATGACAAGATCATTCTCATGACTGATGCGGATGTGGACGGAAGCCACATTGACACGCTGCTGCTCACCTTCCTCTACCGGTTTATGCCGGAGCTGATCTACAACGGACATGTGTATATTGCCATGCCGCCCCTTTATAAGGTGATCCCGAAAAAGGGGCAGGAGCAGTATCTTTACGATGATAAGGAACTGGAGAGGTACCGGAAAACCCATACGGGAGATTTTACCCTTCAGCGATATAAAGGTCTGGGAGAGATGGATCCTGAGCAGCTCTGGGAGACCACTCTGGATCCTGAACGGCGTGTGCTCAAGCAGGTGGAGATCGAGGATGCCCGCCTGGCTTCGGAGATCACGGAAATGCTCATGGGAAGCGATGTGCCGCCCAGACGGCAGTTTATCTATGACCATGCGGATGAGGCGGAGATCGACGCCTAGGCGGCGGAAGACGGCCTGAGGGGCCGCCCAGGATCCGGAATATTACATGCAAGGAGAGACCATAATGGCTGAGAAGATAATCAAGACGGAATATTCGGAAGAAATGCAGAAGAGCTACATGAATTATTCCATGAGCGTGATCACTGCCAGGGCGATTCCGGACGCCAGAGACGGGCTGAAGCCGGTGCAGCGGCGTGTGCTCTATGATATGAGCGAGCTGCGGCTGAGCCATGACAAGCCTCACAGGAAGTCGGCCCGTATTGTAGGCGATACCATGGGTAAATATCACCCCCACGGAGACAGCTCCATTTACGATACCCTGGTGGTCATGTCCCAGGTGTTTAAGAAAGGAATGCCTCTGGTGGACGGACACGGAAACTTCGGCTCCATAGAGGGAGACGGGGCGGCGGCCATGCGGTATACGGAAGCCAGACTGGAGAAGTTTGCCGAAGAAGTCTATCTGAAAGATCTGGACAAAACGGTGAATTTTGTGCCCAACTACGACGAGACGGACAGGGAGCCGGAGGTTCTTCCGGTCCGGGTGCCAAACCTTCTGGTGAACGGAGCGGAAGGAATCGCCGTGGGCATGAGCACCAGCATTCCCTCCCACAATCTGGGGGAGGTGATCGACGCGGTTCTGGCCTATATTGACGATCCGGAGATCACCACGGCGGAGCTGATGGAAAAGATGCCCGGGCCCGATTTCCCCACGGGAGGCATTATTGCAAACAAAAGCGAGCTTCCGGCCATCTATGAGACCGGATCCGGCAAGCTGAAAATGCGGGGCCGGATCGAAATCGAGCTGGGAAAACGGAAAGCGGACCGGGATAAACTGGTGATCACAGAGATTCCCTACACCATGGTGGGGGCGGGAATCAACAAGTTCCTGGTGGATGTGGCAGATCTGGTGGAGTCGAAAAAGCTGCCGGATGTGGTGGATATTTCCAACCAGTCCAGCAAAGAGGGAATCCGCATTGTTCTGGAGCTGAAAAAAGATGCGGATGTGGAGAAAATCAAGGCGGTCCTCTACAAAAAGACGAAGCTGGAGGACACTTACGGCGTCAATATGCTGGCTATCGTAAACGGCAGACCGGAAACTCTGAATCTGAAGGGGATTCTGAAAAATTTCCTGGAATTCCAGTATCAGAACACCACCAGAAAGTATCAGACCCTTCTGGAAAAAGAAGTGGAGAAAAAAGAGATTCAGGAAGGCCTGATCCGCGCCTGTGATATCATCGACCTGATTATCGCCGTGCTCAGAGGCTCCAAAAACTTAAAGGACGCCAAGGCCTGCCTGGTAAACGGAGACATTTCCAATATTCATTTCCGGACTCCCGGGTTTGAGGAGGACGCCAGACGGCTGTGCTTTTCCGAGAGACAGGCCACCGCGATCCTGGAGATGCGGATGTACAAGCTGATCGGCCTGGAGATCCTGGCTCTGGAGAAGGAGCATAAGGAAACCTTAAAGAAGATTGACCGGTATCAGAAGATACTGAAGAGCCGGAAAAACATGGATCAGGTGATCAAGGATGATCTGCTGGCCATCAAGGCGGAATTTGCCGCTCCCCGCCATACGGTGATTGAGGACGGAAAAGAAATCACCTACGTGGAAGCTCCCGCGGCGGAGACTCCGGTGGTATTTGTCATGGACCGCTTCGGCTACTGCCGGACCCTGGACCGGGCGGTGTATGAACGGAACCGGGAGGCTGTGGAAGCGGACCACGTTCACGTGGTGGAGTGTATGAGTTCTGACAGGATCTGCCTGTTTACCAATACGGGAGTCATGTATCAGGTGAAGCTGTCGGATGTGCCTGCGGGCAAGCTGCGGGACAAGGGCGTACCCATTGACAATCTGAGCAAATTTGACGGAACCAGGGAAGAAATCCGCTATCTGGTAAACGGCGAGCGGCTTTATGGCCAGACCCTTCTGTTCGCCACGAAAGAGGCGGCGGTGAAGCTGGTGAGCGGAGAAGAATTCTGCACCAACAACCGGACGGTGGCGGCCACCAAGCTCCAGGAAGGAGACGAAGTGGCGGCGGTGGAGCCGATAAACGGGGAGACAGACGTGATTCTTCAGACGGACGGAGGCGTATTCCTGCGTTTCCCGCTGGAGGAAATTCCCACAATGAAGAAGGCCTCCCGGGGCGTAAGGGGAATTCGTCTGAATTCCGGAGAAAAATTGGAAAAAGTCTATTTATTAGGAGACAATTCTGTAGTAGAATATAAGGGTAAGAACGTCCACTTAAATCGTCTGAAAATCGGAAAAAGGGACGGAAAAGGAAGCCGGGCGCGGCTGTAGGCGGCGGGAGCGGGAAACGCTCCGAAAAAGCCGGCAGGTCCGCCGGGCGACTGATAACCGGGAGAGGTTTTAAAACCTGCCCGAAGCAAAGGAGAAGGAGGAAATTTATATGCCAACACTGACAATTCCCACACCCCACATGGAAGCAAAGGTAGGAGACATTGCGGAGACTGTCCTGCTGCCGGGAGATCCCCTGAGAGCAAAGTTTATCGCTGAGAATTTTCTGGAGGACGCAGTGCAGTTCAACGCCGTGAGAAATATTTTCGGCTACACCGGAACTTATAAAGGAAAGAGAGTTTCCGTTATGGGAACCGGAATGGGCTGCCCGTCCATCGGCATCTATTCTTATGAGCTGATTCACGGCTACGGCTGCAAGAACCTGATTCGTATCGGTTCCGCGGGAGCCCTGAATCCCAACGTGAAGGTAAAGGACCTGGTATTCGGAATGGGTTCCTGCACCACATCCAACTACGTAAAGCAGTTCCGTCTTCCGGGAGATTACTCCTGTATCTGCAGCTTTGAGCTGCTGGAGAAGGCTGTGGCAGCCGCCAGAGAGAAAAATCTGCGGTTCCATGTAGGAAACCTGCTCTGCTCCGATATGTTCTACACCCCGGATATGCCTCAGATCGGCACTTCCTGGAGCGATATGGGCGTTCTGGCAGTGGAGATGGAGTCTGCAGCCCTTTACAGCAATGCGGCTGCTGCCGGCGTGAACGCGCTGTGCATCGTGACCATTTCCGATTCCGACATTACGGGAGAGGCCATGACCGCAAAGGAGAGACAGGAGAGCTTCACCGATATGATGGAGGTTGCTCTGGCTCTGGCATAAAAAGAGGAGAAAAAGGCGCACGTTCCCGGCGGGGCGTGCGCCTTGTGCGTACATTTGTGCGTATAAGGCAAAAAAGTACTTGAATTTTTCTCCAGGTTGTTATAGGATAGGAGAAAAATGTCCCCGGGACGAGAAAAGAGGAGAATCATTATGGAGAAAAAACTGAGAGTAGGCGTACTGGGCGCCACAGGCATGGTAGGCCAGCGTTTTATATCTCTTTTGGAAAATCATCCCTGGTATGAGGTGGTGACGGTGGCGGCCAGCCCCCGTTCCGCAGGAAAGACCTATGAGGAGGCGGTGGCAGGCCGCTGGAAAATGACTGCCCCCATGCCGGAGGCGGTGAAAAAGCTGACGGTGATGAATGTGAACGAGGTGGAGAAGGTGGCGTCCACCGTGGATTTTGTATTCAGCGCCGTGGATATGACAAAGGATGAGATCCGTGCCATCGAGGAGGCTTACGCAAAGACGGAGACCCCTGTGGTGTCCAACAACAGTGCCCACCGTTGGACGCCGGATGTTCCCATGGTGATTCCGGAGGTGAATCCGGAGCATCTGGAGGTCATCGCCGCTCAGAGAAAACGTCTGGGGACGGAGAGAGGATTTATCGCCGTAAAGCCCAACTGCTCCATTCAGAGCTATGCTCCGGCCCTGGCTGCCTGGAGAGAGTTTGAGCCCTATGAGGTGGTGGCCACCACCTATCAGGCTATTTCCGGAGCGGGAAAGACCTTCCATGACTGGCCAGAGATGGTGGAAAATGTCATTCCCTACATCGGTGGCGAGGAGGAAAAGAGTGAGCAGGAGCCGCTGCGGATCCTGGGCCATGTGGAGAACGGGGAGATCGTAAAGGCGGCGGAGCCGGTGATCACCTGCCAGTGCGTCCGCGTGCCGGTGCTGGACGGCCACACAGCGGCTGTATTTGTGAAATTCCGGAAAAAGGCGACGAAAGAAGAGCTGGTGAACCGGCTGGTGAGCTATAAAGGCCTTCCCCAGGAACTGGAGCTGCCCAGCGCTCCGAAGCAGTTCATTCAGTATATGGAAGAGGACAACCGGCCTCAGGTGAAGCTGGATGTGGATTTTGAGAAGGGCATGGGCATTTCCATCGGCCGTCTGAGAGAGGATACGGTTTACGACTGGAAATTTATCGGCCTGTCCCACAACACGGTCCGGGGAGCGGCGGGAGGAGCGATCCTCTGTGCGGAGCTTCTCACGGCTCAGGGGTATATCAGCGCAAAATAAGCGGAGGAACAAGCCATGGCTTACAGCAAAACATTATTTGGAACCCTGCCGGACGGACGGCAGGTATACGCCTACACCCTGGCAAACAGCCGGGGGACGGAGTGCACCCTTCTGGATCTGGGAGCCATCTGGAATCGGATGTCGGTGGCGGACAGAGACGGAAAAAAGAGGGATGTGATCCTGGGTTTTGACCGTCCGGAATACTATTTGAACGACAGCGCTTTTTTCGGGGCGGTGGTGGGAAGAAATGCCAACCGCATTGCCGGCGGCCGCTTTACCCTGGAGGGGAAAGAATACCAGCTGGCGATCAACAATGGCCCCAACAATCTTCACAGCGGTCCGGACGTGTACCGGGACCGTACCTGGGAGGGGACGGCGGGAACGGATGAAAAGGGAAGTTTTGTCCTGTTTTCCCTGCGGAGCAGAGACGGAGACCAGGGATTTCCGGGGGAGGCGAGAATCCAGGTCCGCTATACCCTGGGAGAGGATGACAGCGTCACCATCTCCTACACCATGACAGCCACAAAGACCACGGTTGCCAATTTCACCAACCATGTGTACTTTAATCTGGCCGGACAGGAGACGGGGCGGATTCTGGATCAGAAAGTCCGGATTCTGGCGGACAGCTTTACTCCCGCAGACCAGGTGTCCATTCCCACGGGGGAGATCCGCCCGGTAGAGGGAACTCCCATGGATTTCCGGGAGTTTAAGGAAATCGGCCGGGAGATTGAGACGGACTATGATCAGCTGGTCATGGCCGGCGGATACGATCACAACTGGGTGATCCGGGACTGGGACGGCTCCTGCCGCCTGGCAGCGGAGGCTGTCTGCGAGGAGAGCGGCATCGGGGTGGAGGTGTACACCGACCGGCCGGGAGTCCAGTTCTACACAGGAAACTTTATCGAGGGAGCGGTGCCTGGAAAGGGCGGAGCCGCCTACGGAAAGCGGGCCGGCTATTGCTTTGAAACCCAGTATTACCCCGATTCCCTCAATCATCCGGAGTTCCCGTCTCCGGTGCTGCCGGCGGGCAGAGAGTACAAGAGCACGACCGTATACCGGTTTGCGGTAAAGTAGGAACAAAAGAAACATTTATATATGCGAAGATGCTCCGGGGCCTGAAGACAGGCTGTCCGGGGCATTTTTTCTGGAAA
>DXBC01000014.1 GCA_019116745.1 Candidatus Lachnoclostridium stercorigallinarum
AAATCTGAACCTCCTCCAATATCATATGTTTCAACACTCGGGCCCGCCATACTGACTCATAATAAACTGAGCCATCTTCGGATCCGGATTCTTAATATTCACCGGGTACTGCAGTCTCTTTTCATACAGCCACATCAGTTGCTACCTCCTTCCCATGGCCATGGTCCGCTGATCCAGGTCCAACTGACAGCAGATTGTTCCTGATCCTTCATCAGCGGGCCGTACTGATCGGCATAGGCGTTCATCGCCTGACTGCGGAGACTTCTCACATACTGATAGTACGCCAGGGCCTCCCCGTCATTTGGATGAGTGTCCAGATATAAGAGCACATCGTCCATGGCAAAGCTGGCCTGGTCCAGTACCTGAAGGATCTGGGCCGCATCGGATGTCGGCGCCGGACTCATTCCGGTCTGTCCCTGCATGGCAGCCGCCGGAGCAAAGCTGCGGGTTCCGTTCATATAATTCATTTACTGACACCTCCCCATCACAAACGGAAGATCCAAATCCGGGAAAATCGTGCCGCGGGAAAATCCGAAGCCGAGATCATAGGTCTGCTGCCATTTCTGCATGGGCACATAAGTCATGCCTACGGGAAATGCTGAGAAATCTGTCTGCTGTCCGTACGCTGTCTGGCGAAACAGGGGAGCAGGCGCCATCTGAGGCATATATCGATCCATAGAGGATACTCCTTTCAGGGAATTTTCTAATACCAGTTTATGAGAAAGGTGAGGAGAGGTGACAGGAATCACCATTTCCCTCCTGTCCACATAAAATACAGTACAAACATAAAAATTAAAGGAGAATTGATTATGTGGTGCTGCAATCGATGCTGCCGCAGATGCTGCTGCAATAACAACAATAACAATAATAACCTGTCCGACTTCCAGAGAGGCTTTAATGCCGGATTTAACCGCGGCTGGAATGAAGGTTTCAACAACGGCTTCAACGAAGGATATCAGAGAGGTCTGGACGTGTGCGCCAGCACTCCCATGCCTATTTCTTCCGATTCCAACGGATGCGGATGCTGCAATAACTGAGCATACCTTAAGGCAGGATTCTGCTGAAACACAGAGCAGCCGGCTGCGGAGCAAACCGCGGCCGGCTTTTTGTCAGTTTTCCGCCGTCCTCCTCACTGCCGGACCACCCGCCTTTTTCTTCCCGTCAGCCCTCCCGCCTCCTTCCGGGCTTCCTGCCGCTCTTTCTTCCAGAAAGGAAAGGCGCAGACCGGAATTTCCCGAATCTGCGCCCCTTCTTACATGCACGAAACATTTTACAGCAAAATTTTATTTTTATCTCAGCCGGCTTCCTGCCGCACCTGATTTTTGGTCCGGTTCGCCAGTTCCTTCATCTCTCCGGCATTTTGGAGCACCGCTCCTGTAATCTCCGCGCCGCCTAACAGTCTGGCAAGCTCCACAATCTCCTGCTCGCCGTTCAGACGCCGGATGGTGGTTACGGTTTTCGCATCCTTCGGCTCTTTTGCCATCTCAAAATGGCAGTCTGCCATGGCCGCGATCTGGGGCAGGTGGGTGATGCAGATTACCTGCCTGCTGCCGGAAATCACCGCCAGCTTTTCCGACACCTTCTGGGCCGTCCTGCCGCTGATTCCCGTGTCGATCTCGTCGAATATCAGCGTCGGCACATCGTCCGTATCTGCCAGCACCGTCTTGATGGCCAGCATGATTCTGGACAGCTCTCCGCCGGAGGCCACCATTCCCAGAGGCTTTACTCCCTCTCCCGGATTGGTGGAAATGAGAAACTCCACCTCGTCAAATCCATGAGCCGTATACCGGTCCAGTTTCCGGAAGGCAATGTCAAATTCCACATCCAGAAAATTCAAATCCAGCAGGCTTTTTCTGATTTTTTCCGCCAAACCGGCCGCCGCCTCCCGGCGAAGCCCGGAAAGCTCTTCGCACAGCCCGTCCAGGCGCCGGCGGCTTTCTTCCAGCTCCTGCTCCGCCTTTCTCTTCAGGGCGTCATAATTGTCCAGTTCATCCAAACGCCGCTTCTTTTCCTGAAGGGCCTGCAGAACTGCCTCCGTCCCGGAGCCGTACTTTGCCTCCAGGCTGTGAATCAGATCCAGACGCTCTTCCACCCTGTGAAATTCTTCTTCGTCAAATACCATGCTGTCCAGATAGGAGGTGATCTCATGGGCCACATCGCTTAAAATGGCCTCCGCGTCAAAAAGCTGATCCTTCAGCCGTTCCAGGTCTTCCTCGTACTCAGCGGCCCGCTCTACCCCTTTTCTGGCTTCTCCCACATCTACCGCCGTCACCGCCTCATAGGCGGCAGACAGCGCCTCTGCAATCTTCCTGCTGCCCATAAATCTCCGGTAGGCGCGGCTCAGCTCCTCTTCTTCCCCCGGTTTTAAAGCGGCATTTTCGATCTCATCCACCTCAAACCGCAAAAAGTCCGCCTCCCGCCTTCTGGTCTCCTCATCCGTCAGAAATTCTTCCGCCGCTTCCTCCAGACTGCAGTAACGGCGGTATTCTTCGCCCAGCTTTTTTTTCAGCTTTTCCGCCCCGGCAAAGCAGTCCAGAATCTCCAGATGCTTGGATTTGTAGAGAAGGGACTGATGTTCATGCTGACCGTGAATGTCCAGCAGCAGACCTGTAATTTCCCGCAGCCGTCCCAGGGTGACGGTCTCGTCATTGATCCGGCTTACGCTCCTGGAAGGCATGATTTTTCGGGAAATGATCAGGATTCCGTCCTCGTCGGGACTCACTCCCATTTCCCTTAAAACCTTTCCCTTCTCCCCGTCCACAGAAAAAATCAGTTCAATATAAGCGTACTCGGCGCCCTTTCTCACCATATCTCTGGGCACTTTTCCGCCCAGAGCCATATTGACGGAGCCCATGAAAATAGATTTTCCAGAACCGGTTTCTCCGGTGAGAATGTTCAGGCCCTCGCCAAACTCCACATCTGCCCTCTCAATCAGGGCCAGATTGCGAACATGCAGCTCTAACAGCATATTTCCTCCGTATTTCTCAGCCTGCCAGCAGCTTTTTCAGCTTGTCCATGAGAATAATGGTATCGTCCACACTCCTCACCGCACAGAAAATAGTGTCATCTCCGGCCACACATCCCACGATCTCATAAAAGTTGATGGAATCCAGAGCCACGGCAGCCGCCATGGCCATTCCCTCCACCGTCTTGATCACCAGGATATTCTGAGCCATATCCATGGACATAAAGCTGTCCCTCAGAACCCGGATGTACTTTTCACTGAACGAGTCCTGGTTCTGAAGCACCACATAGCGCTGTTTCCCGTTATCCATCTGTACCTTGGAGAGCTTCAGCTCCCGGATATCTCTGGAAACCGTGGCCTGGGTCACGTTAAATCCTTCCTGGTTCAGGTATTCCGCCAGCTCCTCCTGAGTCCCTATTTCATATTTTCCGATCAGCTCTACAATCTTGCTGTGTCTCTCCAGTTTCATACGTTCCTCCTCGCCGTCTTGTATTTTCAGAAAGGGGAAATTATTCTTATATTCCCGCCATCTTGTTCCTCACATTATCCAGAAACGAATCATCATTCAGCTTCACCATAGTGGTCTCCACCGTGGAGCGGCTGATTTCAATCACATCTCCCCTGGACATATCCACCGCCGTATCTCCGTCGAATACCGCCGCCTGTTCTCCTTCCCCGCCGTCCACAATCTCGATCCGGACCGTATCGTCGGCGCAGAGCACAATGCTGCGCATATTCAGGGTGTGAGAACAGATCGGCGTGAGAATCATGATCCTGCAGTTGGGCGCCGCAATGGGACCTCCCGCCGACAGATTGTAGGCTGTGGAACCGGTGGGAGTGGACAGAATAACCCCGTTTGCCGTGTAGCTGCTGAAAAAGCGGCCGTTCACGCTGATGGACAGCTTGGTCACTTTCATGGAGTCTTTCCTGGTCACCACAATCTCGTTGAGAGCGATATCCCGGAACCTGGCGCCGTCCACGCCTTCCGCTCTTCCTTCCAGCATCATCCGTCTCTCCAGCACATAATGTCCGCTCAGCAGCGCTTCCAGAATTTCCGGCACATCCTGGCCGTTTCCCTGGGTGAGATACCCCAGAGTTCCCAGATTAATGCCTAAAATAGGAATGTTCAGTCCTGCCAGATCCCTGGCCGCCTGAATCAGAGTGCCGTCTCCCCCAAGGGTGATGACGCAGTCTGTATCTTCGGGAACCTTCTCCGGATCCGTATACTTAAATCCCTGATCCGATCTCTGCCCCTCGTCTCCTTCCCTGCTCTCGTGGACCATCCAGGAAGCCCCTTTCAGTGAAAGATACTCCCCGATCCTCTTTAATGTTCTTTTTGTGTTCTGTTTGTCTTCGTTAGCTATGATGTAAAATTTCTTCATCTGTCTCCTATAAGCTTCTGTGGGCCTCTTCCACTATCCGTTCCGGCTCCACAGCGTTTTTTTTCGACCTGCTCCAGCCTGCCTCATGATTCTGCAGATACAGCAGATATTCGATGTTTCCCTCAGGCCCTTTGATGGGAGAAAATTCCAGGTTCAGGACTTCAAATCCAATGCCCTCCGCGAACTCCATCACCATGCGGATCACTTCCAGGTGCGTGCTCTTCTCCCTCACCACGCCCTTTTTCCCCACTTTCTCCCTTCCCGCCTCAAACTGCGGCTTGATCAGGCAGACCACCTGCCCGTCTTCCTTCAGCAGGGCCTTCACCGGCCCCAGCACCTTTGTCAGGGAGATAAATGACACGTCGATGGACGCAAAATCCAGCCGGTCTTCTATGTCCTCCGGTTTAACATAGCGGATGTTGGTCTTTTCCATACAGACCACTCTCGGGTCATTTCTCAGCTTCCAGTCCAGCTGGCCGTGTCCCACATCCACAGAGTACACCTTCACCGCCCCGTTCTGGAGCATACAGTCTGTAAAGCCGCCGGTGGAGGCCCCCACATCCATGCAGACCTTTCCTTCCAGCCGGACGCCAAAATGAGTCATGGCCTTTTCCAGCTTCAGTCCGCCCCGGCTCACATAGGCCAGGGTATGTCCTCTCACCTCGATCTTTACCGTATCCTCAAAGGAACTGCCCGCCTTGTCCTCCTTCTGTCCGTCCACATACACAATGCCGGACATGATAATAGCTTTCGCCTTCTCCCTGGACTGGGCCAGCCCCCGATTTACCATTAAAACGTCTAACCGTTCTTTCATCCGTCTCTCCTCATGCTCCCATCTGTATCTTCTCCCAGAAAAAACTCCTTCATCCTGCGGATCACCGAATCGCTGTCGATTCCCAGGCACTCTCTCAGCAGGGACACGTTTCCATGCTCCACATAGGCGTCCGGCAGGGCTAT
>DXBC01000171.1 GCA_019116745.1 Candidatus Lachnoclostridium stercorigallinarum
ATACTTTGACGGGAAAATAGCTCCCGCCACAAGAATCAGCACATTCTGAAATCCCTGAAGGATCAGACAAGTATTTGTGATCTGAGATACACTCATACCTGTACATACCGGAACCGCTCCCACTACAAAAATAATCAAAATGCTTACCCAGTAAGCTCCGTGCTTATTCTGTTTTGCCAGGAAAGCCGGCAGCCATCCCTCTTTTACACCGGCGAGAACGGGCATAGCTGAATTCATAATTCCGGAGTTCATGGTGGTCAGCAGCGCAAAAATCGGGCCTCCAAACATAAACACATAGTACAAAAACGTAGGAAGAAGATATCTCGCCGTATCCGTCAGCGTACCATTTGCCGTTACTTCCAGCGGAAGCACAGCTCCTGATGCAAAGCCAACAGCCGTATACAAACAGAAAATAATGCCTGTAGTAATAATCATGGCCAGAGGAATATTTTTCTTCGGATCCTTTGCTCTGGGAGCAAAGTTGGAAATCAGAGAATGGCCATTTGTGGAATAGTTTAACAGCACTACTGCTGACAGCCAGCCTGACAGTCCGTTAAGAAACATATCCGGACCGGTAAAATCCATATAACCCGGCTGTACATGGAACGTACAGAGCGCGGAAAACACGAACAGACAAACCAGCAGGCACGGTGTTGCAAAAGACTGTATTTTTGCCATAACATCCACGCCGTACAGATTGGCAATTGTCAGGAACCCCCATACAACCAGCGCCATCACGACTCTGTTTTGTGAGGGAAACATGGCCGCCAAATAATTTCCCACAGACAGCACAGCTGTTCCTCTGGCTACCCAGTTAATTAAAGACGATATGGTCATCAATCCGCCAAACTGCTTTCCACATGTTCTCGTGACCATACCATATACTCCGCCGGGAACCACCAGCGCGCTGAAGAAAAACATCTGCAGCAAAATACGCAGAAATCCCATCAGCACTGCGGCAGAATATGCAAACCACGCGGAATATCCCGTTACGGCCAAAGCGCTTCCCACTATTGTCACGACACCGGCGCCTACTACCTGGCCGGTGGCAATCCACACAAGCTGTGAAAGACTTAATTTGGCCTCTTTTTGTTCAGGCATCTGCCTAACCCCCTTTCCTCAACATCCTTCCTGTCTCACTTTCTGCAGGCGCCTGGCAAAAAGTATAATAATATATAATTTGATCAAATTATTTTCATGTAATATATCTTTTTATCTCTGATTTGATCATACATCTTTTTACATTTTAATAAAATTACTTTTATATAAAACAATCTTTTTATCTATATTTAACAATTTTCAGTCAATGCGCCGCTGCCCATTCGGAGGCAAATAATTGCGGCAGCGGCAGCCTCCGACCAGCCTCCAAGCACAAAAAAGAGTTCCCTCATCAGGAACTCTCTCTTACTTCATTCTCGCTTCTTCCAGCCATCAAAGCTCGTCTCAATGGCTCCTACGGGGCAGGCCGCCCGGCAGTCTCCGCAGCGGATACACTCCATGCTGTTGGGTTTTTCCCAGACAGGGATGTCCATGCCGCAGGCTTTCTGGCAGGCGGAGCATTTCACACACTTTTCTTCATCCACCTTCAGCCGGTACAGGGCGATGGGATTAAAGCATCCGTAAATCGCCCCCAAAGGACACAGGTATTTGCAGAATGGCCGGTAGTATTTCACCGACAGGATCACCACTGCCAGAAGAATGGCGAATTTCCAGCCAAACAGCACCCCCACCGCCGATCTCAGTCCGGGATTAGCTCCGATCAGGGGCAGGCCGCCAAACAGCGTTCCGCTGGGACATATGTACTTGCAGAACCAGGGCTCTCCCATTCCGGTGACTGTCACCGACACTGCCGCCGGCAGAATAAGCACAAACAGAGCCAGAATCACATACTTCAGCCAGATCAGCCGTCTGTGGCCCGGCAGATTTTTCTTCTTGCGAAACAGCGGAATCTTGTGAAGCAGATCCTGCACCAGTCCAAAGGGACAGAGCCAGCCGCAGACAAAACGGCCAAACACCGTGCCGAACAGGATCAGAAACCCGAATACATAGCAGGATACCTTAAATTTTCCGCTGTCCATCACCGCCTGAAGGGAACCGATGGGACAGGCTCCCAGGGCTCCGGGGCAGGAATAGCAGTTTAACCCGGGCACACAGACGGACTTCAGCTTTCCTCTGTAGATCTTTCCTTCCAGAAAGCCCAGAGCGTAGCCATTGGTAAGGGCAAACCAGGCGGCCTGGAACCAATGGCGGAGCATTCTGCCCTTTTTCTTCTCAGCCAATTCCGATGCACTCCATACAGATGTTGGCCGCTTTTGTAAATACCAGAGCGATCTCGCCGCGGAAGGCCCCGGCTGCTATGAGAGCCGCGCCGGCGCACAAAAGAATTCCCCGGAAAACAGCGAGACGCCTCTCACTCCGGTCCCCGGACCTTACTGCGTCTTCCCGTCTGTCCCGGTTTTTTGCCCCGCCCTTCACTGCGCCTCCTGCTGCACCTGGGCCAGCTTCTCCTCAATCACCTGAATCCAGGCATCCTTGTCCTTTGCCCCCATATCCGCCAGGCCCAGCTGTTTTCCATTTTTATCCACGAAAATAGTGGTGGGGACTCCGGAGACCCGGGGAAGGAGATCTGTAAAAATCTCTCCCGTGGGCACGATGTGAAGGTAGTCCGCTCCCGTCTCCTGCGCGTCCTCCTTTGCCGTCTCCACCACGTCCTCCAGAACCTCTCCCTCGCTGTTCACCGCGTCTGTACAGATTCCCACAATCTGAAATCCCTTGTCGGCGTACTCATCGGAGATTTCTCCCAGATCCGGCATTTCCTGAAGACAGGGGCCGCAGAACGTCCCCCATAAATTAACCATGGTCACTTCATAATCGGCGAAAATACTCTCGTCCACCGTATTTCCGTCCAGGTCCTGGGCTGTAAAATCCTCAAATACCGTCACCTGACGGCCTGCCTCGCTGCTGCTCTGCCCGCAGGCTGCCAGCAGTCCGGACACTGCAATTCCGGCGCAGACTGCCGCCGCTCTCCAACCTTTTCTCATCCTGTCTTCACGCCTCCTTTTTATGTTTTTTCCGCTCCAGACGCTTCTGGCGGTTTCTCTCATTCCGCTTTTTTCTCTCTTCTTCCTTCTTCAGGCTGATTTCCGCAGCCCCCTCCTCATTCACCGGCTTAATGGTCTTTACCACGAAGACCTGACCGTTCTCCGCCTTTTTGATGCGCATCTTCCCCTTGTGAAGTCCGTGATCCTTACAGCTGGACAGGCACAGATAGGCTCTCTGCCCCGACGGAAACCAGCGAATCTTCTTTTTCATGGTTTTCTGGCAGACCGTGCACACCATATCCGTCACTTTCCGGTCGGCGATGGCGTCTTCCCTTGTCTCAAAGACTCTGGACACATATTTGGTATACTTTGGGAAGCGGAGCACCACCTCCTCTTTCCGGTTCTGGGGCAGCCGATAGTAATCAATGGAAATGTACGGCTGAACCTTTTCCCAGTCCAGACATTTCATTACCTCCGCCGTGTAGCAGGCGTCGTCAAAAGCCTGGTGAAAGGGCCTGTCCTCGGGTTTCCAAGGAGGTTATTCAGCAGGCCATCGCCGATGTGGGCC
>DXBC01000015.1 GCA_019116745.1 Candidatus Lachnoclostridium stercorigallinarum
CGGGGGATCTTTGCGGAGGAGGGGAAGAAAATCTGCGGCCAGGTGCTTGGGGATTTCGAAACTGAATACGGAAAAGAGATGGCGGATGTCCTCCGAAGCTATGAGAAGGAGAACTTCAATATCTGTCCGGAGACGGAATTAAAATCCCTGGAGGAATGAGATGAACTGTTTGCTGCTTGCGTTTCTGAAGTCGATAGTGATTACGGTGGGGTTTGACGCCGCCTGTTTCCTTTACGGAGCGGTGTCGGGCAACCATTATGAGATCTCCCTGCCCATTGAAGTGATCCTGTTTTTGGTGATGTTTGTCACCAGCTACGGAGAATATCTGCTGGATGACCGGAACCGGCGGGATGACCGGGCGGAGGATAAAAAGACGGCGGAAAAATAAGAGGATGGGAAAGTCGCACACAGGAGGGAAAATACATAATGAAAGATAATCTGACGTTCCGTTTTGCAGAGAGAGAAGACACGCCCCTGATTCTGAAGTTTATCAGGGAACTGGCAGATTATGAGAAGATGCTGGACGAAGTGGTGGCGGATGAAAAAACGCTGGAGGAGTGGATTTTCGACAGGCAGAGGGCGGAGGTGCTTTTTGCTGTGGCAGAAGGAAAGGAAGTGGGCTTCGCCCTGTTTTTCCATAATTTCTCCACCTTTCTGGGGAGAGCGGGAATTTATCTGGAGGACCTGTTCGTGCAGCCGGAATACAGGGGGAGAGGCTATGGAAAAGCGATTTTAAAAAAGCTGGCGGCCATCGCCCTGGAACGGGGCTGCGGCCGCCTGGAGTGGTGGTGTCTGGACTGGAATAAGCCCAGCATTGATTTCTATCTGTCCCTGGGGGCGGAGCCCATGTCGGACTGGACTGTGTACCGCATCGCCGGCGATACGCTCCGGAAACTGGGAGAGGAGTAAACTGCAGAACGCATATGTCGAAGATAGGAAAGAGGTTCCCTGTGGGAATCTCTTCTTTATATAGCGAGATAAAGAGAGAACGCCCTTTTCGGTTTTTCCTGCGTATAGACAACTCCCGGGAAGCGTCAAAAAAATTTACAGCTCCCGGGGGTTGTTTATATATCCGGTTCATATTATAAATGTTATATGAGCAGTCTGCAGAACTGATCCGTCCAGTGACCCCGGAAGAAAAGGGACGGAGATTTATGCAAGGAGGAATTTATGGAGACCATTTCCATTTTAGCCGCATTGGATGAAAATTATCTGCCTCAGCTTCAGGTAATGCTCACGTCCATGTATCTGAACAATCCGGGAGAGCGGGCGGATATCTATCTGCTTTACAGCAGTATCCCGGAGTATAAGCTGGCCGCTGTCAAGAAACAGCTGGATTTCATGGGATACGGGTTTTACCCGGTCCCGGTGGACAGGACCCTGTTTGACGGGGCGCCGGTGACAAAGCAGTATCCCAGGGAGATGTACTACCGTCTTCTGGCGTCCCGGTTTCTGCCGGAAAAGCTGGACCGGGTTCTCTACCTGGATCCGGATATTCTGATCATCAATCCCCTGCGTCCCCTCTGGGAGCTGGATCTGAAGGGAAATCTGTTCGGAGCGGCGGCTCACACCGGCATAACCGAGCTGGCCAACCGGGTGAACCGGGTGCGGCTGGACAGCGGGAGCGACTACTACAATTCCGGAGTCCTTCTGATGGATCTGTCGGCCGGACGGAGGGAGATCCGCCCGGAGGAGATCTTCCGGTTTGTGGAGGAACACGGAAAGGAGCTGCTGCTGCCGGACCAGGATCTGCTAAACGCCATGTATGGAAGGAAGATCCTGCCCCTGGACGACGCCATGTGGAACTACGACGCCCGCAACTACAACAATTATCTGCTGCGAAGCGGAGGCGTCTGTGATCTGGACTGGGTCATGGAGCACACGGCCGTTCTTCATTTCTGCGGGAAGGCCAAACCCTGGAAGCCGGGGTATGTCTACCGGTTCGGGGTGCTTTACAAACATTATGCCAGAGTGGCTTCCCGGCTGTTTCTGAAAGAAGAAGGAGAGCGGCATGAAGATTGAATACGGGGATGTCTGCTTTCTTTTTGTGAAAAAATGATAATTGCGCCTGGCCGGTGATTCCGATATAATAGAAAACGGCAAAGCGGCGCGTGCGCCGCAGATCATAAGGAGTAATTTCAATGAAGAAAACATATAATATTGCAATCGACGGTCCCGCAGGGGCGGGGAAGAGCACTATCGCCAGACGTGTGGCAGAGAAACTGGGCTTTGTGTATGTGGACACGGGAGCCATGTACCGCGCCATGGCCCTGTATTTCCTGAGAAAGGGTTTTGACTTAAAAGACGAGGACAAGGTGGGAAAAGCCTGCAGGGAGATTTCTGTGGACATTCGCTATGAAAACGGAGAGCAGCAGGTTCTGTTAAACGAGGAAAATGTGTCCGGCCTGATCCGCACCGAAGAGGTGGGCAATGCCGCGTCGGCCATTTCCGCCTATCCGGCAGTCCGTGCGGCCCTGCTGGAGCTGCAGCGCACCCTGGCCAGAACCAGCGACGTGATTATGGACGGCAGGGATATCGGAACTCTTGTGCTCCCGGAGGCGGACTGCAAGATCTATCTCACCGCCAGCACGAAGGTGCGTGCGGTCCGCCGGTATAAAGAACTGGAGGAAAAGGGGATGGTCTGCAGCCTGGAGGAGATAGAGAGAGATATCATCGAACGGGACAACCGGGATATGAACCGGGAGATTGCTCCCCTCACCCAGGCAGAGGACGCCGTTTACCTGGATGCCTCCGCCATGACCATCGATCAGGTGGTGGAAAAGATCATTGCCCTTGCCCGGGAGAGAGGGCTGGAACAGTAGAACCATGGAAATCATCGTTGCAAAGACAGCCGGCTTCTGTTTCGGAGTGAAGCGGGCGGTGGAAAAAGTCTATGAGCAGACAGAGACGGCGGGAAAGCCTATTTACACCTACGGTCCCATTATCCACAACGAGGAAGTGGTAAAGGACCTGGAAAAGCGGGGCGTCCGTGTGCTGGAGACGGAGGAGGAGCTGAAAAACCTGACGGGGGGCGTGGTGGTCATCCGCTCTCACGGAGTGAGCCGCCACATCTATCAGATCCTGGAAGAGCGGGGAATTCAGGTGGTGGATGCCACCTGTCCCTTTGTGCGCAAGATTCACCGGATTGTGGAGGAACAGACGGCAGCCGGAAGAAAGGTAATCATTATCGGAAATTCCGCTCATCCTGAGGTGGAAGGTATTAAAGGCTGGGGAAATGACGATACTCTGGCAGTAGATTCTCCAGAGGAAGTGGAAAAAGTATCTTTTCCGCCGGGAACAAAGGTTTGCATCGTCTCCCAGACGACATTTAATTACAATAAATTTAAAGAATTAGTTGAAAAATTTTCCGAAAAGCGTTATGATATACTTGTTTTAAATACGATTTGCAATGCAACACAGGAGAGACAGGCGGAGGCGAAGGAAGTTGCTTCTAAGGTAGATGCCATGATCGTTATTGGCGGGAAGAACAGCTCCAATACCCAGAAGCTATATGAAATTTGCAAAAAGGAGTGTGAAAATACACACTA
>DXBC01000172.1 GCA_019116745.1 Candidatus Lachnoclostridium stercorigallinarum
ATCCGTGGTCACCCTCTCCGATCTTCACGGAGAAACCCTGATCACCAAAAAGCGGGAAATCGCCAGCTCCATCAGCGGGCTTCTGGAAGAAATCGCCCTTCATCATCCCCAGATCCACACGGTTGAGGGAGATTATTTTGACATCAATACCTTCAACCATGTGGTAAACTCCGACGACCTGATCCTGTCCACCGACTGCTGGAGCCAGGTGCATCCCTTCCTGGCCACTCTGCCGGTGGACTGGAACTACACCACCCCCTACGGGCTGATCTATTCCAGAGAGCCGGCAGATGAGGTGACCCAGTTTATCATGGCCATCGGCCAGGTGGAGGAAGATCCGGCAGACGGGGATTAGGTGGGCTGGCATCAGATAGATGAAGATTAGGCAGATGAGGGTCAGGTGAATACGGATCCGGCTGATCAGGGGCCGGTCGTGAGCTGCCTGCCATGGCTCACGGACACCTTCTTTCCCATAGGTTCTTCATGAATCCTACGCCTCTTTTCCGTCCCTGTAGGCCTGATCCATCACCTTGTTGCGGGTGACTTCTCCCTTTTCGTAAACTCCGCTTCCGTAGATTTTATCCCGTACAACGGCCCCCGGCAGACAGTCGGTAAAGCCTTCCAGCGCATCCATGGTCCGCCTCATGGCGCCTGCCCCCGCAGCGGCCGTGGCGATAAAGTAAAACTCCTTATCCCGGATCTGGGTATACCTGGGCAGAGTACGGTCGATCAGGGTCTTCATCTGTCCGTCCATGGAATAAAAATATACCGGCGTAGCCAGAACGATCACGTCCGCTCCCACCATTTTGTCCAGTATGTCAGCCATATCGTCCTTCTGGACGCATACGCCGGTTCCCCGGCAGCCGTAGCAGGCCAGACAGGGAGAAATCTTCTGTTTCTGCACATAGATTTTTTCCACCTCATGACCAGCTTCTTTTGCTCCCTTTGCAAAGGCGTCGCACAACAGATCGGAATTTCCTCCCTGCCTTGGACTTCCCGCCAGAATCAAAACTTTTTTACTCATTTTCACACACCTGCTTTCTGTAAATCATCGGGATTTTTCGTCCGCTGCTTCGTCTTATTTCTGCTCATCTACCGGAGGCACCATGGACGCATATTTTTTCAGCAGTTCCGGAGAACTGGTATAATACCTCTTATTCCGGTTCAGTCCGCCGATCTCCTCCATCTCTTCTCCCGTCAGTTCAAAATCAAAGAGATCAAAGTTGTCCCGGATGTGGTCGGGATTTTTCGATCCCGGGATCACGATATTGCCGGACTGCAGATGCCAGCGGAGGATGATCTGAGCATTGCTCTTATGATATCTTCCCGCCAGTCTGGTAAACAGCGGCTCCTCAATCAGGTTCCTGTCACCATGGCCCAGGGGATACCAAGCCTGGATCACCATTCCCTCGGAAGTCAGAAATTCTTTCAGCTCCTTTTCCTGGGAATAAGGATGAACCTCCGTCTGCAGAACGGCCGGCTTCACCTCGCAGATCTTTAAAATTTCCCGGATCTGGGCCTCTGTGAAGTTGGAAAGTCCGATGGCTCTCACCTTTCCCTCTTTGTAGGCCTTTTCCATAAGGCGGTATCCGGCCACATAATTTCCCGCAGGCTGATGGATCAGCAGCAGATCGATATAGTCTGTTCCCAGGCGCTCCAGGGTTTTCTCCACCGCGTCCTCCTGCTCATAAAAAGACGGCCAGAGCTTTGTCTCCAGAAAGATCTCCTTCCTGTCCAAACCGGACTGCTTCATAGCCCGTCCCACAGCCTTCTCGTTTACATAGGCGTTTGCCGTGTCGATCAGGCGGTATCCGCCTTTCAGTGCGCTTAACACGGAGGCTTCTGCCTCATCCGGGCTCAAAAGAAAGGTTCCGATTCCAGCCATGGGCATGGAAACCCCGTTATTCAATATCACATACATCTGTTCGCTCATAATCATGACTCCTTCCTGTTTTTCCTATTCTGATTTTATTATAAAGAATCTGTCAGAAAACAGAATCCATCAATCTGTTTGCTGGTATAAACCTGGAGGTTTCAAGAAACCGATATCCCGATCGGATAGGGAAAGTTCCTTCCCCTATCCGATTCTCGATACCACAGGCAGCTCACAGCAGAGCTGTCCGCTGTCCGTTGCCCGGCAAATGTTCGCCCCAAGCTGGCGGCCGCTTGCCAGGCGTATCGCGCAAACCTCCGTGCCCGCTAACGCGGACACCACGAACCATGAAAGCCCTCGGACCGCTCCGTGCTGCGCACTCATGCGATCCGACCTGCATTCGCAATCCGGCCTGCCGGGCTTTCACAATAAAAAGGCACAGGAATTTCTCCTGTGCCTCAAAAAAGTCTTTTATGTTCCGGGGTTCTTTCCCCGTCTTTATACGTTGATTTCCGCTTTCATTCCCAGCACGTCCCGGTTGGCATCCAGAATAGGCTGAATCACCTCGGCGAGGAACTCCTCCACCTGTCTGGGAGCCCGTCCCACATAGCGGGAGGGATCCATGGATTTTTTCAGATCGTCCAGGGAAAGACCAAAGGCCGGATCTGCGGCGATCAGCTCCAGCAGATTGTTCTCCTGTCCTTTCTCCTTCACGTTTCTTCCCGCCTCCATGGACAGGGTGCGGATCTTCTCGTGAAGCTCCTGGCGGTCTCCGCCGGCCTTTACCGCATCCATCATAATGTTTTCCGTAGCCATAAAGGGCAGCTCCGCCATCATATGCTTCTCGATCACTTTCGGGTATACCACCAGCCCGTCCACCACGTTTAAGTACAGATCCAGGATACCGTCCACCGCCAGGAATCCTTCCGGGATGCTCAGGCGCTTGTTGGCAGAGTCGTCCAGAGTCCGCTCAAACCACTGAGTGGAAGCCACCAGCATGGGGTTGATCACGTCGGACATCACGTAATCGGAAAGAGAGGCGATCCGCTCGCTCCTCATAGGATTTCTCTTGTAGGCCATGGCAGAAGAACCAATCTGATTCTTCTCAAAAGGCTCCTCCACTTCCTTCAGGTGCTGAAGAAGGCGGATGTCATTGGTAAACTTGTGGGCGCTCTGGGCAATGCCTGCCAGCACGTTCACTACCCGGGTGTCCACTTTCCGGGAATAAGTCTGGCCTGACACCGGATAGCACTGGGAAAATCCCATCTTTTCCGCGATCATGGCGTCTGCCTTCCGGCATTTCTCATGATCTCCGTCAAACAGCTCCAGGAAGCTGGCCTGAGTGCCTGTGGTTCCCTTGGAACCCAGCAGCTTTAAGGAATCCAGCACATGGTCCAGATCCTCCAGGTCCAGGCAGAGATCCTGCAGCCACAGGGTGGCTCTCTTTCCCACGGTGGTGGGCTGGGCCGGCTGGAAATGGGTGAATGCCAGGGTGGGCTGATTCTTCCACTCATCGGCAAACTTCGCCAGCTCCGCCATCACATTGATCAGCTTCTTTCTCACCAGGCGGAGGGCTTCCCGCATAATGATAATGTCCGTGTTGTCTCCCACGTAGCAGGAGGTGGCTCCCAGATGGATGATTCCCTTCGCCTTCGGGCACTGCTGTCCATAGGCGTAGACATGGCTCATCACGTCATGACGCACGATCCGCTCCCGCTCCTTCGCCACATCGTAGTTAATATCCTCGGCGTGGGCTTTCAGCTCCTCAATCTGCTCATCGGTGATGGGCAGTCCCAGCTCTTTTTCGGTCTCTGCCAGGGCGATCCACAGCTTCCGCCAGGTCTTGAATTTCATATCCGGTGAAAAAATATACTGCATCTCTCTGCTTGCATACCGCTCAGAGAGCGGGCTTACGTATCTGTCGTTCATAATATTCCTCTCCATTATCAGTATGATACCCACAGAACAGCCGTCCTGTGGGTAATTTCCTCTGCCGCAGCTCCCTTAAAAGGGCCGGCTGCGGCGCCTATTCTTCTGTCAGTGGATTCCAAGGCGGCGGAACACTTCCTGATAAGCGTCCTCCACATTTCCCAGATCTCTGCGGAAACGGTCCTTGTCCAGCTTCTCATGAGTCTCCTTGTCCCACAGACGGCAGGTATCGGGAGACACCTCGTCGGCCAGAATGATCTGTCCGTGGTAGCGTCCGAACTCGATCTTGAAATCGATGAGCTCGATGCCCAGGCTGTCGAAATACTCTCTCATCACATCGTTTACGATGAAAGCGTACTTCTCAATGGCCGCGATCTCTTCCTCCGTGGCCAGCTCCAGAGCCAGTGCATAGTATTTATTGATGAAGGGATCGCCCAGATCGTCGTTCTTGTAGCTGAACTCCAGAGTAGGCTGCTTGAATTTGACTCCCTCTTCCATGCCCATCTTCTTGGCGAAGCTGCCGGCAGAGAAGTTGCGGATGATCACTTCCAGGGGAACGATCTCCACTTTCTTCACAGCAGTCTCCCGGTCGCTCAGCTCCTCGATGTAGTGAGTGGGAACGCCCTTCGTCTCCAAAATCTTGAAAATATGGTTGGTCATGCGGTTGTTGATGGCACCTTTCCCAACGATGGTCCCTTTCTTCAGTCCGTTAAACGCCGTGGCGTCATCCTTATAATCCACGATTAAAACGTCCGGATCCTCCGTCGCGAAAACCTTCTTCGCTTTTCCCTCATACAGTAATTCTTTTTTCTCCATGGGTACCACCTGTCCTTTTCTAAGATTTATAAGTTGTAAATATAAAAATCATGTGTTTCAGTAGAAATTATAATGCTGCGTCCCTCTTATTGCAAGTTCTTCAGTCATTAAATCTGCTAATGAATCTCTATGACATCTACTTCACAACCTGCTCTTCTCTCCGAAAGATATAAATCTTTCCCTCCCGCAGGTCCGCCCCAAAGCCAAACCAGTCAGAAGGCCTTCTCTCCTCGGAAACTACGCCGGAAATCTCCCGGCAGGATGCCAGAAAAACCTCCCCGTTCCCCGTCAGCCACAAAATCTCCCCTGCAAGGAGGAGCAGGCAGAGGCGGCGGACTTTCCGGCCCCTCTCCGCCCCGGCCTGTCTCATGGACCGTTTCCGGGTTTTCCGGGAAATCCGCCTCCAGGGCTTTCTCCTCCGGTATTTCCATCTGTACATCTGCGTCCCCCTTCTTCTCCAAGGACGCAATCCCCTGAAACCGGCGCCTCTTCCGGAAAGAAAGGTCTCCTCTCCTCCCTTAGGACGCCGCCGTTCCCGGTCTCCCGAGTTTTCAAACCGCAGTCTGTTTTCTCAGGCTTTAATCAGCTCCAGCACCAGCAGAGCGGTCTTGTTCAGCTGCTCCACCGGAATGTTCTCCTGGCCGGTATGAGCTTTTTCCATGCCGATGCCAATGCCCACAGACTGAATTCCGTGCTCATTGTGGATATTGCTGTCGCAGCCGCCGCCGGAACGCACATAGTGAATCTCACAGCCCAGCGCTTTGTAGCCCTTTTCCAGAAGCTGGCACACCTTGTCCTCCGGCGTCACCTTGTAGGGATTGTAGGAACGGGCAGTGGTGTATTTTAACTCCGCGCCGTAATGGTCGCAGGCGTCCTGCATGGCCTTTACCATATCATGCTCCTGCTTTTCCAGCTTCGCCAGGTCCGTACTTCTGGCCTCTGCCACTACTTTGGCGTAATTGCTCACAATATTGGTAGGACCTTCTGCGTGGAAGGTTCCGATGTTGGCAGTAGTCTCCTCGTCAATCCGCAGCAGCTTCATATTGGTAATTCCCTCTGCCGCAGCCATGATGGCGCTGATTCCCGCTTCCGGCTCCAGACCGGCGTGAGCCGTCTTTCCGAAGATCTCAAACTCAAAGTTCACCTGACCGGGACAGGTATAGCAGGTGGTGCCGATCTCGCCGGCCATGTCAAATACCACAGCCATTTTGCTCCGGAACTTGGAATAATCGGCGTTCTTTGCCCCGTGAAGACCGCACTCCTCGCCTACAGAGAAGAAAATTTCCACCGGACGGGTCTTGATATTCTGCTCCTTCACCGTGCGGACCGCCTCCACAATGGCGCTCACTCCCGCCTTGTCATCAGACGCCAGGATCATGGTGTCTGTCTCGCTGTAAATCCGTCCATCCTTTACATAGGGCTTAATGGCATAGCCGGGAACCACTGTGTCCAGATGGGCGCTGAGGATAATGGGATCCAGAGACGGATCTCCGTCCAGATAACCGTACACGTTAAAACCGTTGGAACCAAATTTCTCTCCAATTTCATCTACGTCCACGCGCAGGCCAAGATCTTCCAGATCTTTCTTCACCCGCTCGCACATCTCTCTCTCATTTCTCGTCTCGCTGTTGATCTGCACGTACTCAAAAAACGTGTCCAGCAGTCTCTTCTCATTCATGACTCTTGTCTCTCCTTTTTTTGCCTCTATTTTCAGTTTTCACACTGAACCAAATCCATTACCATTCCTCGTATCCTGCTGTAGAAGGAAGAGAAATGGATACCGGCTGTCCCGGATTATTCAGCCGGTTGTCCATATAAACGACCAGCTCATAGCCTTCGGGATCGGTGTTCCGCAGTTCCCGCTTCTCCCGGTTCACATATCTGTCCGGTCCTACGTAAAGCTGCACCGCAAAGACGGTATAGGTCTCCTCGCTGTCTGCGGAAAACTCCGCCAGAAACTCCGGGTCGGCCACATAAGTATACACGGTTTCCTCCCCCATCTGTTCCACAGAAGGCGGCGGGAAATCTGCCGCCAGATTGTCATAAACCACAGTTCCGGAGACGGCAAGAATATCTTCTGTCATGGCGCTGAGCACCGCTTCCGGCGTTATCTGGCTCTTCATGGGAAAACCATAGTCCTCCCCATAATAATAACCTCCCGTATAGAAAGAGACCGTCTCCTCTGTCTCACCCAGCGCGGTCTCCCGGTCGGTCCGCAGGGCCGTCATCTCTCCGGTACCCCCTCCGGATACCTGGATCCGGCTCTGCTGGTCAAAGGTTATGGTCAGACCATAGCCGGAATACTGGGAGGAAAGATCCGCCGTCCAGTCGAACGAGGTCATACTGCCGGTCTGCTCCAGAGCTGACCGGAGACGGTCCAGCTCTTCCTGGCTGGCCGATACCGCCGTCTCCTGGGCAAAGGCCGCCGTCGGAACCGCAAACGACAGGCAGGCTGCCGCAGCTGCTGCTCTTATCCATTTCACTTTCATGCACTTCTCCTTTCCCGGGTCATAACCTTTAGCATACAACCAGTGTATCTCTTTTTTCGCTCTTTTGCAAGGAAAATCCCCCGGAAACAGAAAACAGTATGCCCTCTCCCTCATCTGAGAGACGACATACTGTTTTCCTGCCCTATTTCTGCTGACGGCCATCCTCCGTCTGCCCTGTAATTCCATCCACCGCGCTGTCCACGCCGCTTTCCACATCGTCAATCATTCCGTCGATCACTCCGGTGCTTTCTGTCTGGTGGGTTCCGTCGGTCCGGTCCGTGCCAGTCTCTCCTCCCACTGTAGTCTGAGCCGTGGACTCCGACGAGGTGGCATTATGATCTGAGCCGCCGCAGGCCGTCATCACGCAGACGGCAAACGCCAGCAGAACGGACAGTGCGTATTTCTTGATTTTTTTCATCATACATACTCCTTTCACACCTGTTTTCGTTAGTATGTGCAGGAGTATGCCGGTCTATACGGCTGGAAAAATTATCCGATTACATCTGACATATCGTAAAGTCCCGCCGGCTTCCCCTTCAGGAATTTTGCCGCTAAGATTGCTCCTTTGGCAAATATGGCCTTGGAATAGGCGGTGTGTGAGAATGTAATCACCTCGTCCTGTCCCGCAAAGATCACATCATGTTCTCCCACAATGGAACCTCCCCGCACAGACTGGATACCGATCTCCTTTTTATCCCTCTTCTCTCTCCGGGACGACCGGTCATAGACATAGTGGTACTGATGATCCATGGCTTCGTTGAGGGAATCCGCCAGCGCCAGAGCCGTGCCGCTGGGCGCGTCCACTTTCTGATTGTGGTGCTTTTCCAGCACCTCCATGTCAAAATCTGCCGCAGCCAATACCTTTGCCGCCTCTTTTACCATCTTCAGCAGAAGATTGACGCCCAGAGACATATTGGCGGAGCGGAGCACCGCCGTTTTCTCCGCCGTCTCTGATACCTTTTTCACCTGTTCCTCGGAAAGTCCCGTGGTGCAAAGAACCACCGGCATTCCTGTCCGTCCGCAGTAATCTAACAGGTGATCCACCGCTTTTGCAGAGGCAAAGTCAATGATCACATCCGCCTCCTCCGTGCAGTCCTCCAGAGACGCAAACACGGGGTAATCCCATTTCCGCTCCGTATTCAAATCGATCCCGGCCACAATCCGGATTTCCTCATCCTTTTCCGCCATGGAGGAAATCACCTGGCCCATGGCTCCGTTGCAGCCGTGCATGATCACTTTTACCATTGTCCGTCCCTCCCTTTATGCCAGAAGCCCGTAGGCCTTCAGCTCTCTCTTCAGTCTCTCCTGATGCTCCGGCTCCATCTCCGTCAGCGGAAGCCGAAGGGATCCCACGCCTTTGCCCATGAGATTCATGGCCGCTTTCACCGGTATGGGATTTACCTCGCAGAACAGGGCGGAAATCAGAGGAATCGCTTCCAGCTGCATGGCAGCGCTCTTTTTCACATCCCCGTCAAAATAGGACTGACACATATCGTGAGTCTGTCTGGGAGCCACATTGGCCAGCACGGAAATCACGCCCTTGCCGCCCAGAGAAAGGAGGGGTACGATCTGGTCGTCATTTCCCGAATACAGATCCACGCAGCCGTCCGCCATGGACATGATGGTGGCGATCTGGGAAATGTTGCCGCTGGCCTCCTTTACGCCCACGATGTTTTTCACATTTCTGCACAGGTGCACGATGGTGGCCGGCTCAATATTCACTCCCGTGCGGCCCTGAATATTGTAGAGCAGAATAGGCAGGTCCACCGCCTCCGCCACAGCGGAAAAGTGGGCGATCAGACCTTTCTGTGTCGCCTTGTTATAATAGGGAGAGACCAGAAGCAGGCCGTCCGCCCCGGATTTTTTTGCCTCCAGTGACAGCTCCACCGCCGTCTGAGTGCAGTTGGAGCCGGTGCCGGCGATCACAGGCACTCTCTTTTTTACTTTCTCACAGATAAAACGAATCACGGAATTGTGCTCGTCGTGGTCCATGGTGGCGGATTCCGCCGTGGTCCCGCAGGCGATAATGGCGTCAATGCCGCCGGCGATCTGCTCTTCCACCAGCTCCTCCAGCTTCTCATAGTTGATGGATCCATCCTCATGAAACGGGGTAATCAGAGCCACTCCCGCCCCCTCAAAAATTGCCATATGCGTTTCCTCCTTTGAACGAACATTGAATTGTGAAAAAAACAGGGCTATCCTTCCGGACAGCCCTATTGAAATTGCCAGTGCACATTCCTTTCAGTAGCTCTCCATCCGTCCGGATGACAGTCACACAGCTTTTAACCGTATGCCCAGGACTCCGTCTGCAGGCGGCGGCATCCTTCGGCGCTCCTCCCTTTCTTCCTCCTTCCCACGCCTCCTGCGGCATCCGGCGGAATACTTTTAAGTCGCGCGACCTCTACCTCTTTTCTCTTGAAATTATGGTATCACTGTTGCCGGAAAATGTCAACCGGCCAAACCTGCGCCCAACACCTGTCTCCCGCCTCACCGGGAAACGCATTCGTTTTCCAGATGGGAGATACAGTCCACACAGGATTTCAGCCCTTCCGGGCACATCTTGCCTGTCAGGATCAGATCCATCTCGTCCTCTTTCTCGCCGATCATGGAGCGAAGCTCTTCCAGAGTGAGAATGTGATAGTCCAGAAGTCCCAGAATCTCATCCAGGATCAGCAGATCACACTCTCCGGTACGGATGACCTTGTTTGCAAAATTCAGGCCGTTGCGGATATTCATCAGCTCTTCTTTCTTCTCGTCGGGAGACAGATCTTCAAATTCCGCTGCCTGTTTTTCAAAGCGAAACACTTTCATTTCCGGTTCCAGCCGTTTTAAAATGTCCAAATCATTTTTGACTGTGCTTCCCTTCATAAACTGAATGACAATCACAGTTTTTCCCTGATTCAGCACCTGTATCGCCCGCCCCAGGGCCGCGCCGGTCTTCCCCTTGCCGGTGCCGTAGATTACCTGAACTGTCCCTTTATCCATGCTTTCACCTCATAAGCGTCGTTAAACTTCTGCTTATCGTACCACATTTTTCCATATTTTGCAAGATTTGCAGGAGAAATCTCCCACTTTGCCCCTAATTTCCCTGCTGCGGCTCCACACATTCCAGTTTGCTGACAGAGACTTCATAAGCCACCCGCTTCTCGCACTCCGTATCGCTTAAGCGCTTGGTGTACTCCCTGCTCTGGACGCGGCCCCAGACACGCACTCTCACTCCCACCTGAAAGCCGGAGGCGTACCGGGCGTTGCGGCCCCAGGAAATACAGGGTATGTAATCCGATTTTCCGTAGGGACGGTTCACCGCCAGCAGAAGATCGGCGATCTCTCTGCCCAGAGGCGTTTTCCGGTATATCGGCTCCTTGCAGATGTAGCCGTCCAGAAAAATCTGGTTGGTCTTGGTATAGTCCGTAAATTCTTCCAGGAAATTGATCTCCCGCACGAACACGGACAGCACCAGGCGGTTTTTCGTCCCCTCGTGGCGGTTATAGGAACGGAACTGACCGATGGCCTCCACCGTACAGCCCTCGTAATTTTTGTCCACATCCAGCAGACGCTCGGAAATCATCAGGGGAATCACATCCACCTGCTCGCTCAGCCGGTTCACCGCCACGCTCACCATGTAAAAGCCTTCTCCGAAGACTTCGTGGCTGAAGGTGAAACCGGATACAATCTCCCCGATTACGCTGACCCTGTTGTTTTCCATCATTTTTTCCGACATAGTATCTCTCCTCTTTCTTGACCTTATTATTTGCCCGCAAGCTAATACTATGTCTATGAGAAGAAAATTTTTTCTATGCAGAAAACCGGTCGCAAAATTCTGACACGTTTCCGCCCGGAAAAACCAGAATATTACAGGAAATACTCATTTTTTCTGGGCTCCGACAGTTTCCTGGAAAAGCCCTCCGCAAATTCCTCATAAGCCGGCACCTTCATATTTTTGGCCTGAACCGGACAGATGCGGATGCAGCGGAAGCAGGCGATGCACTTTTCCGGATCGATGGTTTTAAAGTCCGGGCCGATGGCCCCCTCCGGGCACTCCCTCGCGCACAGGCCGCAGCCGGTACAGGTATCGTCGGTGAGAGGCCGGAAGTTTCCTCCCTTTCCTCCCTCCTCCCCTTTGACGTAAGGGCGGTTTCCCGGCACGGATTCCAGGAACACTCCCGCCTTCAGGTTTTCGGCAGCCCGCTCTGCAAACTCCCGGTCCTCCGCCAGATCCTTCTCATCCGGTCTTCCCACCTGAATCTGACCGTAGGTGTGCTGGCCGATCAGAGCCGCCGCTGCCGCCGGGCGAAAGCCCAGCTCTTTCACCAGGTCAAAGAGTTCGATTAACGCGTCGTCGTAGTGGCGGTTTCCGTAGGTGACAGTGATCACGCAGGGAGTTCCTGTTCCCCGGAATCTGCGGAAACGCTCTTTACAGCCCCTGTAAAGCCTGCCGCCGTAGACCGGCGCGCCAAACACCACCAGATCCCTTTCCCCAAAGGTCTTTTCCTCCGTGCAGGCGTCCGGAAGGGTCACGTCAAAAACCTGTACCTCCCCGCCGCCAAGGGTTCCGGCGATGGCTTCTGTTCCTTTTTTCGATGTATAGGTAGGTGAAAAATAAATTGCAGCTGTCATTTCTAACTCCCTCTTTCTGAAATAAAATCACTCTTCTCCGTTTTCCAAGGCCCTAGCCTACCAGGTCAAACAGGGAAAGCTGGTTGCTCTCCGGCAGGTCTCCTAAAAGCCCCAGATCCGCCATCAGGTCACAGATGGTCTTGCTGACTTTGGTGCGGCTGCGGAAGTCCTCCTTTGACAGGAACGGGCCGTCCATAACCGCGTCCACAATGGCGTCCGCCGCCTTTTCTCCCAGTCCGTCAATGCTGGAGAGGGACGGCATCAGCTTTCCGTCAATGATCTGGAAATGTCTGGCCTTCGCCCGGTAGATGTCAATGGGCATAAACTCATATCCTCTGGCATACATTTCCTGCACAATCCTCATATCCCTCAGGGTGGCCTGCTCCTTCTGGGTCAGGGTGTCCGACCGCTTCCTGTAGTCGTCCAGATGGTATTCCAGCCGCTCTCTTCCCTGGCACATCAGCTCATAGGAAAAGCCGCTGGCACGGATGGAGAAAAAGGCCGCGTAGTAGGCCAGGGGATAAAACACCTTGCAGTAGGCGATTCGCCAGGCCATCATTACGTAGGCCGCCGCATGGGCCTTCGGGAACATATATTTGATCTTCTTGCAGGAGCCGATATACCAGTCCGGCACCCCGTGGGCCGTCATCTCCTCCTCCCACTCCGGCTTTAATCCCTTTCCCTTCCGGACGCTCTCCATAATGGTGAAGGAAAGCTCCTGGTCCAGCCCCATCTGGATCAGATAGATCATGATGTCGTCACGGGTACAGATGGCGGTCTGAATGGTGGCCTTTCCCTCCTGAATCAGGGTCTGGGCGTTGCCCAGCCACACGTCCGTTCCATGGGACAGCCCGGATATACGCACCAGGTCGGAGAAATACTTCGGCTGGGCGTCAATAAGCATCTGCATGGCAAAATCCGTTCCGAACTCCGGAATTCCCAGAGCCCCCAGCCTGCAGCCGCCGATATCCTCCGGGGAGATTCCCAGGGCGCTGGTGTTCTGGAACAGGCTCATCACCTCCGGGGAATCCAGGGGAATGTCCTTCACCGGATCCAGCCCCGTCAGATCCTGGAGCATCCGGATCATGGTGGGATCGTCGTGTCCCAGAATGTCCAGCTTCAGCAGGTTGTGGTCGATGGAGTGATAGTCAAAATGGGTGGTGATGGTGGAGGTGGTCATATCGTTGGCCGGATGCTGCACCGGGGTGAAAGAGTAGATCTCCTCCCCCAGAGGCAGCACGATGATGCCTCCCGGGTGCTGGCCGGTGGTGCGGCGCACCCCCACGCAGCCCTGGACGATCCGGTTGATCTCGCAGTTTCTCTTCCGGACGCCGTGCTCCTCAAAATAGTTTTTTACATAGCCATAGGCCGTCTTGTCCGCCAGGGTACCGATGGTGCCGGCCCGGAAGGTCTGTCCCTTTCCGAAGATTACCTCCGTGTAGTCGTGGGCCTTGCTCTGATACTCTCCGGAGAAATTCAAGTCGATATCCGGCTCCTTGTTTCCCTTAAATCCCAGGAAGGTCTCAAAGGGAATGTCAAAGCCCTCTTTCCGCAGAGGCTTTCCGCATACGGGGCAGAGCTTATCCGGCATATCGCAGCCGGCCATTCCTCCGAATTTCTTTACCTCCTCCGAGTCAAAGTCGTAGTAATGGCAGTTGGGACAGATGTAGTGGGGACTTAAGGGGTTTACCTCTGTGATTCCCGCCATGGTAGCCACAAAGGAAGAACCCACGGAACCTCGGGATCCCACCAGATATCCGTCCTCATTGGACTTCCACACCAGCTTCTGGGCGATGATATACATCACCGCGAAGCCGTTGCTGATAATGGAATTCAATTCCCTCTCCAGCCTGGCCACTACAATTTCCGGAAGTTCCTCCCCGTAAATCTCGTGGGCCCGGTCATAGCAGATTTTCCGCAGGGTTTTGTCCGAGTCGGGAATCACCGGCGGACACTTGTCCGGCCGCACGGGAGAGATCTTCTGGCATCTGGCGGCGATCTTTCTGGTGTTGGTCACCACCACCTCGTAGGCCTTGTTGGGGCCCAGGTATTCAAATTCCTTTAACATCTCCTCCGTGGTGCGAAGATACAGAGGCGCCTGCTCATCGCTGTCCTTAAAGCCCTGTCCCGCCATGATGATCCGGCGGTAGATCTCGTCCTCCGGATCCAGGAAATGAACGTCGCAGGTAGCGCATACCGGCTTGCCAAACTTCTCTCCCAGGTCCACAATCTTTTTGTTGATGGCCATTAAGTCGTCCCAGGTATTTACCGTGCTCTTCTCGTCCTGCAGCATAAAGGCGTTGTTGCCCAGAGGCTGAATCTCCAGATAGTCGTAAAAATCCACCAGGCGGGCGATAGCCGCGTCGGAGGCTCCCCGCAGCAGAGCCTGATAAAGCTCCCCCGCCTCGCAGGCGGAGCCGATGATCAGCCCTTTCCTGTATTTCTGAAGAAGGCTTTTGGGGATTCTGGGCCGTCTGGCAAAATAGTCCAGATGGGAAAAAGACACCAGACGATACAGATTGACCCGCCCCTCGTCGCTGTCCGCCAGAATGATCACATGGTAGGTGGGCATCTTTTTGATCATCTCCGCCGACATCTGACTCATGGCGTTTAACTGGTCCACATCTTCCACGCCCCGGTCTTTTAACATGGCCACAAATGCGGCAAAAATCTCCGCCGTGGCTCCCGCGTCGTCCACGGCCCGGTGATGGTTTTCCAGGGACACGTTCAGGGCCTTGGCCACCGTGTCCAGCCTGTACCGGTTCAGATTGGGCAGGAGATGCTGGGCCAGGGTCACCGTATCCAGTACCGTAGGATCAAAGGGAATCCCCAGCCTTGCGGCGCTGTGGGCCACAAAGCTCACGTCAAAGGCCGCGTTGTGGCCCACCAGGGCCGCATCCCCGCAGAACTCCAGAAACCGGGGCAGAGCCTCTTCAATCTTCGGAGCGCCGATGACCATGGCGTCGTTGATGCTGGTCAGCTTCTCAATCTCGAAGGGAATGGGGATCTCCGGATTGACGAAAGTACTGAACTTATCCACGATCTCCCCGCCGCTCACCCGGACGGCGCCGATTTCAATGATCCTGTTTTTCTCCGGGCTCAGTCCCGTGGTCTCCAGGTCAAATACCACAAAATCCCCCTGCAGGGACTGGCCTCTGGGATGGTCCACCAGCTGCTTTAAGTCGTCCACCAGGTAGCCTTCCACACCGTAGATGACCTTGAATTCATCTCCCTTGTCCAGGGCATGGTTGGCGTCGGGGAAGGCCTGAACACAGCCGTGATCTGTGACGGCGATGGCGTCCATTCCCCATTTTTTTGCCCTCTTGATGATGTCCTTTACCTCGGACACCCCGTCCATATCGCTCATCTTGGTATGGCAGTGGAGCTCCACCCGCTTTTCCAGGCTGTTGTCCATCCGCTTTCCCGTAAAGTCCTCGCTCTTTTTGATTCCTGACACAGAGCTTAAGGTCAGCTCGCCGTCAAACTTGTCCACGGCGATGACGCCCTTTACGCGAACGAAGGTGCCTTCCTTCACCGCCGATTTCAGATCCTCCAGAGCCTCTCCCTCCGCAAAGATCTTCACCGTCATGGTGTCGGTAAAGTCCGTCACGTCAAACATGAACATGGTCTTGCCGCTGCGCAGCTCCCGGCTGTCCTTGTGGATGATCTTGCCCCTGAGGATAGTCTCTCCGATGACTCCGTCGATCTTGTCGATCTCCGTGGCATCTCCTTCAAAATCCCGGCCGTAGAGAACGTCCGGGTTGTCGGAACGGCGGTAAGTCCGCCTGGAATCTCCCTTGGAATACTCTCTTTTGAAACCGCCCCTGCGGGAAGATCCCTTTCCAAAGCCGCCGGCGTCCTTCAGCCGTCCGTCAGAATGCAGGCCGGCATCTTCTCCGCCGAAGGGAGAGACAGCGTTCCCGCCGTCCCCGGCCGGGCCGGCGGCAGACGCTTCCTCCCAGGGAGCACTCTCCTCCTCCGGGAGCACATAGCTGTCCGAAGCCATGGCCATGGCCCGCTCCCAGAAACCGTCACCGCTCTCCCCGGCTGTGTTTTCCAGCGGGATGTTTCCAGGAAATCCGCTGCCTCCGGAAGCTCTTCTCAGCTTTCCTTCCGCCGCCAGCTGTCCGCCCACAGCGGACCGCAGAGTGATCTCCTCCACTTCCCTGGCCATCTGAAGCTGTTTCTGCTTCATCATCCTGTTCTCCTGAGGCGGGACATATGTAAACTCCACTTCCGCAGGAAGCCCGCACCGCTCATGGAAAATTTTCTCCAGAACCCGCTTCAGCTCCCCGGCCTTTTCCCGGTTCACCATGGTATCCTCCACCGTCATGCGGAGGAGATCCGGTTCCGGAAAGGTGCACTCTGCCTTCCGCAGAATGCTGTACTCGATGATGCTGTAATTTTTCAGTTCCAGAAGAAGACTGTCCCGGTATACATCCAGCAGCTTCTCCGGCGTGTACTGGCTGGACAGACGGTATTTTTCCATAATTTTTACTGCCAGCTGCTTTCCGGGAAAAAGCTGGTCACGGATGGCCTTTTCCAGGCTGTAGATATCCTTTTTCTCAATCAGCCTGGGACTGACCAGATAAATCCGGATGGAACTTCTCTCCCGGTTGGAAGTCACCCGTTCCACCTCCGCCAGGCTCAGAAGCTCCCTGAGATCTTCCTCCATGCGCAGATCCGGAAATACCTCCGAAAAACGTTTTGCCATGTCAATTCCTTCTCTCTGATCGCATTTCCTCCAGTTCCCGGCGCAGGACGGTTAAAAGCTCCTCCTCCGGCACCTTGCGGACCACCTGGCCCTTTCTGATGAGCAGTCCTTCTCCGATGCCTCCGGCGATGCCCACATCCGCTTCCCTGGCCTCTCCCGGCCCGTTGACCACACAGCCCATGACAGCCACTTTCACGCCATCCAGGTCGTCAAATTCCGCCGCCATGGTCTCTACCTGGTCTGCCAGGCGGATCAGATCGATCCGGGTGCGGCCGCAGGTGGGACAGGATACCACCTCAATGCCGCCCTTTCTCAGTCCCAGGGTACGGAGAATTACCTTGGCTGACTTGATCTCCTCCACCGGATCTCCTGTGAGGGATACCCGGATGGTGTCACCAATGCCCTGGCTGAGGATGATTCCCAGCCCTACCGCCGACTTGATATTGCCGGAAAACACCGTCCCGGCTTCCGTGATCCCCACATGCAGAGGGTAACTGGTCCGCTCAGCGATCAGCTGGTGAGCTTTCACGCACATGAGCACGTCCGAGGACTTGATGCTGATAACCAGGTTGTCGTATCCCATTTTTTCGATCATGTCCACCTTCTGGAGAGCGCTCTCCACCAGCCCCTCCGCCGTGACGCCGCCGTATTTGGCCAGCAGCTCCTTCTCCAGGGAGCCGCTGTTGACGCCCACGCGGATGGGAATGGAGTCTCTCTTTGCCCGGTCCACCACTGCCCGGACCCGGTCGGCGCTGCCGATATTGCCAGGGTTGATGCGGATCTTGTCCGCCCCGTGATCCATGGCGGCGATGGCCAGCCGATAGTCAAAATGGATGTCTGCCACCAGCGGAATATGGATTCTGGATTTGATCTCCTCCAGAGCCTCAGCCGCCTCCATGGTGGGCACCGCCACCCGGATGATCTCGCAGCCGGCCCGTTCCAGGCGGAGAATCTGCTCCACCGTGGCCTTCCAGTCCTCCGTCTTCGTGTTGCACATGGACTGAATGGCCACCGGATTTCCGCCTCCGATGGCCACTTTTCCGATCTGAACCGTTTTCGTCCTCTCTCTCATAAGTCTTCCTATCCTTTCCATCTCCGGCCAGCCAGGCTAGAACAGGCTCCGGATATCGTTAAACAGTACAAACACCATCAGGGCCATGAGGATCAGCAGACCGGCCATGTGGACCATGCCCTCCTTCTCCTGATCGATTCCCTTTCCCCGTATGGCTTCTATGATGAGAAACACCAGCCGCCCGCCGTCCAGGGCAGGAATAGGCAGGAGATTCATGATCCCCAGGCTGGCGCTTAAAATCAGGCTCCAGTAGCACAGAGTCAGAAGCATGACCGAAATGCCGATCTCCCGGCTCTCCTCCACATTTTCCCCGATCATGGCCACAATCCGCACCGGACCGGCCACCGCCTCATCCACCTGCACCTGTCTGGTAAAGAGCATTTTCAGGCTGTCAAAGGTGGACGTAACGCAGTATTTTACCTGATAGGCGCTGTAATAGACCAGCTCGCTCAGACTCTCAGCCTTCACATACTGGCTGGTAAAGGTAACGCCCATGAGATAGCGTCCTTCCGTCTCGGAGTACTCCGGCGTCAGCACTGTCTCCCCCGTCTCATAATCGGTTCCGTCTCCCACAGGACGGCGGTACTGGATGCGGAGAGTCTCCCCCGGGTTGGCCAGCATATACACCTGTATGTCCTCGTAGGCCGTGATCTTCCGGCTGTTCACCCTGGTGATCACATCCCCGGCCTGAAGGCCCGCCTCCGCCGCCGGAGACCCCTCCGTCACATCGCTGATCTGAAATTTCTGATAGCCGATGTTCATGACGATGATCACCGCAAAGAAAAACGCCAGAATAAAATTGAAAGCCGGGCCGGCAAATACCACTGAGATTCTGGCCCAGACGGATTTGTTGTTGAAGGCTTTCGGATCCGCGTCCTTTTCATCCTCCCCCAGCATCATGCAGGAACCGCCGAAGGGAAGGATTTTCAGGGAATATTTCGTCTCGCCCCGCTGCCAGCTGAGCAGTCTGGGGCCCATGCCGATGGAAAATTCCACCACGCCGATGCCGTTTAATTTTGCCAGCAGAAAGTGTCCGAACTCGTGTACCAGCACGATCAGTCCGAACACCAGAACCGCCGCTATAATATTCAGCAAATCACCACCTGCTTTCTATATAGTCATAGGTTTCCCTCTCCGCCTCCAGAATCTGATCCACAGACGGCGCAGAAATCACCGAGTGGCGCGCCATGGCGCTTTCGATGATGTCCACGATGGTAAGATACCCGATTTTCCGATTTAAAAACATGCTCACCGCCCGCTCATTGGCAGCGTTGAACACAGTGGGCAGAGAACCGCCCGTTTTTCCTGCCTCATAGGCCAGGGAAAGTCCCGGGAAATTCTCAAAATCCGGCTCCTCAAACCGGATTTCCTTTAATTTCCGGAAATCCAGCCGCTCCCCGCCCATGAGCCGCCGCTCCGGATAACAGAGGGCGTACTGGATCGGCAGCTTCATGTCCGGAGTTCCCAGCTGGGCCATCACCGCCCCGTCCTCAAACTCCACCATGGAGTGAATCACGCTCTGAGGCTGCACCACCACCTGCACCTGATCCATCTCAACGCCGAAAAGCCACTTTGCCTCCATAACTTCCAGTCCCTTGTTTACCATGGTGGAGGAATCGATGGTAATCTTCTGTCCCATGGACCAGTTGGGGTGCTTTAAGGCGTCCTCCACCCGGATATCCTTCATCTGCTCCCTGGTCCTTCCCCGGAAAGGTCCTCCGGATGCGGTGAGCAGAATTTTGCTGATCCGGTTTCCATGTTCTCCGTTCAGGCACTGAAAAATGGCGCTGTGCTCGCTGTCCACCGGAAGGAGGCGCACCCCGTATTCTTTCACCAGGGGGATAATCAGATGGCCTGCCGTCACCAGGGTTTCCTTGTTTGCCAGGGCAATGTCCTTTCCCGCCCTGATGGCCGCAATAGTGGGCCGGATGCCGATCATCCCCACCACCGCCGTCACCACTATCCGGGCCGACGCCTCCGTGGCTGCGGCGATGAGGCCGTCCATGCCGGCCTCCACCTGCACATCCAGATCCGCCACGGCAGTCCGCAGCTCTTTTGCCTTTTCCTCCGACCAGACCGCCGCCAGCCTGGGGCGGAACTGCCGGATCTGCTGCTCCAGAAGCCGGATGTTGCTGCCCGCCGCCAGAGCTGTCACTTCCATATCTTTATTCTGCTCCACTACCTCCAGAGTCTGTGTGCCGATGGAACCTGTGGAGCCCAGTATTGCAATTTTTTTCATGTCGTCCGCTCTCCTTTTGTATATGGCCCGGCAGCACCGGCCGGGACCTAGAGAATCTTCACCGCCAGAAAATTGACGGCAAAAAAGATGGCCGGAGCCGTAAAAATCATACTGTCAAACCGGTCCAGAATGCCTCCGTGGCCGGGAATCAGTTTCCCGTAATCTTTTACATTGTGATTCCGCTTCACCGCTGAAGCAGCCAGATCGCCCACCTGGGAAATCACTGCGGCGATGGCACAGGCCAGAGCGCAGGAAATCAGGGGATTTTCCACTTCCAGCATATGGCCGCCAAAAACAGCTCCGTAAATCATTCCCAGAAGAGCAGCTCCCACCACTCCCCCGACCGCTCCTTCAACGGATTTCTTGGGGCTTAGAACGGGAGCCAGCTTATGCTTTCCAAACAGCATGCCGGTACAGTAAGCACAGGTATCACACCCCCAGGAGCTTAGGAAAATCAGCCATACCAGATAAGCTCCGTCGGGCATGGTTCTGGTCTGATACAAATAGGACAGCATCACCGGCACATATAAAACGCCGAACACCGCTCCTGTCACCTGCTCCGTTTTATAGGCGGGAAAGGTGAACACGTAGATGGCCATGACCAGCATTACCGTCAGGATAATCACAAACTCCCCGTACTGCTTCCCTTCAAACCAGAGAATGGTAAAGTAAGCGGCCGCAGACAGATACCCGGCAGCTCCCACGGCATTTTTTTCGATTCCCAGGACCCGGTAAAACTCAAACAGCCCGATAAAGGAGATGGCACAGTTGACAGCAAACAGCAGCGGTCCTCCGGTGATCACCACCACCAGAGCAATGACTACCAGCACAATGCCGCTGATCAGTCTTGTGGCAAACATAAAACTCCTCCCTTCCGACTATGTGGTCCTTACGCCGCCGAACCTTCTGTCTCTCTTATTGTACGCAGCAATGGCTTTTTCTAATTCCTCTTTATCAAAATCAGGCCACAGGCAGTCCGTGACATAGATCTCCGTGTAAGCCAGCTGCCAGAGCAGGTAATTGGACAGGCGCAGCTCTCCGCTGGTGCGGATGAGCAGATCCGGATCGGGGATTCCCGCCGTATCCAGATAGGAGGCAAAGCTCTGCTCCGTGATCTCCTCTTTCTCTATCTTTCCCTGCTCCAGATCCTCCGCCATCCTTCTGGCGGCGCGGACGATTTCGTCCCTTCCGCCGTAATTGACGGCAATCACAAAGGTGAGGCCGGTGTTGTCCTTCGTCTCCCGCTCCAGGCGGTTGATGCCCTCCACAATGTCCCGGTCAAAACGGCTTCTCTCACCGATCATTTTCACCCTCACATTGTTGGCCTTGGCGATCTTTAGCAGCCGCACCATATAATAGCGGAACAGCTGCATCAGGGCTCCCACCTCTTCCACGGACCGCTTCCAGTTTTCTGTGGAAAATCCGTACACGGTCAGATACCGGATTCCCATTCTGGCAGCGATTTCCACCGTTTTCTCCACGGTGACGCAGCCCTCTTTATGTCCCATGGTTCTGGGCAGTCCCCGCTTTTTGGCCCAGCGCCCGTTTCCGTCCAGAATCAGCGCCACGTGATCAGGAATCACCATTTTTTCTCCATGATTTTCTGTATTGTTTTCCATATACTCCTCCAATTGCCGCCTGCCGGCGGGAAAACGGGAAACAGGGGCGGGATTGCTCCCGCCCCCGGATGATTCCCCTTTATTAAACAGTCATAATCTCCTTGGTCTTTGCCTCAACGGCCTTATCCACCTCGGCAATCATCTTGTCTGTCAGTTTCTGAATCTTCTCCTCAGCCTCCTTCAGATCATCCTCGGAGATCTCGTCTGCCTTCTCCATCTTCTTGAATGCGTCGTTGGCATCCCGGCGGATGTTGCGGATCGCCACCTTGGTGGCCTCTCCTTTCTTCTTTACATCCTTTGCCAGCTCTTTTCTGCGCTCCTCCGTCAGTTCCGGAAATACCAGACGGATCACACTGCCGTCATTAGTAGGGTTGATGCCCAGATCGGAGGTGAGGATCGCTTTCTCAATAGCCTTGAGCAGGCTCTTCTCCCAGGGCTGAATGACTATCATTCTGGCCTCTGGAACGGAAATATTGCCCACCTGCTGAATGGGGGTCGGGCTTCCGTAGTAGTCTACTTTCAGCTTGTCCAGCACATGGGGATTGGCCCGGCCGGCCCGGATGGACGCGTACTCATTCTGCAGAGCATCCAGTGATTTGTTCATTTTTGTCTCATAAATCTGTAATTTTTCCTTGTCCATATGTCCTCCTAGTTATACGGTCACAACCGTGCCGTTTATTTTTCCCGTCATAGCGTTGGCGATGCTGTTTTCTTCGTTCAGATCAAACACGGCCATGGGCATCTTATGCTCCATGCACATGATAGACGCCGTCAGATCCACCACCGCCAGCTTTTTATCAATCACTTCCTGAATGGAAATGGTATCGTAGCGCTTTGCGTCCGGATTCAGCTTCGGGTCGCTGTCATACACTCCGTCAATGGACTTTGCCAGCAGAATGCAGTCCGCATCCATCTCAATGGCCCGCAACACAATGCCCGTATCTGTGGAGAAGTAGGGATGTCCCGTACCTCCTGCAAAAAATACCACCATTCCCTCCGCGAAGCATGTATTGGCCCTGTCCTTGGAAAACAGCTCCGTCATGGAGCCGCACAGAAATGGGGTGAAAATCTGGGTTTTCATGCCCTCTGAACGGAAAATCTCCGAAACGTAGATGCAGTTCATCACCGTGGCCAGCATTCCGATCTGATCCGCCTTGGTGCGGTCGATGGCATTGCTGGTGCGTCCGCGCCAGAAATTGCCTCCGCCAATGACAATTCCCACCTGAACTCCCTGGTCCACGGAGATTTTCACCTGTCTGGCCACCTCCCGGACCGTGTCCTCGTCAAAACCTGTTTTTTTCGGTCCGGCCAGAGCCTCGCCGCTCAATTTCAGCAATACACGGTTTGTCTTCATGTTCAACCTCTCTTGTCGTCATTCATAAAAAATCTGTCCCTCAGAACAGGCCGGAGCGCTCCGGCCCGCCGGCTCCGGCGATGCCGGTCCGGGGACTGCCGCGTCTGCCGGAAACAGACACGCCCGCTGAGAGAAGTATAACATATTCCCGGAAGTTTGAAAAGCTGTTTCCGAAAAAACGGCCGGAGGCCCGCCCTGTCAGGGGCAGACGTTCCGGCCGAAGCAGTTCTGTTTATTTTTTGAAGATTTCTCCGTCTTTCATCACAAAGGTGACATTCTGGAGGACCCGGATATCCGCGATAGGATCTTCATCCACAGCGATGATATCCGCCAGCTTTCCAGCCTCCACAGACCCCACCTTCCGGTCCCAACGAAGCATCTCTGCGGCGTTCTTCGTGGCCGAGAGAATGGCGTCCTCCGGCCGGAAGCCGTCGTTTACCAGCAGTTCAAACTCCAGGGCCTGGGTGCCGTGAGCGCTGAAGGGCGTGCCGGTGTCTGTTCCAAAGGCGATCTTTACTCCCGCCTCGTAAGCCATCTTCGTGGATGCCTTGTGGCGCTCCGCCACCAGGGAGCACTTGTCCACCATCTCTTTCGGGATGCCGGATTCCACTCCGTACTTCATAATGTTGTAGGGGGCGCAGAGGGTGGGAACCAGCCAGGTACCGTGCTCCAGCATCATCGCCACTCCCTCGCCGTCCAGCATGGTGCCGTGCTCGATGGTCGCCACGCCGGCCTCCACGGCCCATTTGATTCCCAGGGTGCCGTGGGTGTGGGCGCTGGTGAGCTTGCCCTTTCTCTTTGCCTCATCGCAGATGGCTTTCATCTCCTCCACGGTAAACTCCGGCGCGCCGGGGTCGTCTCCCACGGACATGACGCCTCCCGTGGCCATGAGCTTGATCTGATCTGCGCCCCGCTTGAAATTCTCCCTGACGGCGGCCCGTCCCGCATCCGGGCTGTCCACGATCATTCCCATGGAAGTCCTGCCCTCAATATAGGGGTTGAAATGGGAATCCGCATGGCCGCCGGTGGTTCCCAGAGGCATGCCGCTGCAGAAAATTCTCGGTCCCTTTACCACGCCCTTTTCCACCATGTTCCGGAGAGCGATGTCCGTAAATCCCACAGATCCCTCATCCCGCAGGCCGGTAAAGCCGGCCATAAGATCCTTCATGGCGTACACATACGCTTTCAGCACCATATCTCCGTCGGTGGCGGAGGCCATAGAAGCCGTTCCGTCCGGTTCCCCGTTCATATTCAGATGGACATGGCAGTCAATAAAGCCGGGCATCACGTATTTTCCGGAAAGATCCACCACTTCCCAGCCTTCCTCCGTGCCGGCGGCTCCATACTCCACTTTCTCGATCACGTTTCCATTTATGTACACGCTGGCCCCGTCTTTAAACCGCTTCTCGCCGACATCAAAGAGATGGCCGCATCTGATAACCTGTTTCATGTTCTTCCCTCCCTGCTCACTGCCTGTACACCACGCCGTCCTTCATGACGAAAGCGCAGCGGGTCATCGCCTTGATATCTTCCAGCGGATTGCCGTCAAAGGCCGCAATATCCGCCAGCTTTCCTTCTTCCACAGAACCAATCCGGTCATCCCACTTTAAAAGGCGGGCATTTACCTTCGTGGCCGCCAGCAGGGTCTGAATAGGAGTAAAGCCGCAGCGGGTCATCAGCTCAAATTCCAGAGCCTGCTCGCCGTGGCGGTTGAAGCAGGTGCCGCAGTCGGTGCCGAAGCCGATGTTTACGCCCAGGTCGATCATTTTCTTTAAGTGTTCCCCGTGATTTTCCAGGCAGAGGGCCGCCTTCTCCACCATCCATGGCGCCAGGGCTCCCGTCTTTCCGAATTCCACGATCTGATAGGCGGCGATAATGGTAGGAATCAGGTAGGTGCCGTACTCCTTCATCATCTCCATGCCCTCATCGTCGATGAGCATTCCGTGTTCGATGGAGGTGATTCCCGCCCGAATCGCATTCTTGATGCCCTCGGCCCCGTGGGCATGGGCGGAGGAAATCCTTCCTCTGCTGTTGGCGATATCCAGGGCCGCCTTCATCTCCTCATAGCTCAACTCCGGCGCTCCCGGCTCATCTCCGAAGCTCATGACGCCTCCCGTGGCCATGATCTTAATCTGATCTGCGCCATACTTGAAGGTATAGCGTGCCGCCTTTCTGGCCTCATCCGGGCTGTTTACAATGCTTGCCATGGTTCCCCCGGTGACGCCGGGAGCAAAGCTGCTGTCTCCATGGCCTCCCGTGGAGCTGATGGCTACGCCGGACACAAACATTCTGGGGCCGGCGACCAGTCCGGCATTGATGGCGTTTCTCAGGGCCACGTCGGAAAATCCTACGGCTCCCTCGTCGCGAACAGTGGTAAATCCGGCCATCAGGTCACTCTGAGCATTTACCATGGACAAAAGAGTAAACTCCGCGGGAGTCAGTTTGGCCAGACTGTCTGTGTTAGGCTCTCCGTTCATATTTACATGGACGTGAGCGTCGATCAGTCCCGGAGTCACAAATTTATCGGACAGGTCGATCACCTGAGCATCTCCGCTCTCTTCGTCTTTCCACGGAGCCACGGAAACAATCCGGCTGCCCTCCACAGTCACGGCCATGTCTTTCTCCACAGTCTCATCCGTTCCCCGGAAAAGCCAGCCGCATTTTATAATCGTTTTCTTCATTCGTTCTCCTTTCCGGCCCGTCCGTCTGTCCGTCCGGGTCTGCCTGGCCATCAGTATACCACTTTAACGCGTTGGTGTAAACAAAAATATGGCAAAGAACGGAATTTTATCTTCCAAAATAAGAGGCAATCTCTTTCATCCTGCCCGTCTGAACCACGTGGAAGGGACAGCGCCGGTCGCAGTGGCCGCAGCCCACACAGTCTGACGCCTTCTTTTCCAGATTGGCGTAGTGATCCGCCGCCAGATGATCGCCGGCCTTTGCCAGATCGTAATATTTGTTGATCAGGCCCACATCCAGGCCCGCCGGACAGGGCTGGCAGTGGTTGCAGTATACACAGACGCCCTCTGCGTCCTGAGGAGCAAAGCTGCCGATGACGGAATAGTCCTTCTCCTCCTCAGGCGCCTCAAAAAAGCCCAGCAGCCGGCGCAGGTCTTCCCGGTTCCTCACTCCCGGCAAAACGGTCACCACCCCCGGTTTGTCCAGGACATACTGAATGCACTGATACTCTGTGAGAGCCTTCCCGAAGGGAGAAGTTTTCTCATTTAACAGCTGACCGCCGCCAAACGCCTTCATGACGGAAATTCCCACCCCTTCCGCCTCACACCGGCGGTACAGGGCCTGGCGCTCGTCCACCTCTCCGATGGCGTACTCCCCGTGGCGGTAATCATAGGCCGGATTGATGCTGAACATGACCATATCCAACAGGCCCATATCCAGCAGGCGGTTTACAATCACCGGCGTGTGGGAGGAGAGGCCCATATGGCGCACCACCCCCTCCTCCTTCAGCTTTCTGATATGATCGATCACGCCGGCGGCCATCACCTGTTCCAGGTCTTTTTCTTCATCGATGCAGTGAATAAAGCCAAAGTCGATATAATCCGTCTTCAGGGCCTTTAACTGCCAGTCCACAGACCGTTTGATCTCCTCCAGCTTTGTGGTCCAGCCGTATTTTCCCGTATGGTAGTCGGCTCCGAAATGGACCTGAAAATATACCTTGTCCCGGCAGCCAGCCACTGCACGTCCGTAGGCCTCAAAGGGCACGGCGTCTGACGCGGCCATGTCAAAGTAATTGATTCCGTTTTCGATAGCAAGGGAGACTACCGCTTCCGCCTCCTTCGCCCCCGCTTCTCCGGAGGAGCTGTTGCCCAGTCCGATCACACTGATCTGCTCCGTTCCTTTCGGAAGTCTGCGATATTCCATCATGATCTCAGCCCTCCAGTCTGCCTGCGAAATCCGCCATAGCCTCTGAAATTTTGATCTCCTGGGGACACACTGCCTCACAGCTGCGGCAGCCGATGCAGGCATTGGGCCATTTTTCCTTCGGAATCGTGGACATCACCATGGGGGCGATAAAGCCTCCGCCGGTGAAACAGTGTTCGTTGTACAGGCTGATAAGGCCGGGAATGTCCAGCTCCTGCGGACAGTGGCTTACACAGTAGTGGCAGGCCGTGCAGGGAAGGGCAATCCGGCTCACCATATCGTCAGCCACGGCCAGAAGCTCCTTCATCTCTTTCTCATTTAAAGGCCGGTCCTCCTCAAAGGTGCGGATATTTTCCTGAAGCTGTTCCATATTGGACATTCCGGAGAGCACCACCGTCACCTGGGGCAGGCTCTGAAGGAAGCGGAAGGCCCAGGCCGGAACGGTCTCCTCCGGGCGGAGGGCAGCCAGCCTGACGGCATCCTTCTCATCCAGAGACGCCAGCTTGCCGCCTCTGAGAGGCTCCATCACCCACACGGGGAGATGATACTCCTCCAGAAGCTCCACCTTTCTCTTGGCATCCTGAAAGCTCCAGTCCAGATAATTCAGCTGAATCTGACAGAATTCCATGGCCTCGCCGTAGGCCTCCAGGAACCGCTTCATCACGTCATAGCTGCCGTGGGCGGAAAATCCCAGATGGCGGATTCTTCCCTTCTTTTTCTGCTCCGTCAGGTATTCATAGATGCCGTATTTGGGATCCAGATAGGCGTCGATGTTCTTCTCGCACACGTTGTGGAACAGGTAAAAATCAAAGTATTCCACCCCGCACTTTTCCAGCTGCTTCTCAAAGATCTCTTCCACCTTGTCCATATTGGACAGATCGTAGCCGGGGAATTTGGTGGCCAGGTAAAAACTGTCCCTGGGATATGCCTTTAAAGCCCGGCCCATAACCAGCTCCGACTGGCCGCCGTGATAGCCCCATGCCGTATCGTAATAATTGACTCCGTGGCTCATGGCGTAATCCACCATGGCTTTTGCTGCTTCTTCGTCAATCTGAGAGTCGTCTCCGGTGATCACGGGAAGACGCATGGCCCCCATGCCGAGAGCCGAAAGCTTCAGGTCCTGAAATTCTCTGTAAATCATGTATCTACCCCTCTTTCTCTCTGATGCCGGACAGAGGACAGGAACCTCTGCCCGGAGCTGGTTTCATTATATTCCCTGAAGTTTGCTTTAAGTCAATAGATTTGTGAAAAATGAGTTCTCTCCATAAAAGAAAAAACGGTTGCGCATTCCGCAAAACCGTTTTATACTCACCTGGACGTGCTCTGCAGCACATCGCATCGCTAAACTGTTTATATTTTAAAATCATTAATCAGGAGGAAACTGCCGTGAAACATTCTTTCAGCCCCCGGCTTATGCTCACCGTGTCCATGATCCTGTTCGGCACCCTGGGCCTGTTTACCAGAAATATTTCCTTAAGCTCCGGAGAGCTTGCCCTGTACCGGGCCGTCCTGGCCGCCGCTCTGATTCTTGTCTACCTTGCCGTCACCAGACAGCCTCTCCCCGCAAAGATGCCGGGCAGAGAACTTCCTCTGCTTTTAATCTCCGGCATGGCCATGGGCATCAACTGGGTTCTCCTTTTTCAGGCCTACCGCTACACCACCATCTCCCTGGCCACCCTCAGCTACTATTTCGCCCCGGTGATCGTCATCGCCGCATGTCCCGTTTTGTTTCACGAAAAGATGACTATGCGGCAGCTTATCTGCTTTGCCATGTCCACCGTCGGACTGGTGCTGATCATCGGCGCGGGAGGAAACGGAACCGGAACCGATCTGACGGGGATCCTCTTCGGCCTGGGCGCCGCCGTCTTCTACGCCGCCGTGATCCTGATGAACAAACGGATCCGTCAGATAACAGGCATTCACCGCACTCTGATTCAGTTCGGCGGGGCGATCCTGATCCTGGGACCCTACGCGGCCTTTACCGGCGGCTTTCATCTGGGAAGCCTGGACGGCCGGGGATGGGGCTGCCTGCTGATTGTGGGCCTGCTTCACACCGGAATCACCTACTGCATGTATTTTTCCGCCCTGAAAGATTTAAGCGGCCAGGAGACTGCCGTCTTAAGCTACATTGACCCGCTGGTGGCGGCCCTCATCTCCGTCCTGTTCCTGGGGGAGCCCATAACTCCCATTCAGACTCTCGGCGGGGCCATGATCCTGGGGTTCACCCTCTGGAACGAGGTCTCCGGGGAGTCTCCTGCCTAAGAGTCCTCCCTGTCTTCCGGCGCGTCAGGAAGGAGAATAATAACCGCCAGACCGTCTCTGTTTTCCGCCCGGACGCTGCCTCCATGGGCTTCCACAATCTCTTTTACAATGGCCAGTCCAATGCCGCTTCCCTCTCCGGCCTGGCTTCTGGCGTCATCCAGCCGGCAGAAGATTTCAAAAATCCTCTCCAGACTCTCCTCCGGCACTCCCGGCCCGTCGTCCTTATAGACAATCTCCGTCCGGTTTTCCTCTTCCTTTGCCGTCAGCCAAATCTCCACCTGGGACTGAGGCTTCTCCCGGTAGCGGACCGTGTTGGTCAAAAGGTTGTCAAACACCCTTCTCAGCTCATACTCGTCCATGAGCACCATATAGTGATCCCTGTCCGCTTTCAGGATCATTGTCACCTGATCCCGGCCGGCTTCCTCCCTGCAGCCGGCAATATATTCCTCCAGAAACGTTCTCAGATCTCCCCGCTCCAGCCGGCACTGGATCTGACCGGTTTCCAGCCTGGTATATTCCGACAGGCCGTCTACCAGACGCTTCAGATCCCCGGTCCGTATTTTCATGGCTTTCAGATAACGGGCTCTCTTTTCCGGCGTATCGGCGATGCCATCCATCAGCCCGTCCAGATAACCACTGATAGAAGTGAGGGGAGTTCTCAGATCGTGGGAGACTCCCGCAATCATATCACGCCTTCTTTTTTCTCCCTTCAGCCGCTGTTCCACAGACTGCTTCAGATGCTCTCTCATCTCGTCAAAATCCCTGCACACCTGGCCGAATTCGTCGTCTTTGTGGTAATCCACCTCCGTGTCCAGATTTCCATCGCGGATTTCCTTCGTTCCCAGGCGCAGCTTCTCCAGCGGCACCAGCACGCTTCTGGAAATCCAGCGGGACAGGATCACATTGACCAGGATGGTCATGGCAAAAAATACCAGCACAATGATTCCCACATACCTCAGAATGTAGGCCTGGAAATAGGACTCCACCTGCTGCTGCCCCGGCTGGCTGTTGACGGCAATGACGGAAAATTCCTTTCCCTCATGATAAAACGTGTTCTTCACAATGGAAATATTTTCCGCGCTTACAGTCATGGTTTTCGCCGTCCACAGGATCTCCCCCGTGACGTCCGCCGCCGCGTTCAGCTCTTCTTCTGAAATGTTGGCGTGAGCCACGTTTCC
>DXBC01000173.1 GCA_019116745.1 Candidatus Lachnoclostridium stercorigallinarum
CAACACAAACCTCCTATATTCCCGTTTCGCGCGCGCACCGTTTCGGTTAATTGCATAATAGCACACTGTTTTTTCATTTTCAATGAGTATTTTTTCTTTTTTCAAAATGGCAAATACTTCTGCCTTTTGTGTTTTTAGTTGCGTTTTTTCGAAAAGTCTGCTGTTTTTCTGTGTATTTTGCTGTCTCTATCCGGATTTTTCCGGTCCGGTCCCCTTTCCGGTTTTACTGCTCCGCTTCCTGCTGGCGGTTGGAAATCATCACAAACGGAATGTAGATCAGAACGGCAATCCCGATGCAGATCAGCTGAGTGACGGCGGCTCCCCCGCTTCCGCCGGAAGACAGAAAGGCCATGAGAACCGGCGGCGTGGTCCAGGGCGCGTTCACCACCATTCTTCCGCAGAAGCCAAGAACCGTCATCAGGTAGGCAAAGGCGGCGGATACCGCAGGCGCGATCATAAAGGGGATGGCCAGCACCGGATTCATCACAATGGGCAGGCCGAAGATCAGAGGTTCATTAATATTGAAGACGGCACAGGGAATGGCCAGCTTCGCGATGGCCCTGTAATCCTCTCTTCTGGAGAAAATCATAATAGCAATCACAAGACCTCCCGTAATTCCCGCTCCTGTGATGGTGGAAAAACAGGACATAAACGGAGTGCTGATAACATTGGGAATGGCCGCGCCGGCCGCATAGGCCGCCTCATTCTCCGCGAAGGCAGCAAGGAGAATGGGCTCGTAAATGGCCTTTAAGGTCTGGGTTCCGTGAATGCCGAAGCACCACAGCAGAGTGGTCATGAATACAAGAAGCAGGTATCCCGGCAGACCGGTCAGCACATTGGCCAGCGGCCTCTGGATAAAGGTGGTGATGGCGCTGAAAATGGTCATTCCCGTGATCATCTCAAAAGCCGTTCCGATGGCAGATACCGCAAAAATGGTGATCACGCAGGGAAACAGCACCGCAAAGGAGCGGGACACATCGGCCGGCACCTTCTTTGGCATTTTGATTTCCATTTTTCCGCTGTTTACCAGGCGGCAGTACAGCTCTGTGGAGCCGATGGAGGCAAACAGGCCGACAAAAAGTCCCTGAGCGCTGGTAAACTGATTGGTCAGAGCGTTGGCGATCTCATAAACCGCCCCATCCCCGCCGTCGACGATCATTGTGGTGGAACAGAGCGAGATGTAGGAACCCACCGCTACAATGGGAAGCACGCGGTCATGGACACCGCAGGACTCTCCCAGCTCCATGGACAGCAGAACCACCAGTCCCACGGCGATAAAATTCATAGTGCCGTAGTTGGCAGCAGTGAACATGGGAGCCAGATTTCCCAGCCAGGACATTCCCGGGACATTGGCCAGGCTGAAATATCCCGGCGTAGTGTTGCAGACCACGTTGGAAAACAGCGTACAAAACGATCCCACGATAATAATGGGCAGCAGAGATGAAAATGCGTTTTTGATTGCCCGGAAGTGTTTCTGATTCTGCAGAAACATGGCAAACCCCATCAGTCCGTTCATTAATTTCTCTTTCATACGGATTCCTCCCCTTTATATGCCTGTACCCGGCATTACTGTTAATTGCATAATATTACAGGCTTTTTCCCCTGTCAATGAGTGTTTTTGCAATTTTCAGGCGGAAATCTTCTCTTTTTGTTTGTGCATTATGCTTTCTTTGATCTGCAAAAACGCTGTTCCATATGTGGAATTTTTTACCGCCGGGGAGGCGGTAAATTTCCTCATAGAGCCTGTACCCGTTCTCTGTTATAATGAGGATAAATATTGCGGAAGAATCCGCTGTTATAAAAAGGAGGTATATTAATGAGCAAACGGTCATTTCCCGAGGGATTTCTGTGGGGAGGCGCCACAGCAGCCAACCAGGTGGAAGGCGGCTGGAAAGAAGGCGGAAAGGGCATTTCCGTATCTGACTGCGCCCGTTCCCATCTGGATGTTGACGTGACAGATTACCACGCTCAGAATAAAGTGACCACCGAGGACGTGGAAAAAGCGCTGGCCACTGACGACGAGGTATACTACCCCAAGCGTCACGGAGCAGATTTCTATCACCATTACAAAGAAGACATTAAAATGTTCGCTGAAATGGGATTCAAGGTATACCGTCTGTCCATCGCCTGGTCCCGGATTTTCCCCAATGCCGACGACCCGGAGCCCAATGAGGAAGGACTTCAGTTCTATGACAACGTATTTGACGAGTGCCTGAAATACGGAATCGAGCCCCTGGTGACCATGTCTCACTACGAGCCGCCCATTAACCTGGTTCTGAAATACAACGGCTGGTACAACCGCAAAACCATTGATATGTTCGTGCGCTTTGTGGAGACTATCTGCAAACGCTACAAAGATAAAGTAAAATACTGGCTGACCTTCAACGAGGTGGACTCCATGATCCGCCATCCCTTTACCACCGGCGGACTGATCGAGGACCGTTTCCCGGACAAGAACTTTGAGGAAGTAATTTTCCAGGCCATGCACCATCAGTTTGTTGCGTCCGCCCTGGCTACAAAGATCTGCCATGAGATTATTCCGGGATCCAAAGTAGGCTGCATGCTGACGAAGCTCACCTATTATCCCTACACCTGCAAGCCGGAGGATGTGCTGACCATGCAGCAGTCCATGCGCAGCACCTACTGCTACAGCGATACTCAGGTATTCGGCGAGTATCCGGCCTACCTTCTGGCCAGATTCCGCAACAAAGGCATCCATATCGTAAAGGAGACCGGCGATGACGAAATCATGAAAGCTTATCCCGTGGATTTCGTGTCCTTCTCCTACTACCACTCCTCCTGTGTGGCCGCAGACACCACCAACCTGGAGCAGGCTGCCGGCAATACCATCACCGCAGTGAAGAATCCTTACGTTCCTTCTTCTGACTGGGGATGGCAGATCGATCCCATTGGACTGCGGATCTCCATGGTTGACCTCTACGACCGCTACCGCAAGCCTCTGTTCATCGTGGAGAACGGCCTGGGCGCAAAGGACGTAGTGAAGGAAGACGGCACCATCGATGATCAGTACCGCATCGACTACCTGAAGGCTCACATGAAGGCGATTCTGGATGCCATCGAGTACGACGGCGTGGAGTGCATGGGATACACCTCCTGGGGCTGCATCGACCTGGTAAGCGAATCCACCAAGCAGATGAGCAAGCGCTACGGCTACATCTACGTGGACTGCGATGACTATGGCAACGGTACCTACAAGAGAATTCCGAAGAAATCTTTCTACTGGTACAAGGACGTTATCGCTTCCAACGGAGCTTCTCTCTTTGACGGTGAAGAAGAAAAATAATGTTTGGCAAAAGGCAGAATTTCTGACCGGTATTTTCATTTTCCGCAGACTGCCCTGGCAGCTTCGTCCCCTTTGCGCTGCCGCAGCACAGGTTCCGCAAATCGATACCGGCAGGAATTCTCTTCCGCCAGACAGATCCGGCAGGCGCTCGCCTGCCGGATTTATAAGTCCCGGCCAAATAAAAAAACGGTTTCAGACAGCTTTCCGGCTGTCCGAAGCCGTTTTTTCTCTTATTCTTCCTCACTGTCCTCCATATGCTTCAGGCTGGACACCAGCTGATCAAAGCTCCTGTGCCGGATCAGCTTCTGAATATATTTAGGGCTGAGCATAAGCCGGGAGGTGACGTCATAAAATTTCTGCAGTTCGTCTCCCACTCCCGCATCCAGAGACACCAGAAATACTACCTGGACTTCCTCCTCGCTCTCCGTTCCCTCGCCGGCCTCCCACACAATGGGATTTTCCAGCACCGCTACGCACACAAAGGGATCTCCCGGCTGCGCCTTGTAGGGATGGGGCATGGCCACCAGATTTCCAAAGGCCGTTTTGGCCAGCCGCTCTCTCTCCGCCACGGAATTGTAAAATTCTTCGGAAAGCCCTCTCTTCTCCATGACCAGATCACACATTTTCCGGATTACTTCCCATTTATTTGACGCTTTCAGCGAGGGGATAAAAAGCTCCTGGAAATAATATTTCTCAATCACTCCGTCCGCCCTGCTGAACATGCGGCGGATATCTCCCACTTCCTTTTCTCCTATGAAGTACTGAACCTCCCGAACAGGAACCGGCACGTGATGCTGCAGAGGGACAGTGGTAAACACATAATCAATATCGGTAAAGTCCACAGAGGGAACCTGATTCACATCACAGACCTCCATCTTTCCCACATACCGCCCGAATTCTTCCATATATTTGTATTTCAGAAGCTGGGCACTGCCCCGCCCGGAAGCGCAAACCAGAAGGATGTTTTTCTTCGGCGGCCCTGTCTGTTTCCGCTGCAGAGCCAGGGCAAAAGCCAGGGCGATATAACCGGTCTCATCGTCCGTCATCTGTTTCCCTGTCTGCTTGTTCAGCACCGTAGACGCCTGAAGGGCCATGGCGTAGGCCAGAGTGAATTTCTCCTTTATGTCCTCCAGCAGAGGATTTCTCATATTAATATTGTGCTCCAGCCGGATAGCCAGAGGCACCAGATGGCGGCACAGGGACATTCTCAGTTCCAGATCTTCCATAAAATCCACCTGAAATGCATCATAGACGGTGCGGAGCATTTCCGTCACCACGGAATTAACCTCCTCGCTGATCACCAGATTGCCGCTTTCCAATGCTCCTTCCACATCCGCTTTGCCGCTGAGATGGAGAGCAATATATCCAATCTCGCTTTCCGGAAAGTCAATGTGGAACTCTTCTTCCAGCTCTTTTACAATCTCTTCCGCCACCAGCCTTGCCTTGTCGTACAGACTCTCATTTTTCTCATAATCGTCCGGATTCAAGGGCATGTCCACATAATGTCCCTGCCGGATCCGTTCCAGAGCGATGCAGATGTGCATGATCAGACTATCCAGCATAACGCCGTTCACTTCAAAATCATATTTGCGGAAAGCCATCCCGATGCAGTCGGAAACCAGCTCCAGTTCCCTGCGATTGTCCTTTACAATAATGCCGCTCCTGCGGGTTACCAGCTCCGCAATACAGAGGCGCTTGTCAAACTCATCTCCCTCCACCCGGATCCCGTAGCCAGGCTTTCTCTCTATGGTAAGATGATGCCGCGCTAAAATTTTCTCTACTTTCTTCAGATCGTCGGAAAGCACCCGCTTTGACACAAACATCAGCTCACTGAGGGTGTCCATTTTTACATAATTTTCCGTAAAAAACAGATATTCCGCCAGATAGCAGATTCTCTCGTCCGGCGTATCCGGACAGTAAGCGGCCGGTTCTGCCGGAAACAGCTTTTTCCGGAGTTCTTCCAGGTTCTCTCCCTCTCCGCACTCCAGAGTGTAACCGGATCCGTACTTTACACGCACGAAAGCATTCGTCCCCTCCAGCTCTTTTTCCAGCTCTTTTATTGTATTTCTTACGGTCTTATTGCTCACTCCCAGCTTCTCTGCCAGCTCATCTGCCGTGGAATATCCGCCCTCGGAAAGAATCTGAAACAGCTGTTCTGTTCTTCTGCCTTTCACTCATCCTCCCCCTTTCGGTCCCTACAATTTATTTTAATATAAAAACCCTCCAGTGAAAAGACTTTTTTCCTACTTGCAGCAAAAAACCTCCGGTCCAGAACGCCGTCAGCAGTTCCGGTCCGGAGGCAGCAGTACCTTTTTTAAGAATCTGTTATTTTTAGTGGCCGCAGGTATCTTCCCCATGGCCGCCGCAGCCGTGATGGCCGCAGGAGTCTTCCCCATGACTGCCGCAGCCGTGATCTCCGTGGTGGCCGCAGTTCTCCTCCCCATGACCATGCCCCTCATGGTGGCTGCATCTGGTATCAGGGTCATAGGAAAGGGTTCCCGTCAGAAGCGCCTCTGCCTGGGCATCTGCACTGCCGGAAGCTCCCGGATACAGGCGGATTCCCGCCTCCGCCAGAGCATTTTTCGCTCCCATGCCGATGCCGCCGCAGATCAGCACCTCCACGCCCAGCTCCGCCAGAAACCCGGCGAGGGCTCCGTGCCCGCTTCCGTTGGTGTCCACCACGCGGGAAGACACAATCGTTCCATCCTCAGCCTCGTAGATCTTAAACTGGCTGGTATGACCGAAGTGCTGATATACCTCTCCGTTTTCGTAAGTTACTGCTATTTTCATATGATGCTCTCCTTTCCCTGACGAAAGCCCCGGCCGACCTCCGGCAGACATCCCGCCTTCCCGGATCACAAATTCTCCGCCCGCAATCTCCAGCTGAGCTCCCTCCACCAGGAAGCGGGCCAGTTTTTTTCTGGCGGACGTATACAGGCTCTGAACCGTCCCGCGGCCCACGCCCATTCTCCTGGCGCAGTCCTCCTGGGTCAGCTCCAGGTAGTCGATGAGGCGAAGGGTCTCATATTCCTCCACCGCCATCACGATTCTGTGTCCATCCGACTGGCGGCCGACGGCGTGAAACCGGGTATAATCCGGGACACGATCCACCCGCCTTCCCTTTACCGGTCTTGCCATGGCTTCATCTCCTTTTTATTGGCATATGTCAATTATTACTGTATCACCGTTATTGGCATATGTCAACTATAATATATCAGGGAAGAGCGGCATTCAGCTCTCTCACCGCCTGGATCAGCTCGCCTTCCGAACCGTCCTCATGGTAAAGCAGCCCTTCCGTCTCCAGATTGTAAAAATAGAAATCGTCCACCGTCACAGGGCCGTCGCTGGAAACGGCCAGTTCATCCCCTTCCTGGGGAAAGGTGAGCTTCACCGTCTGCTCTCCGTCCACCGTCACGGAATAAATCTCTGTACCGAAAGACACGGAGACCGTCACAGGCTCCCCGCTTTCCGCGCGAAACTCCAGGGTCCGGTCTCCCGCCCGTCCCTGCCGGCTGCGGACGCCAAGATCCTGGGAAATCCGGCCTCCCGCCGGGAGATATGCCTGATTGTCATTTTCTTCCCGCCGGATCTGGGCACCCCCGGAAAAGGTCCATCCCCTGGTTTCCAGGCCGAACTGGGAGTTGTATACGGAATTGTTCCGGTAATCCCGATACGCCCACACGCCGTAGCCGCAGGACAGAGAAGAAAGCAGAGGTTCCGCCCCTTTCAGAAATGCCGTCCTCTCCCCCGGAATCAGTTTGGGATTGTAGGAAAATTCCGGTGTGTCATCAAAGTACAGAAACTGCTCCAGAAACAGAGGTTTCCCCCCGTTCTGCGCCAGCACGGAAGCCAGATTCGCGGCCATGGCCGTCAGTGCCTCCGCGGCAGTCATATCCCCCGCCTCCGTTTCCCGGCCCATGGAAACGCTGTACATGGCCGCCGTGTAGTCTGCCGATCCGCAGCCATAGGTACTCCCGTGGGAGACCCCCACCAGCCCGCCGTCCACCGACGGCACCGGATCCATATCCAGCCTCACCTCCATGGAAAGCCCCGGGAACGCCTCCTGGCTCTCTTTCAGAAGTTCATTCATCACCTGATCATAAAACTGGTAAAAGGTCAGAAACAGGGGCTCGTCCGATGTGGGCAGGCCGATCTCCTCAAAGTTCTCTTCCTTAAGGCCAAACTGCTGCTGCAGTTCTTCCAGAGTATAGTTTTCTCTCAGATAGTCCTGATAGCCAATGGCCGCCGCCAGCTCCGTTCCCTCTGCCTGGTATTTTCCGTTTCCCGTATCCTGGAGAAAATTCCAGAAATCTTCCCAGGTGAGAAATCCTCCCGCGAAATTACCGTAGGCCGAACAGATCTGATACAGGCTCTCCACGTAGTCGATCCATGCCGTTTTCATATCCCCATCGCTCAAAAGAGTCCGATACCTGGAGGCGGACATACTGCCTCCGCCGTAGTCCCAGGTATATCCCACCCGGAGAAACACCCACAGTCCCTGGTCCTCCGCCGCCTGAAGAACCCGCCTCAGCTTTTCGTAGGCATACTCTTCATACCGGACCTGGCCCGGTCCGTCCATGGGCTGAAATTCTTTCCACGGCACTGCCAGAATAATGCTGTTGAAGCCGTCCGCCGCAATCTGCGCCAGCTCCTCCTCCATATGGACGCTCTCGCTGTTCCAGAAATTCACCACCCAGTCATCTGAATAGTAGGTAGCCGCCTTCCAGTACTCCGGCCGATCTCCCACAGCCGCCCATGCCTGGCCCGTCATTCCTGTCCCAAGCACTGCCGCGGCTGCTGCAGCCGCAGCTATCTGCCGTCCTTTGACCGGTATTCTCATGCTTCTCCTCCTTCTGCCATTTTTCCCTTCCGCCCCAGCTCTCTCCAGACTGTGAAAAGCATGGTGGCATAGCAGGCCAGTCCTCCGATAAAATTGGAAATGGGCTCGGCCAGAAATACCCCGTCGGTTCCCAGCCCCCACAGATGGGGAAGGATTACCGTAAGGGGAAACACGATGATCACCTTCCGGAAGATGGAGAAGAATACGGCATTTTTTGCCCGTCCCAGGGCCACAAACACCGACTGCCCCGCCATCTGAAGAGACATCATGAAAAATCCGAAATAGTAAATGTGCATGGCCGGTACGCCGATCTCCATCAGCTCCGGTTCGCTGCTGAAAATACCGATGAAGAACTCCGGCGCAAAATACAGTCCTGCCCACATGGCACAGGTGTAAACAATGGCCACAACGGACGTAAAGCGGATCGCCTCCCGGACACGGCTATATTCCTTCGCTCCGTAATTATAGCCCATCACCGGCTGCGCGCTGTTGGTCAGTCCCTGAACGGGAAGCTGAACCACCTCCCGGATGGAATTGATTACCGTCATCACTCCCACATAGAGGTCTCCGCCGAAGTCCCTCAGAGTGGCATTGCAGACAATCTGAACCAGGGAGTTGGTGATGGACATGGTAAATCCGGACAGTCCCAGTCCCATAATGGACAGCACCCGTTTTTTCTCCAGCTTCATGGCACTGCGTCTCAGCTTCAGAATCGTCTTCTTTCCTGTGAGGAACTTCAGAATCCAGGCCGCAGACAGGGCCTGGGAGATAATGGTCGCCAGGGCAGCCCCCTGCACGCCCATGTCGAGGACAAAAATAAAAATGGGATCCAGAATAATATTGGACACGGCTCCCAGAAGCACGGTCATCATGCCGATGCGGCCGAAGCCCTGGGAATTGATAAAGCTGTTCATTCCCAGCCCGGTCATGACAAACAGACTTCCCAGAAGATAAATGGTAACGTACTGATCCGCATAAAGATATGTATTGTCGCTGGCCCCGAAAAGATACAGCATGGGACGTTTCAGTGCAATTCCCAGCACAGTCAGCCCGATGCCGAAGAGAATCATCATGGAGAAGGAATTTCCCATGATCTTTTCCGCCTCATCCACATTTCCCCGGCCCCGTTCGATGGAACAGAGAGGGGCTCCTCCCATTCCGAAGAGGTTGGCAAAGGCCGTCACCATGGAAATGATAGGCAGACACAGTCCCACTCCCGTAAGGGGAAGGCTTCCGGCGCCGGGAATTCTTCCTATATAAATACGGTCCACCACATTGTAAAGCACATTGATCAGCTGAGCCAGGGTCATGGGCACCGCCAGATTGACAATATTCCGGACAATGCTCCCCCTGGAAAAATCATTTTGGATTCCTTCCATCTTCATCCCCCTTTTCCCGAAACTGCGCAAAATTCACAGCAGTTCCATTATACACCTGTCACTCTCCTCCGTCCAGGTGAAACAGCTTCTGAAGCGTTGACCGCCCGTAGCTGTGATTATATACCAGGCTGTCGTAATCCCTCAGCCAGTCCGCAAACTGTTCGTCCGCCTTCGCGCTGTCCAGACTGTAATACGTTCCGTCCCCATCCAGGCAGCCCCTGCCGTGGATCACCGGAAGCTCCTCTTTCATAGCCAGCAGGAAATTCTGATAAGGGGTGGTCTCCAGACCTGCCAGACGAAGCATCTCCGGAGCCAGGTAGAACGCACTCATATCCCCCAGATCCTGCTGTTCCAGACCGTAATTGGTCCAGATGAGATAGGGAGTCTCATACCAGATCAGAGATTCCTCGCTGGTCACGGTCTTCTCCGAAAGCCCGCTGATTTCATAATAAAATCCGTCCTCCACACTGGGCTGATGGTCGCCGAACATCACCACCATGGTAGGCTCTTCCAGTCCTTCCAGATAAGTGAGCAGCCACTGAAGGGCCTCATCAGATGTCTTCATCAGAGAGAGATACTGATCTGCCATGGGATATTTCCCTTCCAGCTCTCCCGTGAGATACACCTGCTGGTCATAATTGTCATAAACCACATCGTACCCGCCGTGATTCTGCATAGTCACGTTAAACAAAAACATCCGATCCGACGGATCTTCCTTTTCCTCCAGCACCTGAACCATTTTCTGGTAATTGGCCAGGTCCCCCACATAGCACCTGGTCAGAGGACAGTCCTCAAAATACTCCCACTCCAGAAACCGGTCAAATCCCATGTCCTCGTAGCAGGCATTCCGGTTCCAGTTCTCACCGGGATAAGGATGAAGGGCAACCGTCTCATATCCCTGTTCCTTTAAGGTGCTCACCAGCGTCCCTTCCCCGTCCGTGATATTGAACTGATAGGCGGTGGTTCCAGGAGCCATCAGCGCCATGGCATCTCCCACCAGAAACTCAAACTCTGAGTTGCTGGTGCCGGCTCCAAATACCGGCACGTAAAGGCTTCCCGTTATGGCTGTCTCTTTCAGACTGTCAAAATAGGGAAGGACCTCCTGATTAGTTTCAAAAACTCCGGCCTCCCGAAGGTCGGAAAAGCTCTCATTCATAATGCAGATAATATTTACCGGTATCACAGACTCTTCCTGCACCGCTCCTCCTTCGCCGGTTCCGTTCCCTGCTTCCGCGGTATCCGCATCGCTTCCGCCTGCACCGCTCCACTGGCGGTAAATCTCCTCCAGCCTCTGCTCGCTGTATCCCTCAGGCCTTTCCTTCACCAGATAGGTGCCTGCCAGAAAAGTGGAAAAAATAAAGCCCTCCGTCTCATAGGAAGAATTCAGATCCCACATATTAATGCCGAACGTACCGTCCTCCACCGGTCCTTTCACCAGCCAGGTGAGGCCGCCGCAGATCACTGCCGCCGCACCGCAGGCAAATCCCAGATGGATCTTCCACCAGGGGAGGCGCACCGGGCAGAAAAAAAGCCCCGCGTTTAAAAGGATCAGGCACACTCCGGACAGAATCATTTCCCGGCTTACCGTATAAACATAATTTCCAGCCACGGACATGGCCGTCTCCAGGGCCATAAAGTCCGCCGGCATAATGGGACGCCCACGAAACTCCATGACAAAGGTCTCCCCCAGAGACAGGGCAAACAGCAGAAGAGACGCCGCAGGAACTGCAATCCGGCTCCTGCCCGTCACCGCAAATACCGCCAGATAAAGACAGCCCATAAGCAGGATATTTATGACTGCGCAGACCGGATCCACTGTCCCCAGATTTCCCGTCACCCACTCAAACAGCGTATAGGAAATCACAGGCATCAGTATCAGACCACCGATTCCTATTCCCAGCCGTACTTTTTTCCATCCCGTTTTTTCCATGAAGTTTTCCACCTGCCCTTTTCTGATTGCGTAATTTTAACATGGATTTTACATCGAAACAACAGGAAATGACAGGATTTTCGGGGTGTTCACAGAATGTTCATATTTGGGGATAGTGCCGGGATTCTCCGGGGACCGGATGCTTCAGGGCAAAAGAAAAACCCTGCGGACGGAAAAAACCTTTCCTGACCGCAGGGTTCCGGTGATGGAGCAGACGGGATTTGAACCCGTGTCCAGAAACCAATTCCCTGTTCTTCTACTATCATAGTCTGTTCTTTTTCATTCCCTCCGCCGCCCGGAAACAGACATCCTGACGGTTTCAGTAGCTTCATTCTACGCCCATATGCGCAAAGCTTTGCATATGTCGTTTCTCACATGGTCGATGCCAGGATCTCAGAGTGTGAGTGCTCTGAGGCTGACAGCCGCAATTAA
>DXBC01000174.1 GCA_019116745.1 Candidatus Lachnoclostridium stercorigallinarum
GTGAATACGGAAATATTCTGATCGACCCGTCTCTTCCCGGAGAAGATCTGGCAAAAGAGCTGTATGATCAGACCGGCATCCGGGCGGAAGACATCGCCTACACTTACAGCACCCACTGCCACCTGGACCACTGGACCGGCACGGAAGCCTTCCCCAACGCAAAGATCTGCATGCCGAAGGAAGACCTGGCCTATCTGACAGAGGACCGGGCTCTCTACGACGGGGTGAGGGGACAGGAGATCGACCGCATGGCGGGCGTCTCCGGGGAACTGGTGCCCGGCTTTACCCTGGTTCCCCTTCCAGGCCACTCCCTGGGCCTCCACGGACTGCTGTTTGACGGCCCGGAAGGAAAGATCCTGGCCACCGGAGACGCCTGTATGGGCTATGAATATTTCCACGCGAAACGGGGATATTTCTGGTCCGCGGAATATGAGCTCTCCTGCCGGTCCATCGAAAAAGCGGCAGAGCTGGCCGACATCATCATCCCCGGCCACGGCAACTATTTCAGCGTGAAGGCTTATAAATATGACGCGGATACGGAAAACGAAGTGATGCCGGCTGCTGAACCTGGCGTAGTATCGGAATACACCCGTCTCCGGGACATTATCTATGACAGCGGAAAACTGGCGGTCCTGCTCTCTTATCTTCCCGGTTTCAGCGAGGCGGCTCTCCGCATTGCCAGAGACGTGCCCCTTCACGCCCTGATCCTCAACATGCCTGCCGATTCCCAGGATAAGAAAAAGGAACTTTTGGCGGCCCTGAATCAATAATCTGAAAAGCTGTTCTTCTAAAATCTTGCGGTGAGAACTTTAAAATGGTAAAATTAAGGACGTTCCCCGAGGTACGGGAACGTCCTTTTTATCACAAATCTCAGGGGGAACCAGACTATGGCAAAAGTGAAACCCACCGATGAACGCTATTCTGTGGCGGAAATCGCGGAAGATATTAAAAATAAAATCAGAAATCAGGAATTTGCCGCCAATGAGCGGCTCACGGAGACCTCTCTGTGCAAGTTTTACCAGGTGAGCCGCACTCCCATCCGGGAAGCCTTCCGTCTGCTGGAAAATGAAGGCTTTCTGGTCTACACCCTCAACAGCGGGGTGCGGGTGGCCTCTATCTCCGCAGAGGACTCCATCAAATCCACTGAAATTTCCCGGATGCTTCACTGCATCGCCGTCCGTGACGCCGCCGACCACATTACCGAAGAGGACATCCGTCAGCTGCGGGAGATCAATAAACAGCTTCTGAATGCTGCCAGCGGCCCGGAGCGCAATCGCCTGGACCATGAATTTCACGCCCTGATCGTAGAGCGGTCCGGCAACCATCCTCTCTCAGAGCATTACAAGCTCCAGACCAAAAACGACATGCTGTTTGAAACCATCCTCCCCATCCGGGATACCAGAGCTCCCCACACCTACGAGGAGCATGAAAACATTGTAAAAGCTCTGGAAGAGGGAGATCGGGATCTGGCGGTGGAATATACCCGCCTCCACTATCTCAAAGCTGTCCGTTCCATCCAGAGCAAGGTACAGGAATACCTGGAACACCAGCCCGGAAAGAAAAAGAAAAAACGCTCCTGAAACAGAAATACCGCCGGCGGATAATACCGCCGGCGGCACTTTTTTCTCACATCGTTTCAGACAGGCCGTCCCTCTCAGTCGTCCAGCTCGTCCTCTCCCACAAGCTCATCGTATTCCTGCTCGTCCAGAAGCTCATCAAAGGCATCTGCCACAATCTCGTACTCCTCGTCGTCCTCGATGTTCTGCAGATCCGGATTGCCGTCGATCTCCGTATAACGGTACAGATACACCTCTCCCTCGTCGGCATCCTCGCCGTCCATGGGAAGCAGGGCGATATAATCTCTTCCTCCGGCCTCAAAAATCGTCAGGATCACACATTCCAGCTGGGAACCGTCATCCAGAGTCAGGGTTACCGTCATCTCCTCAGACGGCTCTTCCATAAAATTATTCTTATCGCTCATCTTTTAACCTCTCTTTGCCGGGAGACTGCCTCCCGTTTCTGACTCCACTGTATCAGAGACAGGGAAAAAATGCAACTGTTTTCTCGTCCGGGGGCATGGCCTGCGGCTGCCTTGCCGGCTTCCGGACTGCCCCGGCTCCCGTCTCAGTACTCGATGCCTTCTCTGGCTCCGATCCCCTTTTCAAAGGGGTGGCGCACCGCCCGGATCTCGGAAATATAGTCGGCTCTTTTCTGAAGTTCCTCCGACGGGTTCCGGCCGGTGAGCACCACCTCCAGCTCTTCCGGCTTGTGATCCAGGAACTCCAGGACGCTCTCCTCCGACACCACGCCGCCGCCGACGGACGCCATGATCTCGTCCATTATAAGCAGGTCAAAGTCCCCTGCCATGGCCGCCGTTTTCTCAAACTGTCCCTGAAAATAGGCAGCCGCCTCTTTTTTCTCCTCCGCGCTCATGCGGAAGAGGAAGCCGAAGGTGCGCTCGCAGGGCAGCACTGTGATTCCCGGAATGGAGCGAAGCACCGCCACCTCCCCGGAATCCTCCGTCTTTAAAAAACGGGAAATCAGAACCCTTTTTCCTCTCCCGGCGGCCCTCACCGCCAGTCCCACGGCGGCGGTAGTCTTTCCCTTTCCGTCGCCGCAGTAAATGTGTATCAGTCCTCTTTCTTTCACTGGCTCTCCTTTCCGTAATACTCCCGGATAAAGCGGGACGGCTCCTGCTTTTTTCCGTACCGCTCCTTCACGCTGCAGATGCACAGCCGTTCCTTCGCCCTGGTCATGGCCACATAAAACATCCGCCGTTCTTCCTCCAGATCCGCCTCCAGCGCCGCCTTCCGATGGGGCGTAATCCCCTCGTTGGCGTCAATGATGTAGACAATCCGGTATTCCAGGCCTTTGGAGCCGTGCATGGTCATAAGAGCCACCCCGTCCCGGTCTCCCGCCGGCTCCGTCTGGCTCCTGGCCTGGGCTTCCAGCTCCTTTCCGTACTCTTCCATGTGGGCAAACCAGGCGGAAAAACTCTGAAATCCGGAGGCGCTCTCCTGAAGCTGATCCGCCACCTCCAGCAGCTCTTCCTCCTTCATCCGGCGGAACCGGGCGTACTCTCTCAGATAATCATTATATCCAACCGCCTTGCGGATATAATTCACCGCGGCGGCCGGCTTCAGCCTGCCGATGGCAGACAGGTCAAATTCCAGCTGTTCCACCCGCCCGGCGATCCAGTCCTTGTCCTGATAGAAGGATTTTACCTTCTCCCAGGATACGGGAGAGGTCTCCAGAGCGTCCCGGCTGATATACCGCTTGGGACGGTTGATAAACTCCAGCACCGTTCCCCGGTCCAGATCTCCCATGGCCGCCCGGATGTAGGCCAGAATATTCCTGGAAATCCAATGCTCGTAAATGTTGGGCAGGCTGTCCCTGGTCTTAAAGGGGACATTGTACTCCATGAGCCGCTCCACCAGAAGGCGGGGTTCCAGGCTGGTACGGTAGATGACGGCAATGTCCGACAGGGGATAGCCTCCGTCCCGCCACGCCAGGATTTCCTTCACCACCGCCAGGGCCTCGTCCTTCGCGTCGGGATAAAAACAGGTGCGCACCGGCGCACCCATTCCCTGTTCCGCCCGTATCTCCTTGGGAAAACGGGTTTTATTGTGGGCGATGAGGCGGCCTGCCGTCTCCACTATGGTCTTTGTGGAACGGTAATTGACGTCCAGCAGCACCTTTCTGGCTTCCGGATAATCCCGCTCAAAACCCAGCATGATCTCCGGCTTCGCTCCCCGGAACCGGTAGATGGACTGGTCGTCATCTCCCACGATAAACAGGTTGTTTTCCGGGAGAGCCAGCATCCGGACAATCTCATACTGGATCCGGTTGATGTCCTGAAACTCGTCGATCAGAATATAGGTGTACTTTTTCTGCCAGGCCGACAAAATGTCCTTTCTCTGGGTAAACAGCTCCCAGCACATCACCATCATGTCGTCAAAATCGATGAGTCCCAGAGCCCGCAGCTTCTCCTCATAGCCGTGATACAGCCGTTTAAACACTTCCTCCGGGCAGTTTTTGGAGTAATAGCAGGAAAGATCCATCATCTCCCCTTTCACGGCGCTGATTTCACCCAGAACGGAGGAGATGAAATCGGCCTCATCCTCCGTCTCAATCTCCTCCTCGTCCGTCAGTTCCTTCAGAAACTGAACCCGCTGTTCCTCCCGTACAATATCCTTTGCCTGGTAGCCGTAGGCCAGCTTCAGAATGCGGAAAAATACGCTGTGGAAGGTGCCGAAGGTCACCGGCAGCTTCTTTCCGCCCACCAGGCGCTCGAAGCGGGTCTGCATCTCCCTGGCAGCAGCCCTGGTGAAGGTGATCACCAGAATATTTCCCGGGGAAACCACTCCTTCCTCCGTCAGCATCCGGACCCGCTCCGTCAGCACTGTGGTCTTGCCGGAGCCGGGGCCCGCCAGAACCAGGATAGGCCCTTCCCGGTGACGAATGGCCGCCTCCTGGGCCTCGTTAAATGCCATTGGTATCTGCTTCCAGCTTTTCGATGCCGATGCGGATGCGCCTTAATGTCTCCTCCTTGCCCAGCACCTCCATGATCTCCGTGGCGCCGGCAGGGGTCATCTGCTTGCCGGACACTGCCGTCCGCAGGGGCCACATTACAAAGCCGGTCTTGTAGCCTTTCTCCGTCACATACTGGGAAAGAGAGGCGTAGAGAGCATCGTTGCTGAAGTCTTCCTGGGCCTCCAGAATGGGCAGAGTTTCCTGTAACACCGCCAGGGATTTGGCGGAGTCGGTCTTCATCTTCTTATGGGTGTACATGGATACATCGTACTCCGGAAGCTCCTCAAAGAAATCGATGTGATCCGCAATGTCCGGGAAGATCTCGATTCTGGTCTTCACCATGGCGGCGATCTTTCTCAGATCCAGATCCTTTTTGATCACCTGACGGATATAGCCTTCCGCCCTCTCGTAGAACTTCTCAAAGTCCATGGCCTTCATATACTCGCCGTTCATCCATTTTAACTTCGTCATGTCAAAGACCGCCGGGGATTTGCTCATCCGGTGATAGTCAAATTCCTTCACCATCTCCTCCAGAGAGAAGATCTCCCGGTTGCTCTCCGGAGACCATCCCAGAAGGGCCACGTAGTTGACCACAGCCTCGGAGATAAATCCCTGCTCGATCAGATCCTCATAGGAGGAGTGTCCGCTTCTCTTGGACAGTTTCTTGTGCTCCTCGTTGGTGATCAGGGGGCAGTGAACGTACACCGGAACCTCCCAGCCAAAAGCGTCGTAAAGACGGTTGTACTTGGGGGAGGAGGAAAGGTACTCATTTCCGCGAACCACATGGGTGATTCCCATGAGATGGTCGTCCACCACGTTGGCAAAGTTGTAGGTAGGATAGCCGTCGGACTTGATTAAGATCATGTCGTCCAGCTCGGAATTGTCCACCGTAATGTCCCCGTAGATCTCGTCGTGGAAGGTGGTGGTTCCCTCTGTGGGGTTATTCTGACGGATAACAAAGGGCATTCCAGCCTCTAAGTTGGCCTCTACCTCTTCCTTTGACAGATGGAGGCAGTGCTTGTCATAGGTCATGATCTCCTCGCCGTTTACCGTCTTTTTTAAGCTGTCCAGACGCTCCTGGGTACAAAAGCAATAGTAAGCCTCACCCTTTTCCACCAGCTTTTTGGCATACTCCATATAGATGCCGGCGGCCTGACGCTCGCTCTGAACGTAGGGGCCCACCCCCCCGTCCTTGTCCGGTCCCTCATCATGAATCAGGCCGGTCTCCGCCAGAGTGCGGTAAATAATATCCACCGCTCCCTCCACATATCTCTCCTGGTCTGTATCCTCAATGCGGAGAAGGAAATCTCCCCCCTCGTGTTTTGCGATCAGGTAGGCGTAAAGCGCCGTTCTCAAATTTCCCACATGCATCCGTCCCGTGGGACTGGGGGCATATCTGGTTCTGATTTTATTCATCACTTTTTTCACTCCTGTATGGTTTTTGAAGGCTGTCCGCCTTCCGTGTCCTCATATTATATAACGAAGGCCCGGAAAATACAACGGCTTTCCTGAACGGACCGCAGATTTCCAGCAGTCATGGGCCCTCACTCCGTACCGCCCAGCAGACAGGCCAGCATCTGGGACAGGGCGCAGCTTCTGCTCTCTGCCACAAAGGTTTCCAGCCGTCTGAGATTGGCATCCGAGTGTTCCACCTGGCGGGAATACAGCCAGGCCGCCCGCACAAACGGGTCCCCAGTCTCCGCCTCCCCCTTCGCGTCTTCTCTCCCGTCTTTCAGTCCCGCCGACAGACGTCTCACAGCGAGAAGGCTGAACACCGCAAGCTTTGCCTTCGACCAGCCGTCCCCGTCATAAACCGCTCCGGGATACAGCAGGTAAAGGAAGTATTCCAGCAGATTCAGCTCCTGTCCGGCTCTCTCCTGTCCGGCTCTCTCCTGTCCGACCCTCTCTTCTCCCGCCTTCCGCCATGCCCCGGCTCTGGGGCGGGCATTTCCTGCATTCCGGGCCGCCGTTAAAAGCTCCTCCCAGCCGCCTGAGACCGTCTCCAGCTTCATCAGCTCAGCCAGATACTCCTCCTCCAACTGCCTCCTCTGAAATCCCATCTCCCGGCTGCCCGCAAAAAGGTTCTCCAGCTTCTCTGCAGAGGCCGCCCCATACCTGGAGCAGACCGCCTCCGCTCCGCCTCTGTCCCCGCGGCGCAGGCGGGGTTCCGCGTCGTGAGCCAGAGCCAGAACCGCGCCCGCGCGGGTATCTGCCCTCAGATCTGTTCTCCGAAGAAGTCCGAACATGGCCCTGCGCACCGCAAACAGGCCGTCCAGCAGCTCTTTCTCTTCTGCCGAAAGCCCTTTCTCCGCCGAATCTTCCCTTTCCCGTCCGGAAATCCGCTCCCGTATCCGGTATTCCGGCGGCTCTTTCAGATTCAGAACCAGCTCCGCCGCTGCCGGACAGGAGAGAGAAAGGCTCACCTCCGCCAGTTCCCCGTAAGATTCCTGGTGACGGGGATAAATCCGGCAGGTCCGGCACATCATCTCTTCTCCCAGATCCACACAGAGGCCGCACAGACCGTGCCTGTCCAGAAACACGCAGCGCCCCTGATGGTTCAGCAGAAAGCGCCGCCGGTCATGGTCGATATGGCTGCGCAGCTTTGCTCCCATCAGCCCGCCCATAGACATATATTTTCCATAAGTCTCCCTGTCAATGGAAATCCCCCAGCCCTGACAGCAGGTGTCAGGACAGGCAGACGCGCTGCAGGAAAATCTATGGTAATAGGATGGATAAACCACCTGCATTCTGTACCCCTCCCCTGTTTTCTGTTATAATAAAAAAAATTATACGAAGGAGATCACTCTCATGAAAACTCTGATTATTGTAAACGGAACCATGGGCGCAGGAAAAACCACTGTCTGCCGCCGCCTGGCTGAACTCCTGCCAGCCAATGTCTTTCTGGACGGAGACTGGTGCTGGAATATGCACCCTTTCATCGTGACGGAGGAGACAAAAGCCATGGTTCTGGAAAATATCGCCTTTCTTCTGAACCAGTTTCTCGCCTGCTCCGCCCTGGAACACATCATCTTCTGCTGGGTTATCCACCAGGAAGAAATTCTCCGGGACATTTTATCCCGCCTGAAGCTGTCAAACTGCCGGGTTCTCACCGTCTCCCTGATCTGCTCTGAAGAGGCTCTCCGACTCCGGCTCCAAAAAGACGTGGAGGCCGGACTCCGCACCGAGGACGTGATCGAACGAAGCGTGGCCCGCCTGGAATGTTACCGGGACTTTCCCTCCGTAAAGCTGGACGTCTCTCACATCAGCCCGGAGGAAGCCGCCGGGAAAATTGCAGCTATGGTCCGGGAGGCTGAGTGACTGTCCGGAGCAATCGCCGCTCCGCCCTGTTTCATCTCCAGAAACCGTCCCTGATCGTCTCATACCCGCGGTCTGCCAGGGCTTTCCACGGCCTGTTGCGCCCGGAAAACGAAGCCGACAGCTCTCCGGCGAGAAATTCCGCTGCCACTCCCCCCATCTTCCTTTTGCAGGGGCCGTCCATCATCCGCTCAAACCACAGCTCCAGACATTCTGCCGTGAAAAATCCTCCGTCGCCCTGCTCTCTCCCTGTAAGCAGCCCTGCCGCTGCGGACAGAATGTCCGTCTGTTTTTCTCCTTCCGCCGAAAGTCCCGCTCCCAGGACTTTTCCAAAGGTCTTAAGCAGGGCGCGCACCGCAGCCTCCCGGGCCATCCGCTCCTCCGCCTCCATGCCGGGGACAGAAAGCCCCTTTAACAGGGCCGACAGGAATTTGCCTGCATCAGGACCGCCATTCCCGGAAAGCCACGGCTTCAGAAGCTCTGTCAGAATCCTTTCTTTTTCCGTCAGTTTCCGGTAAATATAGGCCTCCACCGCTCCGCCGGTGCGGTTGTTTTCCTCTCCCAGAACTTTCAGCACCTCCGGGGGAAGGGCATTTTTATAGAACAGGCTGTCCTGGCCGGAGAGGGGAGGCCGGTAATCCGTTCCCAGAAGCCGCTCTCCCATTTCATCCCGCCACAGCCGGCTCTCCTCCTTGTAGGCAGAGGCATTTTCCAGCTTCAGCTCCGGATTCATCCGCTTCTGATACAAAATCTCCGCCGCCTGAATCACTCTCCATGTTTCCTGTCCTTTCCGTCTGAGGAAGCGATCCAAGGCCGCCTTCGCCGTTCCCCGCTCCAATCCCACCGTCTCTCCCTGATACAGTTCCACGGCAGACATCATCCGTTCCGCCACCGACTGCACCATGGGCACGACAGAGCTGTTTCCCGTCAGATTCTTCACCTCCACAAAAGAGTCCGGCATCCGGTAACTGTCGGGAAAGCCCTGGAGACGGAACAGTTCCCGTTCCGTCATGCGCCGCTCATTGTTGACCAGCAGATAATTGGCGCTTGCCCCGGCTCTCAGGGAACAGGCATAGCGGTGAGGCGTCACCATGCCGGAGACGTTTTCGTTGGTGACGTAAGGACGTTCCGGCTCCTTCCCGCAGCGCTCCAGCATTTTTTTCATCTTCCGGTCCCGGATTTTCAGGCTTACATAATAGCTTTTCTTCACCGCTCCCTCCGGCTCCAGAATCTCCGACAGAGTCTTTCTCCTCTCCTCCGGAAACGCCTCCGGAAATGCAAAGAGAATGGGTTCCGCAAACCCCACAGTGACCAGCCGTTCCCGTTTCTGGGGCACGCCGTAATCCCAGGCGTTCAGCACTTTCCCGTAAACCGTATATCCCAGCCCGGAAAGCCGGCGCCTGATCTCTCCGTAGGTCTTTCCCCCCGCGTGGGACAGGAGATTTTTCCCGTTTTCCAGGAAAAATGCCTCCGGCCGCTTCACCCGCAGAATATTCTCCACCGCCTGAAACAGGCCGCTCTCCCCTTCCAGCTTCGAAAGCGAATAAGGGAAATCTGCCAGCAGAATGTCAAAATCCGGAAGCTCCTCCGGATTTGTTTCCCGGATATCTCCTGCCGGCAGAACACCGAAATTTTCTTCATAAGTCCGTCTGGCATCAGGATCCGTTTCGCTGGCAAACACACAGGTTCCTCCGGCCTGTTCAAATCCCAGGCGCACGCCTCCGATTCCGGCAAAAATATCGGCAAATGTAAAGGATGTACAATTCATATGTTTTCTCCCGTCTTCCGCAGTATAAAAAGAATCCGGCACAGCGCGTCACTGGCGCATTCTGCCGGATTCTGCGATAATAAAAGTATATCATCGGAACGAAAAAATTTCCAGGGAAATCAACGTTTTTCAGACCACTCCCTGAAGCACCAGAACGAAAAATACGCAGGTGACGAGAATCAGGGCCGCCACCAGCACCATTCCTGTGCGTCTGCCCTTTGTCCCGGCGCCGGAAGACTCTACCAGCCCCGCTTTCCGAAGGGCCGTGACCACCGGCTTATAGATCAGCAGGGTCAGAGCCATATTGATGCCGCCCTTCAGCAGGTTGAAGGGAAGGAATGCCGGGATCAGAAGGGCCTTCACCGCCTCTCTGGGATACCCCATATAGATGGGGGTAATCAGATAATTCCACAGCAGCATCACTGCCGTGGTAAGCAGAACGCCGGTGAGCAGTCCCGCTACAGCCCCTTTCATGGTGCGGTGCTTCTTGTAGATATAGGTCGCCGTGCAGGCAAAGCTGCAGGTGGAAAGCACATTCATGATCAGCCCGATAAAGCCGGTGTCGCTGATGGTGAACATCTCCACAAAAGAAACAATCACAGAGATAATGAAAGCCGTCATCGGCCCGAAGAGAAAGCCGCCGATGGAGATAACCACATCCTTCGGCTCATACTTAAGAAACAGCACCACCGGAATCCGGCAGACCACGGTGACGAGAAAAGCGACGGCACACAGCATGCCGATCATGGTGATTCGTTTTGTCTTGTTGTCCATAACAAATACCTCCTGAAAATAGTTCTGCTCCGGACGGGGCTCGCAGCTTCGCTGCTCGCTGCCCGGCAAATGGCTGCTCGTGCGGACACGGCAGCCTCCACGCAAAAAACACCTGAAAAACTTTTGTCTCTCAGGTGCTTTATATTCAGGAACATGTGCCAGGCCTTCCGGGCGCGGCACGTCTTCTTTCATCCAGACTTTCACTGTTGGTTTTGGAATCGCACCAAATCTGCATTTCTGCTCGCGGACTTTACCGCCAATCGGGAATTTCACCCTGCCCTCGAAGACTTCGTTTATTCAGATACAGAAATTATAGTCCTTCTGACCGGCAAATGCAAGATGAAATTGCGGGGCTTTCTGTCACCGCTCGATTCCATGGACATACCGGTTCCATTTCTCCACCGTCTCCGCGTAGCGGTGTACACGCTCCACATTCTTTTCATAGTGAAGAGAAAAGATCATGGCGTACAGCACATCCAGAATGTACTGCTTTACTACCCGGGAGGAAAAGGAGCCAAACTTGCTGTTCGTCTCCCCGTTGTGGAAACAGATGGAGACGGCCGCCTGCTTCAGCAGAATGTTCTCCGGATTGCCGTGTATCATGATGATAGGAATATCCTGCTCCTTTAGAACCCGGAAATTCTGGATCAGCATCCGGTTGTTGGCAAACTGGGACAGCAAAACGGCACACTGGGTCAGCTTTTTCTGATTCTCGTAGTGGAAAATACGGTTGAAACCGTCTAGGGGTTCAGTTTTAGAAATTTTCCCGATGCGGCGCAGGTCCGCGGCAAAATAATTCAAGGCCATCAGCGACTCTCCCCGGCCGTACAGATAAACCATGTCGCTTTGGTCCACCAGAGCGGCCGCCCGGCCAAGGGCTTCCAGATCCAGCATACTGTAGACCTCCATCAGCGTCTGGT
>DXBC01000175.1 GCA_019116745.1 Candidatus Lachnoclostridium stercorigallinarum
TCCATTCCATTCCATCATCAGATTTCCCAGCATACGGATTCGCAGCTCAGCCAAATTTCGATCATTCCTTTCACAAAATCGCTGCGAAGACCGGTTTACAACAGAATATCTCTTTTGTTGTAAACGGATCTTCCTTTTTCGTTCATTATACTACAAAATTGCTGTCAATTCCATAAAACAGGCAAAAATCCGCCGGCATTTGCTCTGAGCACAACAACAAAAGCTGTCAATTAAATTGTCAGCTTCTTTTTAATGCGAAAAAACAATTTCAAACAGATTTTCATATGTAAACAGAATGGAGAGACCTGATTTTTAACTTCTTTTTTACAACAAAAGAGATATTCTGTTGTATGATTCCACCACCAGCCCCAGGGCCTCCAGCCGGCGGATATGATTTTCTCCGCTTTCTGCCGTATAGATTCTGGTGGTATTGATGTCGCTGTGTCCGAGAATATCCGCCAGGCGAAGAAGATCCTTTTCCTGACTGTAGTACATCCTGGCAAACAGATGACGGAGATTGTGAGGAAAGATCTTTTTCTCATCCACCCGGGCCGCTTTTCCCAGCTTTTTCATATCTCTCCAGATATTGCTCCGGTCAAGGGGCCTGCCGCTCCTGGTGACAAATATGGGGCCGGACTGGATCTGCCGTTTTCCGGCATAGCCTTTCAGCAGCTTGCAGAGCTTCTCCGGCAGAAATACCGTCCGGATCCGCCCCTTGCATTCCACGCTGGCGGTCCGGATCCGGACCGCCTCCACCGTAACTCCCGACAGCTCCGAAACACGGATGCCGGTGGAACAGATGGTCTGAAGCAGAAGAGCCAGCCTCTCATCCCCGCCGTTTCTGGCGGCCTGCACCAGACGGATATATTCCTTTTTCGACAGCTCCTGTCTCACCGGGCGGAACATCTGGCGCCCCACCTTTAAAAACCGCACCTGCAGATCCTCCCAGCCGCAGAAGCGAAACAGTCCGTTCAGGGCCGCCAGGGCGCCGTTGACCGTTCCGGGAGAAAACTTTCTTTTAAGCTCTTCCTTCCACTGGACCGCCAGCCGCCTGGTCACCTCCCCGTCTCCCGCAAACTGTCGGAACTGTTCCAGGTAATACCGGTATTTCCGCACCGTTCCTCCGCTCTTTTCATTTTCCTCCATCCAGGACTGGTAGCGCTCCAGCAGTTCCTCATCTATGATCCGTTTCGTCTCCTTCATTTTCATAAGCCCCTCCTTGTTCAATGTCTTCAGGAACAGTATTTCCCATACTTTTCTCAATTATAGACATTCTTCAGAAAACAAAAAACCGGGCTTATGACATAAAAAACCTGCGCAGACGATTTCTCCTCCGCGCAGGTTTCCCGCTTTTTATTCTGTTGCTGTGATATTTCTTATTCCGCTACGGTGATATTGGTGTCCTTGGCGTTTGCCCATGCGTTCTCAATGGCGCCCAGAATATCGCCGTGAGCATCCCGAAGGCTCATGGTCGCTCCGGAAACCGCATCCATGGCGCTCTTCTCTTCCTCGGTGAATCCGTCATATTTGGCCACATCTTCCTCGTTCTCGGATGTGCCGAACAGCGGTCTTCCGCTCACGTCAGAGCAGTAGGAAGCGTACCAGCCGCTCACCTCTTCCGTGGTCATGCCTGCAAAGAAGTCCTCAAAGATATCCATCTCTTCTTCCCAGGTACCGGAATTCAGCTTGTAGGAATCGCCCCGCTCTCTCTTTGTCTGCCAGCCTTCCACCTGTGCCAGGAAGTCTTCCTCTGTCTGCTCCCAGACAGCATCCACTACCGCGTCGTGGTCCTCGTCCGCGTTGTAGCTCTGTCCCGGGAAACCGGTAAAGTTGGGCATGGTGGCTCCGTCATAGTTGGGAGTCGCCACTTCCATTACGTCAGTATAAAGAGATACGATCTTTCCTTCCTCATCGTAGCAGGCGCCTACCGCCTGAGTGTTGAAGCTGTACACTGCTGTTCCCTGATCGTCGCTTCCCGGTCCGAGACGGCCGGTGTTGGTAAATCCGAGGCCGATCTTTGCGATCTTCGCCCCTTCTACCGGGCGGCGGTTATCATATGCCTTCACAATAGCTCCCAGGATATTTCCGTGAGCGTCGTTTAAAGACATGGTCGCTCCGGAAACAGCATCCATGGAGTTCTTCTCCTCCTCGGTGAGAGCCTCATATTTTGCCACATCCTGCTCATCCTCAGAGGTTCCGAAAAGAGGTCTTCCGTTTACGTCAGAACAGTATTTCTCATACCACTGCTCCAGCTCCTCCACGGTCATGCCCTTGAAGGCTTCCTCGAAAATGTCCATCTCCTCTTCCCAGGTACCGGAATTCAGCTTGTAGGAATCGCCTCTCTGGCGCTTCGTCTGCCAGCTCTCCACCTGTGCCAGGAAGTCTTCCTCTGTCTGCTCCCAGACCGTATCCACTACCGCGTCATGATCCTCGTCCGCATTGTAGCTCTGTCCCGGGAAACCGGTAAAGTCCGGCATGCCTGCGCCGTCGTAGTTGGGGGTTGCCACTTCCAGCTGGTCCACCTCCAAATCCACGATCCGGCCTTCGCTGTCAAAAAGCACGTATGCCGCAACTTCGTTAATGCTGTACACACCCGCACCCTGGTCATCACTTCCCGGGCCAAGGCGGCCGGTGGAGTAAATTCCCAGTCCGTGAGTAAGGCCGGCTGCCTGAACCTCTTCCTGCTCTGCCGCCTCGCTCTCCTCTTGGGTCTCCTCGCCCATGGCGGAGCGGATCGCATCAAATGCGCCGTTGGACGTCCAGGTCGCTCCGGTCACTGCCTCCACGCCGTCCAGACTCTGATTGGCCACAATTGCCTCCTGCAGAGAGGAAAGTGCCGTTCCGCCGATTTCCGGCGTCTCGCCCTCTCCGGTCAGCTTCAGATCCAGGATTTTGTCTCCCGCCACAGTCACTTCCGCTGTGATCACGCCGCCGTAACCTTCGCCCTCGCCGGTAACCGTAACGATCTCCTCGCCGCCGGCGGCCTCCTCCAGCCTTGACTGCTGCAGGGAATCATAGGCAGGTCCCGCCACAGCCACCAGAGCCGCGGATGCCGCCGCCATGACTCCAATTCCAATTAAATTTCCTTTATCCATATTACGCCCTCCAAATCATTTTGCAACTGAAATGTTGACTTCACCATAATAACTTACCATCTCGGCCGCAGATTGTCAAGTTTTTAACATGTACATCTGCAAATTAATTTTCAGAATTGCGCTTCAACTCTCTGTCGTCTTCTGAACTTCCTCTTCACACTCTTTTCCATTTTCCTGAATAATCTGTTTTCCCGCAGGCGCAGCTCCGTTCAGGATGCTGTCCGGCCCTCTCTGCAGCCGCAGTCCATGTAATGGCGGTAATAGGACGGCAGATCGTCCCCGTAGGCCTCCTGCAGGTCCTGATAATTTCTCCGGTAAACATTCACATCAAAGTCCTCTCTGGCAACCCGTCCCTCTTTCATCCCCGAAGTAAGGAAATGTTCCAGCAGACAGTCTCTGTCATAGCCGAACGCCTGGCAAAGATCCGGATTATGGTCGGCATAATACACCGGGTCAAACACCAGATCAATGTTTTCCGGAATCTCCGCGGCAGCGGCAGCTTCTGTTTCCTCCGTCCGAGGTGCAGGCGTACTCTCAGCCGCCTGACCGGACCGGTAAGGGCAGACGCCGTCCGGATGCAGATGGGCGGGATATCCGTCGCAGTGGTAGTGATAACTTCCCAGACCGCTCCTGTTTTTATTATCCCGGTGACCGCCCCGGCCGTCTGTCCTTCCTCCGTGGGCTTCCGCCACCAGCATATCCGGCCCCGCCGGACTGATCTGCGGCACACAGGTGCTCACCAGCACCGCCGCCAGAAACACCGCAATTCCCGTTTTCTTCCTTTTCATATTCTTTCCTTTCCGGCCGCTTTCCGTCAGATTTCCGGCTGCGGCCTCTCTTCATGATAAACATTCTTTCCAAATTCAAAGGCCTGCTTCAGATGGTCCGTCTCCTGAATCCCCGGCTTTCCGTTGGTGCTGCCGCAGCCGCCCGCCAGCAGCCTTCCCCGGTCCCGGAAACCGATATAATTCACCACGGCAAACTGATAGTAGGACTCCGCCTGTTCAAAGGTCCAGAAAAAATTGTCGGCGGAGGACATGAGAAGCACGCTGTCCTTTACCGGATATTTTTCATACCTGCCCAAAAGAGGATCGGGATCCTCCTCTGCCAGGCAGTAAAACCGTTCGATAAACGCCTTCAGTTTGGACGAAATCGTCCAGAAATACAAGGGAGACGCAAAAGCGATCAGATCCGCCTCCAGGATCTTCGGCACCAGCCGGGAGAAATCATCCTTCTGAACACAGGGTTTCCCATACCGGCAGGCATTGCAGCCCAGGCATCCGTTTACCTGGTATTTCAGCAAAGAGACGATCTCCGCCTGATGCCCCGCCTCTCTGGCTCCCTCTGCAAAGGCCTCTGCCAGCTGAGCCGTATTTCCCCTGGCTCTGCCCCCGCCTAAAATCACCAGAATTTTTCTCATCTATATCCTTTCTTTTCCGCCGGGCCGCCCCGTCGGACTTATTGCGCAAACCTCCGTGCCCGCTAACGCGGACACCACGAACCATGAAAGCCCTCGGACCGCTCCGTGCTGCGCACTCATGCGATCCGACCTGCATTCGCAATCCGGCCTGCCGGGCTTTTACAAGTAAAATGCCGGCTGTTTCCAGCCGGCACCTTCCAGTTACAGACCTTTTCAGGCCAGCATATGATCTTTTTCAGTGAGAATCGCCTCCGCTGCCGCACAGGCAGGACAATCACAGTATTTTGCTCCGGCAGCTTTGATCTTTTTTCCGTGATCCGCCACTTCCCGGCTCTTTTCCGGTCCGAACACCTGCGCTCCGCCCTCAGACTCCGCAAAGGCGATCAGGCCGTCCACCGGCATAATATCCGCTTCCAGCTCAGCGATATAAGCTTTCGTCGCTTCCGCCTCCTGATCCGTACCTGCCGCATCCAGCCATGCCTGAGCTGCCGCTTTCAGCTCTCCGCAGCAGGACGACGCCGCCATCAGTTCACGGGTTTTTTCTGTCACAAACGTCAGAACTTCCTTCTTCATAAAATTTCTCCTTTCCTGCTTTCCCTGTGGATATATTCTGACCCGGGCGCCAGGCTCATGAAAGCCCTGCAAAAAGCCCAGGCATATATTCGCGCTAAACTCGTGAAAGACCTCGTTAAGCGCTCATATTATACCATAACGCTGGGTTTTCTTCAAGACGGGGCTATGGAAATCGGAAACAAAAAACCTCCGGCATCCGGGCAGGTGACCGCCGAAACGCCAGAGGTTTTTCATAGCTGCGGAAAATTCCGCCTATCGCTTATATGGTGCGCTTATTTATAATGTATCGCTTTTATTGTTCTGACTCTGTCTCACTGCTGGATCCAGGCTCCGTCGCTGCCCACCGTGTATCCGTCCGGTGTCACCGTGTCGGTCAGCATGGCTCCGTCAGCACCGCAGTAATACCAGATATCGTTCCACAGAACCCATCCGGTCACCATGTATCCGTACTCGTTAAAATAATACCATTTTCCGTCGATCTGCTGCCAGCAGGAGGCCGGATAGCCCTGATCGGGGTTGCGGTACCACCAGCCTGCGTCGTCCTGAACCCAGGTGCTGCTCAAAGACGCGTTGGGATCTCCGGGACCTCCGCTGCTGTTGCCGTAATAGCTGTACTCCGGCATCGCTCCGATATCCGCCCAGGAGATGTTCCAGACATCTGAGGTCTCCCACTCTCCCTTATTGGAGGCGTCATAAACGGCTCGCACCTGAAACGTATAGTTTCCTCCCATCATGGCCCCGGGAAAAGTACAGCTGGTGCCGGAAACCGTCCTGGCATCTGCAATGGGATTCCCGTCCATGTAAAGTCTCACCTCATAGCTGGTGGCATCCCCGGCAGCGTCCCACTGTGCCGTACCGGTGCTCTCGTCCCATCTCAGATTTGTCACATCCAGATTATATCCCTCCGCAAAAGCGGGAAATGCCGCCATACCTGCGATGCAGGCCGCCAGAACAGCTGTCCGTATTTTCTTGCATCTCATGATCCATCTACCTCCTGATGCCGGCGGACGGGTGGCGTCCGGCGCCGGTCTGATTTTCACTTTGACTGAGGGCAGACCCCGCCGGACTTTCCGACACGCGGTTCTCTGCCAATGGAAACAGTTTACCATGGACACTAAGCTCGTGAAGTACCTTGCTAAGTGTCCAGGCATATGTTCGCACTAAATTCGTGTAATACCTCGTTAAGTGCTCACATTATACCATATTCCCAGCTTTTCGTGGGCGAATTTTTTATTACGAAATACGGACAATTTTATTTCTTTACGGAATCCAGGCTCCGTCAGCCCCCACATAGTAGCCGTCAGGAGTCATCGTACCGGTGAGCATGGCGCCGTCAGCGCCGCAGTAATACCAGACATCGTTCCATAGAATCCAGCCTGTGGTCATGTATCCCGAATCATTGAAATAATACCACTTTCCATCGATTAACTGCCAGCAGGAAGCCGGATAACTCTTATCCGCATTGCAGTACCACCAGCCGACGTCGTCCTTTAACCAGGCTCCCTGGGCGGAGTATCCCGGGCCTCCCAGGGTGCTGCCGGAACTGTAGCTGACGGCATTTTCCCTCAGCTCATCCGCCTCGTCAGATGTGAGATACCAGGAATCCGAAGCTTCCCAGTCCCCCTTGACAGACGAACTGTATACAGCCCGGACCCGAAAGGTATACGTACCGGCACCGGTCAGATCGCCGGCGAAGCTGTAGCTGTCATTGTCAGTGGTCCGCACCTCTGTCACAGCGCTGCCCCCCCGGTAGAGCCTTACCTCATAGCGGACGGCATCGTCCGCCCCCTCCCAGTATGCCGTTCCGTCTTCTTCATCCCAGTACAGATCATAGACCTCCAGATCATAGTCATCTGCATCCCCTTCCAGGTCATCCAGCGTCACATAGACGGTCAGTTCATCCCGGCTCCGGCTCACAGATGAAACAGTTGCGCTGTCCCCCCGCAGGGTGACATCACTCTTTGAAAGCCCCGATTCAAAATAATAGCCGTCAGCAGCTGTCAGCGTCACACGGATTCTGGGATTGTCGCCGTCCTCCCACTCATCGTCCGGCTCGTTGGTAACCTCCGCCTCATCCACTTCGTATCTGTCCGAGGTCACGGTGACCGACACATCGCTTCCGCTGTCCCCCACCTCGATCTCCGACTCAATCCGCAGAACTACGCTGCTGATTTCCTCCTCATCGTCTCCATAGGACGGAAATACCGCCGCAGCAGCCGTTCCCGCCGCCAGCATCAGCGCCAGCGCTCTTTTTTTCTTTCCAGTCATATTCATCCCTCCTGCCAAAGACCGGATTTCTGTTTCATAAATCTCTTTTCTCTGTTTTACCATGGCCACTAAGCTCGTGAGGAACCTGGCTAAGTGTCCAGGCATATATTCGCACTAAACTCGCGAAATACCTCGTTAAGTGCTCACATTATACCAAGGCAGCCTGAAAAGAAGCAGAAAAAAATGTGTTTTTTCTGTGTGTCCTCTTGACTTAAAGCCAGCTTCAGGAGCTATACTGGAAGAAGAAAAGAACAATGACAGGAGGTGAATCAGATGACCATCAAGGAAGTGAGTGAAAAATTTGACATTCCCCAGGGCACCCTCCGCTATTATGAAAAGGTAGGGCTTATTCCCCGGGTGACCAGAAGCTCCGGCGGAATCCGCAATTATCAGGAAAGTGATCTGGGCTGGGTGGAGCTGGCCAAATGTATGAGGGGAGCCGGTCTGTCCGTGGAGGTCCTGCTGGAATACGTCCAGCTCTGTCAGCAGGGGGACTCCACCATACCGGACCGGCTGTCTCTGCTGAAAGAGCAGAAGGACCATCTCCTCCAGCAGAAAGAGCAGATTGAGGCAGCTCTGAACCGCCTGAATTATAAAATATCCCGGTATGAAGTAGCTGTGAAGACAGGCGTTCTGGACTGGGGCGAGAACTGACAGCGGCGGCACGGTTCCTCCCCGGAACCGCCCCGCCGTTTTTAAATTCTTCCCGGCCGATTTACTCCGCCTGGGAGATATCTGTGCCAAAATATTTAACAGAAAGCTCTGACAGCTCGCCGGACTCTCTCATTTCGTCCAGAATTCCGTTCACAGCCTCCCGCAGGCTGGCTGTCTCCTCCCCTTTCCGGAAGGGAATGCCTACCTCAGAAGCCCCGTCCGCCAGCACCGCAATCTTGATATTGGCATCCGGATGAGCTTTCATATAGTCATAATAGGTAACTTCCGCGTTTAAGGTGGCGTCGATCCGGCCGCTGAGCAGCAGCTCAAAGGTCTGGTTCAGATCATCCACTCCGGTGACCTCCGCCCCGTACTGCTCCGCCGTCTCCGCGTAGGTGCTGGAGATCGTGTTTGCCGTGTGCTTTCCTTCCAGATCCTCCATGGTCTGAATCTCATCATAATCCCCGCGGACAATCACCGCCATCCGGTTGTAGGCGTAGGGCTCTGAAAAATCATAGGCTCCCTGCCTCTCCTCCGTGATATCCACGCCGTTGATCATCATATCGTAGCGGCCGGAATCCAGGCCCGCCAGCAGGCCGTCCCATTCCCCTTCCACAAATTCTGCCTCAACGCCCAGCTCATCGGCAATCTTCTGTCCCACTTCCACATCATAGCCCACCAGATTGTCATTCTCATCGTGGTAGGTCCAGGGCGCCCAGGTGCCTTCCATGGCGATGGTGACACTTCCTTTTTCCCGGATCTGTGCCAGAAGATCCTGAGCAGCCTCCCCGGAAGCCTCCTGGCCGGTTCCCTCTTCTGCCTGACCGCCGCTCTGAGAGCATCCGGTCATAACCGCCGCGCTCATCAGTGCCATCAGTGCCGCTGCCGTCATCCACTGTCTCTTTTTCATAATCATTCCTCGCTTTTTATGTTTTTGCTGTTATTGCTTTTTTTCTGTCTTTCCGGTCCCGGACATTCCCTGTTCGCCGTCACAGCTCCCCGCTTAACGTCTGCAGAAAGGCCTTCGTCCGCGCCTCCCTGGGACTGGCAAAAAACTCCCTGGAAGTTCCCGACTCCACCACAATGCCGTTTTCCATAAAAACCACATGACTGGACACATTTTTTGCGAAATTCATCTCGTGGGTCACCACCAGCATGGTCATTCCCTCATCCGCCAGCTGCCGCATGACGGAGAGCACCTCTCCGGTCAGCTCCGGATCCAGCGCCGACGTGGGTTCGTCAAAATAGATGATTTCCGGGCTGGTTGCCAGAGCTCTTGCAATAGCCACCCGCTGCTGCTGACCGCCGGATAACTGATCCGGATAGTGGCTGCTCCGGTCCGAAAGCCCCACTTTCTCCAGGGCCTGCTCTCCGATCCGGACCGCCTCATCCTTCGGCATTTTTCTGGCCACAATCAGCCCTTCCGTCACGTTTTCCAGAGCTGTCTTGTTCCGGAAAAGGTTATAATTCTGAAACACAAAGGCCGTCTTTTTCCGCAGCCTTGAAATGTCCTTTTTGGAGATCCGGTTCATGGGAAATGTCTCCCCGTCGAAGGTCATCTCTCCCTCGTCCGCCGTCTCCAGAAAATTCATGCACCGGAGCAGGGTGGTTTTTCCCGACCCGCTGGGTCCCAGGATCGCCACCACGTTTCCCTGCTCCACGTTCAGATCCACTCCTTTTAGTACCTCCAGATTCCCGAAGGATTTTCTCACATTCCGCACTCTCAGCATATTTCCGCCTCCTTACGCCCACACCCGCATCCGTTTTTCCACCAGGCGCTGCACCTTTGTCAGCACCGTGCAGAACAGCAGGTAAATCAGTCCCACCTCAATGTAAAGGGCCAGGGGCTCATAAGTTCTCGCCACAATCCTCTGGGTCACCATAAACATCTCCGTCACCGTAATATTGGCTGCCAGAGACGTGTCCTTCACCATGGCAATCAGGGAATTGAAGAGGGACGGAAAAGCCGTCCGCAGTGCCTGGGGCAGAATAATGCGGCGCATCACCTGCAGATAGGACATTCCCACACACTGGCCGGCTTCCATCTGCCCCGGCGGAACTGACTCCAACGCCGCTCTTACCGTCTCAGAACAGTAAGCTCCCTCATTGAGGGAGAACACCAGCACTGCCGCCGGAAAAGGGTCGATGAGAATTCCCACATTTGGCAGGCCGTAAAATACCACAAACAGCTGCACCAGCAGAGGAGTTCCCCTCACCACCCAGACATAAAACCGGGCCGCCTGTTTCAGCACGCGGACATTGGCAAACTGCACCAGAGCCACAGCCACGGCGATTACCATGGCCAGGGAAAAGGAAATCGCGGTGAGAGGAATGGTCATGGTCAGACCCGGAATCAGGATTTTTCCGAAAGAATCCGCCAGAAGTTTCCACAGCTCAGGATCCAGCATGAGACCGCCTCCTCTCGTCTTTTGTTTTGTCTGTCATCTGAATTCATCCCTTTATCTTTTTCACATTCCAAGTATACAGGCACACCGGCCTGATTGGCAAATACTTAAATGATATGCAGAGCCATAGTTAAAAAGCATATCAGATTTCCATGGCATGCTCCAGCCATTTTTCCCGCAGCAGGCGGATGAGAAACAGCACGCCGCGGACGCACAGCTCCCCGCACATGGCAAGCCACACGCCGGTCAGTCCCAGGCGGGGCGCCAGAATGCTGGCCGCCGTAATCCTCACGCCCCACATACTGGCCAGATTCAGAAGACTGGGCACCAGGGTATCTCCGGCTCCCCGGAGAGCCCCTGCCGCCGCGATGGACACGGCGTAGAGCGGTTCTGCAAAGGCTTCGATCCGCAGTACCAGCACTCCCAGCTCCCGAACCGCCGGATCGGGAGTCAGAAGAGCAAATACTGCCGGCGCCCCCATAAACATCACCACGGCCATGGCCGCCATCAGTATAACTGCCAGAAAAACAGAAAGTCTGGCATACCGCCTGGCCAGATCCTTTCTTTTGGCTCCCAGGCTCTGTCCCACCAGGGTAGTGGCCGCCGCCGCAATGCCGTATCCCGGCAGATAGCACAGGCTCTCCGCCGTCACCGCCAGGGAATTGGCAGCAATGGACACCGTCCCCAGAGGAGCCACAATCTTTGTGGACGCAATCTGAGCCCCGCAGAGCACCGTATGCTCAAAGGCCATGGGTACAGCGATTTTTGCTGCGGCCAGCGCACACTGAGGCGTAAGCTTCCAGCTTCCTCCGCCGGCGGTGAGCCTGAGTTTCGGCGACTTCAGGCACACTGCGGCCAGCATGAGAACGGCCGTCACCCACTCTGCCAGAGCTGTTCCCAACGCGGCCCCCGCCACTCCCATATCTGCCCCGGGAATGGTGATCCCCAGAAAAGACATATGGTGATCCGGAAAAATCAGAAGCCAGTTAAACACCACGTCCAGACCGCACATTATGGCGTTTAACACACTGGGCGTCTTCATATTCCCGCTGCACTGAAGCATGCTTCCGGCCAGCTGCCTCATCTGTACCGCAGGAAGAGCGCAGGCATAAATAAAGAAATAGCTGGAAGCATCCCGCCGGATCGTCTCCTCTCCTCCCAGCCAAACCGGCAGCCATCCGCTGATGGACACGCCCGCCAGGCATAAGAGCAGCCCCACTGCCAGAGCTGTTCCCAGGGCCTGCCGGAGCACGCTTCTTGCCTCCTCCAGCCGTCCCGCCCCGATCAGATGGGCTGTCTGCACAGAAAATCCTGTGGCTACGGAGATACAAAGACCGCCCATGAGCCATGTGGACGTGGATACCAGGCCGATAGAAGCGGAGGCATTTGCCCCCAGGCTTCCCACCATGGCGGCGTCAATGTACTGCATGGCCATAGAGCTGATCTCCGCCAGAATTGCCGGAATGCTCAGCTCCACCACCCGTCTGAGCTGTTCCCGAAGCTCCCTGTCCCCTCCGGAAACGGCCGTCTTTCCCCTCGTGTTCAATATCGTTCCCCCTCTTTTTCTTTCCGTACCCGTTCCCCGGTTTGCCGGAGATCCCGGTTTCTAAAGCACAAAGATAACAGGAGTCCCGGACCACCCCCGCCTTTGCGGCCTGATCCGTCTCCGGACTCCTGTCTTATTTTATGAGGAAAGGCCGGCGGCCTTACCTCTTTTCCGGTCTGATTTTTCTCACAGGCATTTGCTCCAGCCGCAGCTCTTGCAGAGATTGCAGCCGCCCTCAAACACCAGCGGTTCCCCGCACTCCGGACAGACCATGGACTGAGGCACCGCCTTTACCGTCTTCACTGCCTTCGGCTTCGGAGCCTTCGGCGCCGGCGAGGTCTCTCCTTTTTTTCTGCTGGCCAGCTCCGCCTGCACCTCGTTGTACATATCCAGCAGGGCATTTCCCACTGCCATGGGGCAGCAGGATCCGCGGCTGGTATCCTCCCTGGTGGCTCTGCGCACCGTGTAGGACGGGCAGGCCCCTGTGGAATTGAGCTGATCAATAATGGTATAAATATCGATGCCTCCTCTGGCGCTGATGGAAATCATCCGGGAAAGACCGATCATAAAGTTGTTGCAGCCGCCGGTGGAACCCTTGCTCAGATAAGACTCCAGCAGCGCGCCCGTGTACGGGTCGAACAGGGCGATGCAGTGCAGGCTTCCGCAGCCGGTGATCAGCTTCCTCTTCTTTCCGATTACGTCATCATTTACCTGGATAATCTCTCCCCGCTTCAGTCCCTCTCCGGCCACGGCGCCTTTCTGGGTCTTTTCCTCCTCCGGAGTCAGAATACCGGTACGCTTGCAGCCATCCCGGAAAATGGTAATTCCCTTCAGGCCCTTCTCATAAGCGTACAGATACAGGCTCTCCGTCTCCTCCACCGTAAACTGGTTGGGCACATTCACCGTGGAGCTGATGGAAGCGTCAATATGCTGCTGCCACACCGACTGCATGTCGATTCTCTGACGGTAATCCAGGGTCATGGCCGTGACAAAATAATCCGGCAGCATGGAATCATCCGTCAGCTTGTGATCCTTCATGTAGGTATCCACGATCTTTGTATACACTTTATAGTAGACGTCCTTTCCGTGAAGGGATTCCGTCTTTCTCACATAGTAATTGGCAAATACAGGTTCGATGCCCCCGGAGATTCCCAGCATGGTGGAAAGGGTTCCCGTGGGCGCGATGGTCAGCAGCTGGGAATTGTGAAGACCGTACTTTTTCACCAGCTCCTTTGTGGGAGCGGATGTATTCGCCTGAAAATAGGGCGTGTCCATGACGGCGCTTATGCTGCATTTGGGAAACATTCCCTGCTCCTTTGCCAGCATGGCGGAAGCGGCGATGGCCGTGTCTGCCATGGCAAAGCCGATACGGTCGCACAGCTCCTGGGACTCCGGATCCCCGTAGGAAATTCCCATCTTGATCAGCATATCTGCCAGGCCCATGATTCCCAGGCCGATCTGACGCCAGTCGCGGACGCTCTCCCGCTGCTCCTCCAGAGGATGAAGAGGCATTCCTTCATCCAGAACCTCATTGAGGGCGCGGACGCACTCTCTCACACACTGTTTGAAACTGTCAAAATCAAAGGCCGCGCCGGACGTAAAGGGTTCCGTCACAAACCCTGCCAGGTTGATGCTTCCCAGCAGGCAGCTTCCTCCAGCTGGCAGAGGTTCCTCCGCGCAGGGATTGACTCCGGCGTAGGAAAATCCCGGCGTTTGGCTCAAAAGGTTCCACTCCTGCACCCGGTCCCAGAACAGGGCTCCCGGCTCTGCGTAATCCCAGTTGGTCTCCGCAATATGGTGGAACAGCTCTCTGGCGTTCACTTCACGCTCAATCTTCTCCCCGGTGGCCTCCCTGGTGAAATGCAGGCGGAAAGTCTCGTTTTTCTTCACCGCCTCCATAAATTCCCGGGAAATTCTCACGGAAATATTGGCCTTTGTCACCTTGTTCAGATCCGTCTTGATATCAATAAAATTGGTCACATCCGGATGGGAGCAGTCGATGGAGATCATCAGAGCTCCCCTTCTCCCGTTCTGACCGATCAGCTCCGTCACCAGAGAATACAGATCCATAAAGGATACGGCTCCCGAGGTTTCCTTCGCCGCATTGTTGATTCTGGCTCCCTTCGGGCTCAGCCGGGAAATGTCAATGCCGCAGCCGCCGCCGTAGCTGTAGGTACGGGCCAGTTTCTTGGCGCACTCGAAAATGCTCTCAATCTCATCCTCCGGCGGTTCGATTACGTAGCAGTTGGACAGAGTGATCTTTCTGCCCACATACTCCAGCCCCCGGTTGGCCAGAATTCTTCCTCCAAATAAAAACTTCTTTTCCCTGATCAGCTGGGCGATCTTTTCATTTCCGCCGCTGATGCGGGTCAGCCACTGTTCAAAATTTTCTCCCTTATAACAGTATTTTCTCTTCCAGATGTCAATTCCCAGCTGGTTATCCTGCCCCAGCCATTCCTCAATTTCCATATGTTTTACGCCTCCAGACACTAGATATAGTACTGGTGACCATCATAACACTAGATATGACGATTTTCAAGTGAAAATGTATCAGACAGGATTTTTGCCGTCCCGTTCCGGGCAGCGGATTTTGTGGCGGAGATAGTCCAGGCGGTCCAGCTGCCGTTCCCGAAAGTGGATTTCATCCAGCACCGCGCGCCGTTTTTTGTCCAGCATCCGCAGCTGATCCTCCCCGGACTCCCCGTCTCTCGCCGACAGCTTCATATACAGCTCCACCTCTCCGGCTGAAAAGCCAATGTCATGAAGCGTCATAATCAGACTCAGCCGTTCCAGATCCAGATCGTTATAATCCCGTTCCCCCATTACCTGCTTTACCGCGCCGCACAGGCCCCATCTCTCGTATTCCTGCAGAATTTCCACCGGAATGCCGTACCGGCGGCTGGCTTCCCCGATGGTCATGAGTCTCCCTCCTTCCCGCAAATCTATCTTCAGTCTGTTCCTGTATCTCACGTCTTCCGCATCTTTCCTGCAGCGGACCGGCCCGCAGCCCTGAACCGCTCTCTGCCGGGTTTACGGCATAAAAAATGCAGGTGTTCCCGTTCCGAACACCTACATTGTAGCTTTCTTTTCATTTTTCCGCCAATACCTATCCCGCATTTTCAGAAATGCTCCTGGTGTATTCCTTTACATAGCGTATGAACTCACCTGTGGCTGTGGAGACTGTCTGCGCCTTTTTCCAGGCCAGCACCGCCCCCGCTTCCAGCTTCGGCTCCAGAGGCAGGAAGGACAGCCCGGAATACTCCCCGTCCAGCCGGAAACAGAGAGCTGCCCCGACGCCGTGCCGTACCATGTTCACCGCGTTCAGAAGAAGATTATAGGTGGCTGCAATTTCCAGGCTCTCATATACATCCCCAAACCAGTTGGCCAGCTCATTCTGAACCAGCTCCCTCTTTGCCATGATCAGAGGCGTCTGCCTCAGGTCCTCAGGCGTGACAAAGGGCTTCTCCGCCAGAGGGGAGGTACTCTGAATCATCACTCCCCACTGCTCCTTTTTCTGCATACGAATGAATTCATACCTGCCGATGTCCACCGGCTCGATGAGCAGCCCCATATCCGCCAGCCCCTTTTCCATCCGTTCCTTGATATCATCCGCGCCGGCGCTGTGAATCTGAAAGCGGACCAGAGGATGCTTTTTGCGGAATTCCGCCATCCGCTCTGACAGAAAGGACATATTTCCCGTCTCCCCGCAGCCAATGGCAATCTCTCCCGCCAGCTCTTCTCCCCTGTGGAGAAATTCCTGCTCGGTTTTGTCCGCCAGGGACACAATTTCCTGGGCCCGGCGTTTTAAGAACATTCCGTCCTCCGTGAGAATAATGCTGTGATTGCTCCTGTGAAACAGTTCCACCCCCAGCTCCTCCTCCAGCTGCATCAGCTGTCTGGAAAGGGTGGGCTGCGTCACATGAAGAAGACTTGCCGCCCTTGTAATATTCTCCTCCCTGGCCGCCATGAGAAAATACTTTAGCACCCGCAGTTCCATATTCTGTCAGTCCTTTCCCTGATTCTGTCTCTCTCTTTGCCGATCTGGCGCTTCTTCAGCCCCGTCTTCCGGCCCGCTCTCCTCAAAACTCACAATATCTGCCGCCGGTATTTTCAGGCCGTTTTCCAGCTCCAGAACTTTTCTGTATCCATCCGCCTTTTTTACCCTCCCGGTCACCGTCACGTAAGTCCCGCCGTCTTTTCTTGCATCCGGCTGGAAATAGGTGATGCGCACTGCTCTCCGATTGCCCGGTTCTCTTTCCCATACTTCCAGCTTCCGGTCCAGCTCCTCCCTGACGCCCTCATCCAGCTCTGCTCTTTCTTCTGTCTGCCTGGCCCTTTCCCGGATCACCCCTTCATATCCCGTCAGAGCCGCAAAGGGGGAAAACTGAGCCGCCCGCTCTGTCATGGACATCCGGGGATGGACGCTGGACACATGATGGGGCAGCCGGATAATATCCTCATAATCATTCTGCTTCAAACGCTCTTCCTCCCGTCTGGTCTTCTCCTCCGGCTCTTAAGCCGCTGTCTCCGGCGGGACTGACGGGTTCTCACGCCCTGTGCCCTCCGATCTGACGATTTCTCTGGGCGGCGGTGGCCCCTTCCTGGAGATTCATCCCTTTTAAAATCGCATTTTTTCCATATTTCTTTTTAATTCCCAGCATGGCCTCCTGCAGCTTCCTCTCCCGTTCCAGCTCAGACTTTTGCTCGGCGTCCCGCTTCTCCTTTTCCGGATCTGCAAACAGCTCCATCTGCCGGAAGACTTCCCTGCCGGAAACAGTCTCCTCCGTCTCCACCCGGCCGGCTGTCAGATCAATTCTGCGGATCAGCAGCCTCCGGTCCACAATCCGCTCGTACAGCTCCTTTGCCGCCTCCATCAGAATCCTTCCGGAAGAGGCAGGCTGTTCCAGATTCACAGTCCCGTGACCATGCTTCGGCACCGCCCGGCCATAGCGGTCAGAGGATATTTCTCCTCCATAGGGATTTTCCCGGTCCGGATTCCGCAGATTTTCCCGGTCATAGCCCACCGTCAGTACCAGCTGACCGGCGACCAGACGCTTCTCCACCAGCCGCAAAGCCAGCTGATCGGCCATTTCCTGAACCACCAGCTCCGCCTTCTCCCAGGAATAGGGGCAGCTCAGAACCTGGCCGGAACCGATACTGCTGTTCTCCGGCCTGTAGGCCTTAATATCCGCGATGGTGCACGGCTCCCAGCCCCAGGCGTGATCGATCAGCAGCTCGGCATTGACGCCGAACAGCCGGTAGAGCAGATCTTCATTATAATACTCCCCCGGCTTTCCCACAGAACATCTGGCCACATCTCCCATGGTAAACAGGCCGTGCTCCTCCAGCTTTCTCGCATAGCCCCTTCCCACGCGCCAGAAATCCGTCAGAGGCCGGTGAGACCAGAGGGATCTCCGGTAGCTCATCTCATCCAGAACGGCGATGCGCACTCCGTTTTCATCCGGAGGCGTGTGCTTCGCCTCAATGTCCATGGCCACCTTCGCCAGATACAGATTGGGGCCGATCCCTGCCGTGGCTGTGATCCCTGTGGTTCTCAGCACATCCAGAATCATGGTTCTGGCCAGCTCCTCTGCCGTAAGGCGGTAGGTCTCCAGATACTCCGTTACATCCATCATCACCTCATCGATGGAATAGACGTGCATATCTTCCGGAGCAATATATTTTAAATATACCTGGTAAATCTCCCCGCTCTTTTCCATATATTTGGCCATCTGCGGAGGAGCCACCACATAGTCCAGGGCCAGTTCCGGCGAAGCCTGCAGCTCTGCCTCCTGAATGGAAGTGCCCAAAAACCGGTGTCCAGGGGCTTTTTTTATCCGTTCCCCGTTGATCTCCCGAACCTTTCTCACCACCTCAAACAGCCGGGGACGGCCGGGAATCCCCAGGGCTCTTAAGGATGGGGACACCGCCAGGCAGATGGTTTTTTCCGTCCGCTCCGGATCCGCCACCACCAGATGGGCAGTCATGGGATCCAGTCCCCGCTCCATACACTCCACGGACGCGTAAAATGATTTCAGATCAATAACTACATACGTTCTGTCCTTCATGACGCCCCCTTCCTTCCCGTTCTTTTCTAAAGTCAAGGCTGCGCCGGTATCTCCGGCTCCTCATTATATCATACCATACTCCATTCCGGCACGCCATATTTTATTCCAGCGGCCCTCGAAATCCTTTTTTGTCTCCAGCGGTCATACCGGCATCCGTTCTTATCCGAATACGGGTTCTCTTAACGGAAACTTTACAATAAATTTCTGGCAAATATGATACAATGAACTTGTCTTATAATACCATATATTGGTAAAAACAACTGACAGGAGGAATCTTATGAGAAAAAAATTACTTCTTTCCCTGAGCGCTGCTCTGGCGCTGAGTTTCGCTTTGCCGGTTGCTTCTTACGCTGATGAGTGGAGACGTGATGCCAATGGCTGGTGGTACGAAATCGACGATGACGACGATGATTTTACGGAATATGACGACGATTACGATGATTATGCCAAAAACGGCTGGCGCCTGATTGACCGGAAATGGTACTATTTTGATGCAGGCGGTTATATGAAAACCGGATGGATCCATACGGATGACGACTGGTACTACCTGAATGAAGACGGTTCTCTTCTCACCAACGCCTATACCCCCGATGGCTACTGGGTAGATGCCGAGGGCGAATGGGACGGGCTGGATGATCGCTATGACGATGACTGGGACGACCGTCACGACGATGACCGCTACGATGATCTGGACGATCGCTACGACGATGACTGGGATGACCGTTACGACGACGATGACGACGACGACTGGGACGATCGTTACGACGATGATGACGATGACTGGGACGATCGCTATGACGACTGATCCCGTCTGCAGTCCATATGGGACTGACGGTGTCTGTTCTTTATAACAGAACCCCTGACCGGGCCGGAAGCACCTGATCTCTGATCAGGCTTCCGGCCCTTTTTATCTGCCGGAAAAAGTCTGCCGGCAAAACACGAATTCCATCGGCGGAACACAATTCAGCTTTACCTTTAACAGGTTTTTTCATAAAACTCTTGACTTAAAGCGCACTTCAGGTTTTATGATAGAGGTAAAGCCCGGAAACTTATAAGGGCAGCTATAAAATCATTTCAACAGGAAGGAGACTGAAACCATGTCAGCATCCAGCAAACATGCGGTGCCGGGAACCGGCGGAGAACACTATATTCCCTACGAAGAGCGCACCGGAGAGGAATCGGTTGTCTATTTTACAAAGGATCTTTCTGCAGAAGGACTGAGAAAGATCTTCAGCCGGGTAAACGGCCGCCTGACGGGAAAGGTAGGCATCAAACTTCACACCGGTGAAAAACACGGCCCCAACATCATCCCCCGCCCGTGGGTGGAGGCTCTGGTGAAAAACGACCTTCCGGACGCTTCCATCGTGGAGACCAACACCTACTATGAAGGCGACCGCTATACTACAGAGCAGCACAGGGAAACCCTTGAGGTAAACGGATGGACTTTCTGCCCTGTAGACATTATGGACGAGGACGGCACCGTATTCCTGCCGGTAAAAGACGGAAAATGGTTTACGGAAATGTCCATGGGAAAAAACATCACCAACTACGATTCTCTCTTCGTGCTGACCCATTTTAAGGGCCATACTCAGGGCGGTTTCGGCGGCTCCGCGAAAAACATCGGCATCGGCTGCGCCGACGGCCGTGTGGGAAAAGCTATGATTCACACCACTCCAGGCTCCGATGATATGTGGGATATCGCAAAAGAGGAGTTTATGGAGAGAATGATGGAATCCGCAAAGGCGGTGGTGGATCACTTCGGCGAGCATATCACTTTCGTGAACGTGCTGCGGAATATGTCCGTCTCCTGCGACTGCGAAGGCTGCGCCGCCATGCCTGTGGTAACCCCCAACATCGGCATCCTGGCGTCCAACGACATTCTGGCCATCGACCAGGCGTCTGTGGATCTGGTGTACGCTCTGAAGGAGGATGAGCACAGGGATCTGGTGGAGCGGATGGAAAGCCGCCACGGACTCCGTCAGCTCACCTACATGAAAGAACTTCATATGGGCAACGACCGGTATCATCTGATCGACATCGACCAGGACGACAAAGAGATCACTCCCGCTGAAGCCGTAAAGGATGTAGTTCCCTTCCAGGCGGAGAAATAACTCTCAGGGGACCGCGCCCTCTGCCTGAAAGCCGAAACGCAATGCCGCCGTGTCTGTCAGAGAATGGAGACATCCATTTTCTCTGACAGACACGGCGGCAAATTTTTTCCGTCTCTTTTAAAATCTGCCCGGAACCCTTCTTTTCCGGAAATCCCGCCGGATCCCTTTCCTCCTGGGTTTCCGCCCGGCTATCTTCCTTCCATGGACGCTGTCATCCCACGGATGATCTTCCGGGGAATGGCCGGGCTGCCAAAGGGGCGCATGGCCAGAGCCATCAGCTTCATGGGGTTGTCGTCGGCCGCTGTCCTGTTGGAACTGATCCTGCCGCACTTCACACAGCGGTGAATCACCGCCCATTCCCCGTTTTTTCGCACCCACACGCCGATGGCTTCCATCTTTCCGTGGCAGTCCGATTCCCGGTCTCCCGGTTCATTGTCCAGATGAAGGCTGGAAAGACAGTTGGGACAGTGATTCCTGTGTCCGCTCCCCGCTCCGGCGGAAACCACCGGCCACCCGCAGACTTTGCAGGTGAAAGAATCCGTACACGGGTGGGTACGGAAATATTTCCTGTCATATTTTCTCTTTTTATTCTCCCTGTTCACGGTCATAACCTCCTATCTCTCCCTGACCTCCCATAATTCTGGTCAGTTCCTCCATTTTCTCAATGGGAAAGGGCGGCATGGACAGCGGCTTTGAGGCCACGGACAGCACCTTTACCGGATTGTCTCCCGCCTCCAGCTCCACCAGCTTCATCTCTCCGCACAGCCGGCACCTCTCAATGATCTCCCAGTTTCCACCTTCTTTTACCCAGACGCTCACCGGCTCCATAATTCCGCCGCAGCCCCCGTCTTCTTCCGCATGTACGGCAGCCAGGCATCCCGGGCAGTGGTTCCGGCGTTTCCCTTTTTCTGCCGGAATAATCCGGCCGCAGTTTGGGCAGTTTATGATGTTTTCTGATTCGTTCATGATCTTCTCCTTTTCCTCTCATATCCTTTTCTCACGGTATTATGTGAACACGATATTACGCGAACACGGTATCACATGAACACCTGGCGATGTTCTTCAGGACAAGATCGGCAAAACCTCCCGTCTGCCGGAGACTTTCCTTTCACGGCAGCCGCCTTTTAAGCTTTTGCATAATCGGATAGGGAAAGTCCCTTCCCCTATCCGATTCGCGATACCACAGGCAGCTCACAGCAGAGCTGTTCGCTGTCCGTTGCCCGGCAAATGTCCGCCCCAAGCTGGCGGCCGCTTGCCGGGCGTATCACGCAAACCTCCGTGTCCGCTAACGCGGACACCACGAACCATGAAAGCCCTCGGACCGCTCCGTGCTGCGCACTCATGCGATCCGGTCTGCAAGCAGTCCGTTCCGCCTCTGCTTTGAGACCGAGCTTTCACGCAAAAAGCGGATCACTCACCGCTATGAGTAATCCGCTTGCCGGTATCTGCTTTTTTTTCACCAGAAAAACAGGCAAAAAAGCCGTCACGCTCTTATGCCGGGAATGAAAAGCCTGATGAAACTATCCGCAAAAACAGGTACAACAAGGGAACCCCATCGCGATCAGCGGGATGAGAAACGATCCATTGTCCTTATTTCAGCGAATAGCCGACATCAAGCCACCTCCCTTTTTCTTTTGCTGCCGCCATAATAGCACAGAAACATCTTTTCTGCAAGTGCATTCTGCAGGCCGGCCCGGGCATTTTTCCTTTTTTCTACTCAAACTGGCTGTAGTAAAGGGAAGCATATGCCCCCTGTTTGGCCAGCAGCTCCCTGTGATTTCCCTGCTCGATAATATTTCCATTTTCCATAAACAGAATCATATCCGCGTCACGGATGGTGGAGAGCCGGTGTGCAATCACAAAGCTGGTTCTTCCCTTCATCAGCTTCTTCATGGCCTTTCCGATCTCCGCCTCCGTTCTGGTATCCACGCTGGACGTGGCCTCATCCAGAATAATCACCGGCGGATCGCAGAGGAATACTCTGGCGATGGTGAGAAGCTGGCGCTGTCCGGCGGACAGGTTTGCCGCCTCGTTGTCCAGCACGGTGTTGTAGCCGTGGGGCATGGTCCGGATAAAATAATCCACTTTTGCCGCCTTTGCCGCGGCGATGATCTCTTCCCTGGTGGCGTCCGGCTTGCTGTAGGCGATATTTTCCGCCACCGTGCCGCCAAACAGCCAGGTATCCTGAAGCACCATACCAAAGTTTCTGCGCAGTCCTCCTCTGGTCATCTCCGCCGTGTCCACTCCGTCTATGGTGATCCGGCCGCCGTTTACCTCGTAGAACCGCATGAGCAGGTTTACCAGGGTAGTCTTTCCGGCGCCGGTGCTTCCCACCACGGCGATTTTCTGTCCGGGCTTTGCCTCAAAGCTGATGTCTCTCATCAGCAGACGGCCGGGGTCATAGCCGAAGCTCACATGTTCGAAGGCAATGCTGCCCTTCGCCTGCTCCAGCACCGCCGGGTAAATGGGATCGGGAATCTCCTCTTCCTCGTCCAGCAGCTCAAAGGTACGTCTGGCGGAGGCCAGAGCCGACTGCAGGGAGTTGACCATAAAGGACGCCTCTGTCAGAGGCTCTGCCGTCTGGTTGACATACTGGAAAAATGCCTGTACCACGCCTACGGTCATGGTTCCGTCCAGCATGGCCTTTCCCGCGATAATGGCGATCACCACGTTGGCCAGACGGGTCAGCAGACGGATCAGGGGGTTCACGCAGTTAGTGAGGAAGTCCGCCTTCTGGTTGGCGGCCCGGTTTTTCTCCGCCGCCGCAGTCACTCCGTTTAAGCTCTGTTCCTCGTGGTTGTATGCCTTGATCACGTTCCGTCCATTGTAATACTCTTCCACAATTCCCGTCAGCTCCCCGATGGTCTCCTGGCGCTCCGCCGCGCAGCGCAGATTCTTTTTCGCCACGATCTGGGTGATCACCACGCTCACCGCCATGAAAATCAGGAAGATGCAGGTCAGGGGCACGCTGTAGTAAAACATGACGATCAGGGAGCCCGCAATGGTGCCGATGGCCACCAGCAGCTTTAAGAGACCGGTCTGAAGCACGTCTGCGATCTTATCCAGGTCGCTGGTGACACGGCTTAAAATTTCTCCCGCCTTGTTCTGGTCAAAGAACCGCAGGGGCAGCCGGTTCAGCTTTCCGGCGATCTGGTTTCTCAGCTCCAGGTTCAGATTTTCCGCCACGTTGGCCATCAGGTAGGACTGAAGGTAATAAAAGATCCAAGTGAAAAAGTACTGAACGGTCAGCTGAGTCAGTTCCCGGCCCATATTGGTCCAGGTGACGGCGAAGGGAACGCCCTCCGACCACGCCGCCTGAATGCTCTGCCACAGATGGTCGATCACCAGGGCGCTGTACATGGGATTATAAATACTCAGTCCGATATATATGATAATGGAGACGGCTACTACCGTAAGGCGGATCCGCTGGCCTTTCAGCTGGGAAAACAGCCTCACTACCGTGCTCTGTTTCTTTCTTGTCTGATTCATGCTTCCTGTGCCTCCTTTGTCTGGGATTCATAGATTTCCCGGTATACCGGGCAGTTTTTCAGAAGCTCATCATGGGCTCCGATTCCCGCCATCTGTCCTTCATTCAGCACGATGATCTGGCTGGCGTGCTGAATGGTGCTCACTCTCTGGGCAATGATCAGCACCGCCGCGTCTTTCGTCTCCTTCGCCAGCGCTTTTCTCAGCGCCGCGTCCGTCTTAAAGTCCAGGGCGGAAAAGCTGTCGTCGAAAATGTAAAGCTCCGGTTTTTTAACCAGGGCTCTGGCAATGGACAGACGCTGTTTCTGTCCGCCGGAGAAATTGGTGCCTCCCTGAGCCACCGGGGAATCCAGGCCGGACGGCAGCGAGCGGATAAAATCTCCCGCCTGGGCCACGTCGGCGGCGTGCATCAGCTCCTCATCCCCTGCGTTCATTCTGCTGTAGGCCAGGTTTTCCCGGATCGTTCCGGAAAACAGCCACGCCTTCTGCTGAACGTAAGCCAGATGATCTCTCAGATGCTTCTGGGTCATTTTGCGGATATCCGTGCCGTTTAAGCAGACGGAACCGTCCGTCACATCGTGGAACCGCAGAATCAGGGATGCTACCGTGGATTTTCCGCTTCCCGTTCCGCCGATGATGGCTGTGGTCTCTCCCCGCCGGCAGACGAAATTCAAATGGCTCAGAGTATCTTCCTCCGCGTCGGCAAAGCGGAAGGACACATCCTTAAACGCCAGCACCTCGTCATTCTGTCCCTTCTCTTCCTTCGGGTTCTCCCATACCAGGTCCTGAATCTCCGGCGTATGCTCCAGCACCGCCCGCACACGCTCGCAGCACTCCAGGGCTCTGGGCATGGTCAGGATAACCATCTGGGCCATCATCAGGAAATACAGAACCATAAGGGCGTATCCGATGACGGCGGTGATATCGCCGATCTGCAGCTTTCCGGCGCTGATCCGCCCGCCGCTGAGCCAGTATACAATCACGATAAACAGGTTGATGAACAGGAAGGAAAGTCCGTCCAGGTTGGCAAACCGGCGGTTGGCCTTAATAGAAGTAGCCGCATAGGCCTCAAAAGCGGCACCCATACGATTTTCCTCCCGTCTCTCATTGTTGAACGCCCGGACTACCCGCACGCCCGTAATATTTTCCAGCAGAATGGTGGTCATCCGGTCAAGGAGCTTCTGCAGCTTCCGGAACAGAGGAGCGGCGCTGTTCATAATAAACATGGCCAGAACGAACACGATGGCCACCACCGCCAGCAGAATGGCGCCCATCTCCCCATCCAGGCGGAAGGCCAGGGCCAGGGCCACCACAAAGATCACGGGAACCGGCAGCACCATCTGGATAAAGCTGGTGAGAGCAAACTGAATGGTGGTGATGTCGGACACCGTTCTTGTGGTAATGGAGGCGGTGCCGAAATGCCGGAAATCGTAAATGGACAGCTTCAGAGATTTCCTGTATACGGCAACCCGCATGTCTTTGCCCACCTGGGCCGACAGGGATGCGCAGGCGTATCCCCCCAGGATGGCGCAGACGCTGGATAAAATGGAAGCCGCCGCCATTTTGGCTCCGGTATTCAGCAGTATTTCAAAGGATGCGCCGGCAGTCCCCAGATTGAGCATCTCCGCCGCCAGGGTGGAGATCACCAGAGCTCCCGTCACATCGATGATCAGCAGCAGAATCGTGGCCGCACACAGTTTCCAGTGGGGCCTGACAAATTGCAGAATCAGTTTCATAAAATCCTTAAATCCTCTCTTTCCTGAAAATAGGTGCCGGTACAGGGCAAAAACGCCGTTTCCACAAAACGCAAAATGCGCCCGGTTATTCTCTCAAATAACCGAGCGCACTCGACATCTTCTCCGGCTGTTACGGCTGCGGCCGCGAACCTTCCGATGATCCTTGTGTTGCATTTGTTTTTGAAACTTCCAGTTCTTTCCTGACCAGATCGCTGAACTTCCGGATCAGCTTTGTAAGAGCCTCCTGCTCTTCGCTGCTCATCTGCTGCCACGCCCGCTCCTCTGTCCGGTGCATGCGCAGCACATATTTCTCCACAAACTCTTCTCCTTCCTCCGTCAGGAATGCCTGTTTGGACCGCTGATTTTCCTCGTACGCTTCCAGACGGACCAGCCCCTTTTTCCGCAGCTGCTTAAACGCGGAATTCAGGGTCTGGCGGCTGATGAAGAGCTGGCTGCTGATCTGGCTCTGAGTAGCGGCCCCCTCGTAAATAAACAGCAGGGACCAGTACTCTGCCTCAGACAATCCGCAGCCCTTGGGAAATCCGGAATAGACATAATCCAGCTCCATGGTTGCCTTCCGAAAGTCTGCCAGTGTTTTTGGCGTTTTTCCACTTTGTCTCATCTTTACACCTCAAACATCCGATTTCATACTATATGATTTCGGACATTTGACAGTATATTCAGTTCCGGCCTTTTTGTCAAGCCCTTTTTTATTCTTTTTTACCCTTTTTTAACCCCGCCCCAGATTTCTCAGAACTGGGCTTTCATATAACATTCCAGCTCCTTTACGTCAAATCCGGGCACATAATTTTTCTCCATAAAACGCAGATCCCGCTCTCCGGCAATCCGGAAATTTCTCACCGGTATCTTTCCGGTCACGTCGTAC
>DXBC01000176.1 GCA_019116745.1 Candidatus Lachnoclostridium stercorigallinarum
ACCTCCTTTTTCAGAATATTAATGTCACTATATCACAGATGCGCCGCAAATAAAAGTACTTTTCTAAATCCCGCAAATACAAAAAAGCACGGCGGAGAGCTCTTCCCCTCCGCCGCGCCGGTTTGCGTCACATCTTTCCAATGGACTTCATATAGTTCTCATACCATTCTTCTCCGAATTTAATGCGCATGGTTTCTATAATCAGCTGCACACTCTTTTCATCTCCCAGACGGGCATTATTTATGGTAATGTCATAATTGACAGGATTCGTCCAGTAATTGCCGCCGGTATAATACTTATAGTAATCTGCCCGGTACTTGTCGGTGCGGGTGATCAGCTCATCCGCCTCCTCCAGAGTAATGTCATCCATTCTCTCCAGCACCCGCTGCAGACAGTAGGCTCTCGGCGCCTCTACATAGACGCTCACCACATTGTCGTAGTCCTTTAAAATGTAATCGGCGCATTTCCCCACAATAATGCAGCTCTCTGTATCCGCCAGCTTTTCAATGATAATTTTCTGAAAATCAAACAGCCGGTCATCCGACACAAAGCGGGACAGATGGCCGCTGGTATGAAACTTTTTCGGAAGAGCCAGAAGCTGCTTTTCAATCAGGTTTCCCTGCAGCGTCTCGTCCGCTTCCCTGAAATAGTGCTCCGGGTAGCCGCTGTACTGAGCGGCCAGCTTCAGAATCCGGTTGTCATAGCTGTGAATCCCCAGCTCATCCGCCAGCTTTGCCGCAATCTGTCTTCCGCCGGAGCCAAATCCTCTCGCAATGGTTACCACAAAGTTTTTCATACCTCACCCCGCTCCTTTTTCAGCTTATTTTTTCTCCGTTGATCACAACCAGAGACGGTCTGGAGGAAACCTCCATGGGTGATCCCTCAAATACCACCACATCGCCGTCTTTTCCCACTTCCAGGGAACCTACCCGGTCATCCACGCCCAGGTGCTTTGCCGGATTGATGGTGATGGCCTTCAGGGCCTCGTAGGGATCCATTCCCGCCTTCACCGCAAAGCCGGCGCAAAGAGCCAGGTGCTGCTGAGGCGTCACAGGCGCGTCCGTGATAATCGACACCCGGCAGCCTGCTGCCGCAAGGATTCCCGGTGTCTCCCAAGTCTTGTTCTGCAGCTCCACCTTTGACGCATGTCCGAAAGAGGGACCTACGGCGCAGGGGAAGCCGGATTTCTTCACTTCATCCACAATAAGATGACCTTCCGTGCAGTGCTCCAGGGTCATGTCCACATCAAACTCCTTCGCAATACGGATGGCGGTGAGAATGTCGTTGGCCTGATGGGCATGAGCCTTCAGAGGAATCTTCTTTTCCAGCACCGGAATCATGGCTTCCAGCTTCATGTCAAAAGCCGGTTTCTTTAATGGATCATCTCCGGCCGCCTCTTTTCTCGCCTTGTAATCCTGAGCCTTAAACAGCATCTCTCTTAATTTGGAAGCAGTAGACATACGGGCGTAATTGTTCACGTCCTTGTAGCAGCGCTTGGGATTCTCACCGAACGCGCATTTCATGGCAATGGGATTTTTTACAATCATGTCGTCCACGCACCGTCCGGCAGTTTTCACCGCAAAGAATGTGCCTCCCAGCACGTTGGAGCTTCCAGGGCCGGTACCCACGCAGGTAACGCCGCCTTTTGCCGCCATGGCCACCGACGGATCCATGGGATTGAAGCTGTCGATGCCTCTCAGCTGGGGCGTACAGATGTCGTTTCTCTCGTTGTAGTCCTGACCCTCAAAGCCGATGCCGTAGCCGTCCAGTCCCAGATGGCTGTGAGCATCCACAAATCCGGGATATACATCCTTTCCGTCCGCATCATACACCTCGGCGCCATCGGGAATCTCCAGGTTCTTTCCGATGGCGGCGATCTTTCCGCCGTCGATCAGAATATCCCCTTCATAGGCTTCCGGATTCACCATGTCATGAATGATTCCGTTTCTGATACAAAGCATGTCTCTCTCCTCCTCTTTTTCCATAGCCTTTACTTTAAAAGATACTTTTCAAAATAGCGGGCAATTCCATTGCTCATCACATCATCGGTCACTTCGCCTGCCACCGCTTTCAACTCCTCCACGGCATTTCCCATGGCCACGCTGTGCCCCACCAGCTCCATCATTTCCACATCGTTGATGCCGTCGCCGAAAGCGTAGGTGTTTTCTTTCGGAATGCCCAGCTTTTCATACATATACCGGACTGCCGTCCCCTTCTTGAATCCTTTGCGGTAAACATCCATACGGATGATTCCCGTCTCATAGACCACCATGGTAAAGTCATCCTTCAGGGCCTCATAGGCCTGCCGCAGGTCTTCCACATTTTTGAACATGACGCAGCAGGCGATCACCTTCATGTCCTCCGCCCGGAAGCTCTCGATCAGATTATCCGGCTTGGCAGTCGTATGGGAGAAGGCGATCCGGTGTTTCTGGATATATTCGTCCTCCCAGCAGTCGCACCAGCAGTTCTGATGACCGGAATACATACAGCGGCCGTCAAACTGTCTGTAAACTTCCATCTGCCGCTTTACTTCATCCACTGTAAACAGGTCGTCAAACAGAACTTCATTTTTGTATGTAATGTAATGCCCGTCTTCGCCAATAAAGCCGTCAAACTGAATCCCGTCCGCGTGAAACGGCAGCTCCCCGCGGGATGTGGCAATGAAAATCAGATTTCCCTGGTCCTGAAACCTCTTCAGCGCGGAAATCGTCTCTTCTGTCGGGCTCATCAGGCCCTCGGGAACATTGATCAGAGTTCCGTCAATATCAAAAAAAGCAATTTTTCTATCCATTTTGGTTCTCCTTCAACGGTTGATCTGTCTCGCCCGGAAGCTGCCTTTCCGCTTTTCCCGGCCGTCCGCAGACGTCTCAGCTGCAGAAATCCAGAGTGACCGTTCCGTCCTCGTTGTAGACGACGGCTTCCCGGCTCATCTCCAGCCGGTCGATCGCCGCCAGATATTCTTCCTTTGACCGGAAGCGGGGCTTCGCCTCTGCAATGATCTTTTTCGCCGCTTCACCATCATTGGAGAGCAGCATATCCGCTGCCACCGCCAGACACTGGGCCGGTCTAAGGCAGGCCAGTTCCTTATCCTGGATGTAGTAGTCGCAGCCATGTCCGGTGCCCACAGCGCCGGAGGCATGGGGATGAACTGCCGGCATAATGGCCGACACATCTCCCATGTCGGTGCAGCCGGTTCCCCAGGCCTCTGTTCTCTCCACTGTGCCCGGTCCGGCCACCGCCTCCATGGCTGCGGCCGCTATGTCTGCCATGTTGGGATCGTTGTTGAGGGGGAAGTATCCCGGCCGGTCATTGAGCTCCAGCCGGCAGCCGATGGATGCTGCCGCTCCCGCCAGAGCCAGATTTACCTTCCTGTTGTACTTGTAAATGCTCTCGTAGGAAGCTCCTCTCACGTAGCTTTCCACCTTCGCCGCCTCGGGGATGGCATTTACCGCAAGTCCGGCTTCCGTGATAATGGGGTGGAAGCGTATGTGCTCATTGTCCACAAAGGTTTCCCGGATGGCGTTTACCGCGTTCAGTCCGCAGGTGGCCGCATACAGGGCATTGACGCCCTGCTCCGGGGCGCCGCCGGCATGGGCGGACACGCCCTTGAACAGAATATTTTTCGTCACGCAGCCATTGCAGCCGGCGTTGATATTTAAGGCCTTCCCCTCCGGAAGGCTGCCGGAATGAATCATCATGGCCATGTCCACTCCATCCAGATAGCCGCGGAAAATAAATTCCACCTTGCCTCCGAAGTAGCGGATCACGCCCTTTTTCCGCAGTTCCTCCCGATAGCCCAGTTCGATCAGCTCCTCTGCCGGAACGGCGATAAAGCGAATGGAACCGCACATTCCGTCCAGCGCTCCAGGCTCCTTCATGGCCGCCGCCACGCCTATCAGGGTGGCGCACTGAGCATTGTGGCCGCAGGCGTGAACCGCCGCAGTCTCCGGATCCGCATCCGGATGATTTCTCACAATAAGAGAGTCCAGCTCACCTAAAATCGCCAGCTTCGGTCCCGGTTTTCCCGTATCCAGATCCGCGTAAAACCCGGGAATATCTCCCGCCAGCACCGGCTCGTATCCCAGCTCCCGGAACTGTTTTTCCATATAGGCTGAAGTCTTCCACTCCCGGTAGCCCGTCTCCGGGTGCTTCCATATATAGTCCGCCGTCTCGAAAATCCGTTCTCTGTGCTTTGCTGTCATCTCCGCCAGCTGCTCTGCTCTCTTCACGAAAACCGCCTCCTCTTTTTCTGTCTGTATCCTTCCGTACAGAGTAATTTATTCGTACAGGAAGCAGGCCACCATATGGTGGTCGCCCACATCCACCAGCTTGGGAATCTCCTTTTTGCACCGCTCCGTACAGTTGGGGCAGCGGCCGGCCAGCGGACATCCCACCTGATCGCCGATGGGGCTGGGGATGTCCCCATGAAGGGGCATTCTCTCCTTCTTCTCAAAGGGACTCTCCGGAGGAATGGCTGACAGAAGAGCTCTCGTGTAGGGGTGAAGGGGATTGGAATAGATTCCCTCCGCCGTATAGGTTTCCATAATCCGTCCCAGATACATGATAATGATCCGGTCGCTGATGTATTTGATAATGCCCAGGTCATGGGAGATAAACACGTAAGTCAGCTTTCTCTCCTGCTGGATCTTCTTAAACAGATTGATAACCTGCGCCTGGATGGAAACGTCCAGGGCCGACACCGGCTCATCGCAGACGATGATTTTCGGGGAAATGGAAAGGGCTCTGGCAATATTCACCCTCTGCCTTTGTCCTCCGGAAAACTCGTGGGGATAGCGCTCCATGTGCTGAATATCCAAACCCACCTCCTGAAGAGCTTCCAGCGCCCGCTGATGGCGTTCTCTGGAATTTTCGCCCAGGCCGTGCACTTTCATGGCTTCCTCAATGGAGTAGGACGCCGTCTTTCTGGGATCCAGGGAAGAATAGGGGTCCTGGAAAATCATCTGAATATTTCTGCGGGTCTCCCGTTTCTTTTCTCCGTTCATCTTCCACAGATCCTCTCCCTCATAGAGAATCATTCCTGACGTGGGTTTGTGAAGCTGCACCAGGCAGCGGCCCAGGGTGGATTTTCCGCAGCCGGACTCACCGATGATGCCAAGGGTTTCGCCCTCATAGATATCAAAGGAGACATCGCTCAGGGCGTGGAGCATTTTCTTCGGCTCCATGAGCTTTTTTCCGTGGATCACAAACTCCTTGCTTAAGTTCTCCACTTTCATGATCACTTTTTTATCACTCATCGCCGTTCACCTCGCCTCTCTTTAAATGGTTCTCGCCGTTTTGTCTGTGGCAGGCCACAAAATGTCCCGGCTTTACCTCTACCAGCGGCGGCACCGACTCCCGGCAGGCGTCCGTCACATAGGGACAGCGGTTGTAGAAATTGCAGCAGTAGCCGGTGAGCCGCAGATCCGGCGGAGTTCCCGGAATAGTAACCAGAGCTTCCTTGGAAGAGCTGCTTAACTTCGGCATGGAGTCCAGCAGTCCCCAGGTGTAGGGGTGCAGCGGTTCCTGGTACAGGGTCTTCGTGTCCGCATACTCCACCGTATTTCCCGCATACATCACCATTACCGTATCACACATTTCCCAGACCACGCCCAGGTTGTGGGTGATCAGCAGGATGGCTGTGTTCATTTTCTTCTGGAGATCCTTTAAAAGCTCCAGCACCTGAGCCTGCACCGTCACATCCAGAGCAGTGGTGGGCTCGTCGGCGATAATCAGCTTCGGATTGCCGCAGACGGCCATGGCGATGATCACGCGCTGGCACATACCGCCGGACAGCTCATGAGGATAGGCCTCCATTCTCTTTTCCGCCTCAGGGATGCCCACCAGCTTCAGCGCTTCCACCGCCTGGTTCCAGGCCTCTTTCTTGCTTACCTTGTGGTGCTCTCTGATCATCTCCACCATCTGATGACCGATCTTAAACACCGGATCCAGGGAAGTCATGGGGTTCTGGAAGATCATGCAGCATTCATTTCCACGGAATTTCAGCAGATCCTTCTTGGAGAGCTTTAACAGATCCACTCCGTCAAAGGTAATCTCTCCTTCCACAATCTTTGCCGTCTTGGAAGGCATCAGCCGCATGACGGAGGAGCTGGTCACGCTCTTTCCCGATCCGGACTCTCCCACGATTCCCATGGTCTGCCCTTCCTTCAGGGTAAAGCTGACGCCGTCCACAGCCTTTGTCATGCCGCTGGCCTGATAAAAATAGGTTTTCAGTCCCTCTACTTTTAAGATTACATCGTTGTTTTCACTCATAGACGTCCCTCCTACTGCTTCATCTTCGGATCCATAATATCCCGGATGCCGTCGCCCAGCAGATTAAATCCGATTACCGTCACAAGAATAAAGAGGCCGGCCGTTGTCGCCACATGGGGCGCTGTCGTCAGGCACTCACGGCCTACTCTTAAAATACTTCCCCAGGATGCGGTGGGAAGAGCAATCCCCAGTCCCAGAAAGCTGAGAGACGCCTCAGAAATGATGGCGCTGGCCACACGCAGAGTCGCGTACACAATAATCTGGGACACGCAGTTGGGAAGAATGTGGAGAAACAGCAGCCTGAGATCCGACACGCCTACCACCCGGCAGGCATTGCAGTATTCCTCCTCCTTCACAATCACCACCTGTCCCCTGGTGACTCGGGCAAAACTGGGAACATTGGCAATTCCTATTGCCAGAATGACGTTCCACACGCCGTTTCCCAGTACGGTGATCAGAATCATGGCCAGCAGGATGAACGGGTAGGAAAACATACCGTCCATAAATCTCATAAGCACCACGTCCAGCCAGCCGCCGAAATACCCGGCCAGCAGTCCGATCAGAACTCCGATGACAGCGCCCACAATGGTAGCGCCCACCGCTACGATCAGGGACACTCTCGCCCCGTAAAGGATACGGGATAAAATATCTCTTCCCAGATCATCCGTCCCCAGCAGATGTCCCTCGAAGCCGATCCCCTTATATGGAATGGCAGGGGCTATGGCGTTGGGATCATAGGGTGCCAGTACAGGGGCAAACACGGCCAGAAATATCATCACGCACACGATGATAAAGCCGATGACGGCAGACCGGTTCCGTTTTAATTTATTCCAAGCATTGTTGGCCTTCCGCTCTTTTTTGAGGATGGCCATATTGGCCTCACGGCCAAGCATATCCTGTGTTTTCTTCTCCGGCATATTTCTCACGCTCCTTTGACCTTCGGGTTCAGTATCATATACGCAATATCCACCAGCATATTACAGAACACGAACATAATGGCGGAAAACAGCACGGCGCCCTGAATCAGGGAATAGTCTCTGTTGTTGATGGCCGTGTTGATCATGGTTCCCATACCAGGCCAGGAGAAAATTCCCTCGGTGATGATGGCGCCTGTGAACGTACCGGCAATCTGAAGACCCAGCACCGTTACCAGCGGCGGCAGGGCGTTCTTTAAGCTGTGAAGGCAGATAACCTTCCACTCTCTCACGCCTCTCGCCCGCAGACAGCGGACATAATCGCTGCTCAGCGTCTCCACCATGCTGGAACGGATGGTTCTGGCAAAGGTGGCCATGGGGGTTGACGCAAGACAGGCACAGGGCAGAATCATATGGAGAACCACATCCCCGATTCCCTTGCTGATATCACCCATTCCCATTACCGGCAGCAGATTCATTTCCACCGAGAACTTCAGAACCAGCATCAGGGCCAGCCAGAAGTTAGGCATCGACACGCCCACCAGGGCCAGAAGCATCACTATGTAGTCCACTATGGTATTTTGCTTGACCGCAGCTATAATTCCCGCCGCAGTTCCTATAATCGCCGCTATGGCCAGCGCCACCAGCGTCAGGGAGATGGTATTGGGAATACGGGAAATAATCAGTCCCAGCACATCCTGTCTGTAGCTGTAGGAGTATCCGAAATCTCCGTGCATAAGGTCATCCAGATAAAGAACATACTGTTCCGGCAGACTCTTATCCAGATTCATCTCTGCTCTCAGGGCCGCAATGTCCTCATCTGTAGCCTCGATTCCCAGGATCGCCACTGCCGGATCTCCGGGAAGCATTCTGGTCAGGCAGAAGGTGATGGTCACTACGATCAGCAGTGTGGGGATCATCTGCAGGATCCTCTTCAAAATCAGTTTTACCATAAAATTTCCTCTTTTCTGACAGAT
>DXBC01000177.1 GCA_019116745.1 Candidatus Lachnoclostridium stercorigallinarum
TGCGTCGAAACTGAAGGATGTGAAAAAGAAAGAAGCGATTCCCCGGAGGGATGAGAGAATTATCTATGTGGTTTTTGTGGTTGTAATGGCATCTCTTCTTTTTGGAAGCGTGCTCGGCGATATTATGTATGTGATGCCGGCCATAGGAATTCTGGTTCTTCTCCTGACGAAGGCCATGTCCGTAAAGGAGGCGACTTCAGCTATGACTCAGGACGCGGTGTGGATGATCGCCGGTGTTCTGGTGATGGCGGATGCCCTGGGAGATACAGGAGCAGGGGAACTGATCGGAAATATGATATTAAAGATTCTGGGAGGAAATCCCAGCGGAATCATGGTTATGCTGGTATTTGCCATCGTGACGACGGTGATGACCACGTTTATGTCCAACTCCGCCACCAGAAATGTGCTGGTGCCCATTGCGGCCAGTACCTGCGTGGCAGCGGGTTGGGATCCCAGGGGAGTTGTGCTGATTGTGGCATTCTGTGCGAATGTGGCGATCGCATTCCCGTCCGGCTCTCCGGCATGTGGAATCGCCTATGCGGCCGGCGGCTACAAGATCACAAAGACATTGAAGTTTACGCTGCCTTTTATTGTACTGGCAATTGCATCCGTGGTATTCAGCGCCAACCTGTTTTTCCCGCTGACATGACGGCAGAAACAATGATCGAAATACAGATGAAAGAGAGGAAAAAAATATGTCTATGAAACCACAAATTCCGGTCAGAACGGCAGACAGCGACGCGGCCCTTTCCTTTATCCGTCAGATGGGAATCGAATATGTGAGCCTGAACCTGAAGCCGGATGAGCTTACATATGACTGCGTGATGAGTCAGAAGGAGAGACTGGGAAAATTCGGCCTTTCCGTATCCGATGCGGCGTGCAATGAGCTTCAGAAAAACAAGAGCATTCATTTGAACTTTCCGGACAGAGATCAGCAGATAAAGCGGTTTAACCATATGCTTGAGGTGCTGGGGAAAGCGGAGATACCGTTTACATCAATTGCATGGCAGCCCAACGGGATCCTGCGTACGGATCACCGGGTGGGGAAGCATACGAGAGGCGGAATTTCCGCCTACTGTGATCAGAATGAGATTTTGGCCAGGCCCAACGCAGAGGCGAGGAACTATGAGGAGCAGGAGATCTGGGACAACTTTCAGTATTTTCTGGACCGCGTGATTCCGGTGGCGGAGGACATGGGAGTGCGGATGGCCCTTCACCCCAATGATCCGCCTCTGGCCTGCATGGCCGGGATTCCCAGTCTGATCTACACCACGGAATGTTACAGAAAAGCGTTTGCCATGGCTCACGGAAGCCGGGCTCTGGGAATGAAGCTGTGTGTGGGATGCTGGCTGGAAGCAGGAGATAAATTTGGGGACCTGATGGCAGACATTGAGGAATTCTGCAGGGAGGATAAAATTCTGTGTGTTCATTTCCGCAACGTGGACAGCCCGCTCCCGGTCTTTGAAGAGACACTGGCGGAGGATGGCTATGGAGATATGTATGCCATTATGAAGCAGCTGGTGGCTTGCGACTGCAATGCGGTGATTTCCATTGATCACGGATTCCGTCCGATGGAAGGATTCGGAGGGATGCCGGGGGCGTTTTCCTACCCCACAGGTTTTATGAAAGGCCTTTTGTGGGCGGCGGAGAAGGAGCTGGGAAAGCGCTGATGCGCCGGACAATATAACAGAAGGATGTATGGCAGAGCATTGCCTGGAAATTTCCGGGATGCTCTGCCTTTTTTTGAAAAATACTGGAAACGGTATTGACAACAGGCAGGAAAGTGATAATATAAACATATGAATAGTTATTCATATGAGAAAATAAAAGGAGGCGGCAGAAATGGCATACAGGATGAACGACCCGGAGATCGAGCAGTGTGATTTTATCCATGTTCATGAGGATATCGTAAACCAGGTGACGAAGGTGATGCCCGATGAGGACCAGCTGCTGGACCTGGCAGAGTTTTTTAAGGTCTTCGGTGATTCCACCAGGATTAAAATTCTGTATGTCCTCAGCCAGGCGGAAATGTGCGTCTGCGATATTGCGACTCTCCTTCAGATGGGGCAGTCGGCGATTTCCCATCAGCTTCGGGTGCTGAAGCAGATGCGGCTGGTGAAATTCCGCAGGGACGGAAGGACCGTGTTTTATTCTCTGGCAGACGGACATATCCAGACGATTCTGGCTCAGGGAATGGAGCATATTCAGGAATAACAGCCCGGAGCCGGGCAGAAAAGAAAGGGGAAATATTCATGAAGAAAATTGTAAAACTGGAAGGACTTTGCTGTGCCAACTGCGCGGCCAAAATTGAGGATGGGGTAAAAAAACTGCCGGGAGTGAAGACTGCCAGCCTGAGCTTTATGACACAGCGTCTGGTGATGGAAGTGGAAGACGGCAGAGAGGATGAGGTGATCGAGGCAGCCAGAAAGGTAGCCGACAAAATTGAGCCGGAGGCAGAATTCAAAGTCGTTCGCTGACGGAAAACAGGGACTTGGAAGGAGAGCGGAGTATGATGACCAAGAAGCAGAAAAAGATGGTGTGCCGCCTGGCGGCAAGCGCGGTGCTGCTCATTGCAGGCGTGGCGGCAGAGGGGCGCTGGGAACTGGCCTGGATTCTGTTTATCCTGTCTTATCTGGCGGCCGGGTATGATATCCCGCTGAAAGCGGTCAGGAATATTTCAAAGGGACAGGTGTTTGATGAAAACTTCCTGATGACGGTGGCGACCCTGGGAGCCATTGGCGTGGGCGCCCTGGAAGAGGCAGTGGCGGTGATGCTGTTTTATCAGCTGGGGGAGCTGTTCAACGACTACGCGGTGGGAAAATCCCGCCAGTCCATCGCCGCCCTGATGGACATCAATCCGGAATATGCCAACCTTCTGCGGGACGGTGTGGAAGAGCAGGTAGATCCTTATGAGGTGGAAGTGGACGATGTGATCCTTATAAAACCGGGAGAGAAGGTGCCCCTGGACGGAGTGGTCATTGAGGGAAGCTCCAGTCTGGACACAAAGGCCCTTACGGGAGAGTCCATGCCTGCGGACGTGCGGCAGGGAGATGCCATCGTCAGCGGTTCCATCAACCTGACGGGAACGCTGAAGGTGCGGGTGACCAAACTGTTTGACGATTCCACGGTGGCTAAGATTCTGGAACTGGTGGAAAATGCCAGCTCCAGAAAGGCGAAGGCGGAGAATTTTATCACCCGGTTCGCCAGAGTGTACACGCCCATTGTGGTGGGTCTTGCCCTGGCTCTGGCCATTATTCCCTCCCTTATCCTGGGAAATTGGGATGTTTGGGTTTACCGCTCCTGCAGCTTTCTGGTGGTATCCTGCCCCTGCGCCCTGGTGATTTCCGTCCCCCTCAGCTTTTTCGGAGGCCTCGGGGCGGCTTCCAGAGAGGGAATTCTTCTGAAGGGAAGCAACTATCTGGAAGCGGTAGCCAGCTTAAAGACAGTGGTGTTTGACAAGACGGGAACTCTGACCACAGGAAAATTTCAGGTGACAGAGGTGGAGCCGGCGGCTTTAGTGAGCCGCGAGGAACTTCTGGAGGCGGCTGCTCTGGGCGAGTGCCATTCCAACCATCCCATCGCCGTATCAGTGCGGGAGGCCTACGGCCGCCCGGTGGATTCTTCCCTGGTGGGAGAGACAAAGGAAACGGCGGGAAAGGGCGTCTGCACCTCTGTCCTGCAGAACGGGACATGGAGCCGCATTTACATCGGAAACCGGACGCTCATGGCAGAACAGGGAGTAGAGGGGCTGAGGGAACCGTCCTCAGTGGGAACCACGCTGTATGTGGCCAGAGATCATGAGTATCTGGGCTGTGTGGTGATTTCCGATACCATCCGCCAGGATACAAAGGCGGCCATTGCTCAGCTGAGAGAGATGGGTGTGGAGCGGATGGTCATGCTCACGGGAGACCGGGAGGAGACCGGCAGGGCCGTGGCAGCGGAAATTGGTCTGGATGAGGTTTACGGCGGCCTTCTTCCCGCCGATAAGGTGAAGAAGGTGGAAGAGCTTCTGGAGGAGAAAGCGGAGGGATCTACCCTGGGCTTCGTGGGAGACGGCATCAATGACGCCCCCGTTCTCTCCCGGGCAGATGTGGGAATCGCCATGGGAGGAATCGGTTCCGACGCGGCTGTGGAGGCGGCGGACATGGTGATCATGACGGATGAGCCGTCCAAAATCGGGGATGCCATTGCCATTGCCAGAAAAACGGTGGGAATTGTAAAGCAGAATATTGTGTTTGCCATTGGAGTGAAGGTGCTGGTGCTCATTCTCTCGGCAGTCGGATATGCGTCCATGTGGGCGGCGGTCTTCGGCGATGTAGGCGTGTCGGTGCTGGCCATCTTAAATGCCATGCGGGCTCTGAAATATAAGAAATCCTGAAAAACTGTGTTTTTGGAGACAGATAGAGTAAGAATAAAAACTCTGCGGAAAGGGGAAAACATCCCCGGGACCGCAGAGTTTTTCTGGTGCAGGAAAAACTGTGCCCGAACGGGAATGGAAACGGGACAGTTTATCAGATTTACATTTAATTCCGGTTATGTTAAAATGAGTCATAATGTGAACAGCAGCGCTCCTGCACGGCCGCCGTTTCAGTGCGGGCCGGCAGCCGGGGCGCGCTGAAAATGAGGTTCCCGTTGAATATGGAAGAAAGGAAATGACGATGAGCAAATACACGAAGGAAGACATTTTTCGCATGGTGGAAGAGGAGGACGTGGAGTTTATCCGCCTTCAGTTCACGGATATTTTCGGCATGATGAAAAATGTGGCGGTGACAGTCAGTCAGCTGGAGCGGGTTCTGGACAACCGGTGTATGTTTGACGGCTCCGCCATCGAGGGTTTTGTGAGGATTGAGGAATCGGATATGTATCTGTATCCGGACTGGGACACCTTTCAGATTTTTCCCTGGAGACCGCAGCAGGGGAAGGTGGCCCGTTTTATCTGCGACGTTCACTATCCTGACGGAAGGCCCTTTGAGGGGGATCCCCGCAATGTGCTGAAGCGGGTATTGAAAAAGGCGAAGGATATGGGATATACCTTTATGGCCGGGCCGGAATGCGAATTTTTCCTGTTCCATACTGATGAGGAGGGAAATCCCACCACCACGACCCACGAGAAGGCCGGCTATTTTGACGTGGGACCTCTGGATTTCGCGGAAAATGTGCGCCGGGATATTGTGCTCTGTCTGGAGGAGATGGGCTTTGAGGTGGAAGCTTCCCACCATGAGCTGGCTCCGGCCCAGCACGAGATCGACCTGCAGTACCGGGAAGGGCTGCGGACGGCAGATGACGTGACCACATTTAAGATGACGGTCAAGAACATTGCCAAGCGCCATGGCCTTCACGCCACCTTTATGCCCAAGCCTCAGGAGGGGGTCAACGGCTCCGGCATGCACATCAATATGTCTCTTATGGACGAGGCGGGGCGGAACCTGTTTGAGGATGAAAAGGACGAGGCCGGCCTGAGCCGTCTGGCCTATCAGTTTATGGCCGGGATTCTCTGCCATATGAAGGAGATGGTACTCCTCACCAATCCTCTGGTGAATTCCTATAAGCGTCTGATTCCGGGGTATGACGCCCCCAACTATATCGCCTGGTCGGTCCGCTCCAACCGGAGCGCCCTGATCCGGATTCCCACAGCCAGAGGCTCCAACACCAGAATTGAGCTGCGCTGTCCCGATTCCGCAGCCAATCCTTATCTGGCTCTGGCAGCCTGCCTGGCGGCCGGACTGGACGGAATTGAAAAGGGAATGACTCCTCCGCCCAGTGTAAACAGGAATATTTATGCCATGGCAAAAGAAGAGAAGGCGGCGGCCGGAATCGAGGCTCTGCCGGAGACTCTGAAGGAGGCGATGATCTCATTTGAGAACAGCGGCCTGATGCGGGAGGTGCTGGGAGATCACATATTTGACAAGTACCTGGAAGCCAAAAACAGGGAGTGGAAGGAATTCCGGGCCCATGTGACGGACTGGGAAGTGGATGAGTATCTGTATAAGTATTAAGAAGAGTGAGACGGTAAAGAGGCGGAGGTGAGGACGTGCCAAATGTGATAGTGGCTTTTTCCAAACCGGAAAACGGGAGAAATATCAGAAATATTCTGGTAAAAAGCGGATTTCATGTGGTAGCTGTCTGCACTTCCGGCGCTCAGATCCTTACGGCGGCTGAGGAGCTGGACCGGGGAGTGGTGGTGAGCGGCGGGAAATTTCAGGACATGGTATACGGTGAGATATGCCGGATGCTGCCGGAGGAATTTTCCATGCTGGTAGTGGCAAAGGCGGGAGCCTTTGAGGAGGACGCGCCGGACAACGCCGTATTTCTGCCCATGCCCATGAAGGTGCACGACCTGGTAAGCACCCTGGAAATGATGATCATGGCCCAGGAAAAGAGACACCGGAGACGGCGTCGGATTCCCCGGTCCAGAAGCCGGGAGGATATGGAGCTCATCGGCCGTGCCAAGGAGATGCTGATGGAGAGAAATCATATGACGGAGGATGAGGCCCACCGCTATATCCAGAAATGCAGCATGACCAACGGCAGCAGCCTGGTGGAGACGGCGGAGATGATTATCAGTCTGATTGCATAGAGGAGGAAGAACATGAAGTTTACCAAGATGCACGGCATCGGCAACGATTATGTATACGTAAACTGCTTTGAGGAGCAGATGACGGATCCGGAAGGCGCGGCCAGATATGTCAGCGACCGCCATTTCGGTATCGGATCCGACGGGCTGATTCTGATTCAGCCGTCTCAGGTGGCGGACTGCCGGATGGATATGTACAATCTGGACGGTTCCCGGGGAAAAATGTGCGGAAACGGAGTGCGCTGTGTTGGAAAATACGTCTACGATCACGGCCTGGTGCCGGAGGACAGGAGAAGAATTTCCGTGGAAACCCTTTCCGGCATCAAGTATCTGGATCTGCAGGTGGAAGACGGAAAGGTCCGTTCTCTGACCGTGGATATGGGAGAACCGGAAGTCACCTCAGAGCTTCCGGAGATTCTGCCTGTGGGAGACAAGGCAGTGCCGTTTCGGGGAATCTCCATGGGAAATCCTCATGCGGTTGTTTTTTTGGATCCGCCGGTGAGAGAGCTTTTGGCGGACTGGACGAAAAAGGAAATGACGGCAGAGCGCCGCAGCGGCGCGGATACGCCGTCCGGCCTGGACTGTCTGGATCTGGCAGTGTTCGGCCCCTTCTTTGAAAATCACAGCCGTTTTCCGGACCGGACCAACACGGAATTTGTGGAGGTGCGGGGGAAAAACGACCTGGTGATGCGGGTGTGGGAGCGGGGGTCCGGCGAGACGCTGGCCTGCGGAACAGGGGCCTGCGCCGTGGCAGCGGCAGCGGTCCTGGCAGGATTTGCCGGAAAGGATGAGGACATCCGGGTGGACCTTCTGGGAGGCGGCCTGATCATCCGCTGGGACAGCAGAGACGGCCATATCTATATGACCGGTCCCGCAGAGGAAGTGTTCTCCGGAGAAATCAAGATTCCCTGAAAAAAGATAAGTCAACTTCAGTCTCTTTTCACATATCCTATATAATAAGCAGGCTGTGTGAAAGGAGACTTTCTTTTGTCAGAAACAAAGAGAGTGATTATAGATGCGGGTCACGGCGGAAGCGACCCGGGAGCAGTGTTTGAAGGAAGACAGGAAAAGGACGATGCCCTCCGTCTGGCTCTTGCCGTAGGCCGGATCCTGGAAAACAATGGGGTGGAGGTGATGTACACCAGGGTGACGGATGTGTTTGATTCTCCGCTGGAGAAGGCGCAGATGGCCAACCGGTCCGGGGCAGATTATCTGATATCCATTCACCGCAATGCCATGCCCATTCCGGGAACGGCATCGGGTGTCATGAGCCTGGTCTATGAAAAAGGGGGAACAGCGGAGCTCCTGGGAAACAATATCAACCGCCAGCTGGCGCAGGCGGGCTTTGAGGATCTGGGCGTCATAGAGAGGCCGGGACTGATTCTGCTGCGCCGGTCGGAGATGCCGGCTGTTCTGGTGGAGGCAGGCTTTATTGACAATCCGTCGGACAACGCTGTTTTTGACAGCCGGTTTGAGGAGATCGCCGGCGCTATAGCTGCCGGAATCCTTCAGACGATGCGGGAGGAGGATGAGCTTCGGCCGGAGTATTATCAGATTCAGGTGGGGGCCTACGTGAGCCGGCAGGTGGCGGAGGAAGTCACCATGGAGCTGATGGAGCAGGGTTATCCTGCCTTTTATATTTATCAGGACGGATATTACAAGGTGCGGGTGGGCGCTTTTCTGAATCTGGACAATGCGGTTCACATGGAGGCCCGGCTTCGCCGGGATGGCTGGAATACCATGCTGGTGCTGGAGCCTGCGGTGTATTAAAATAGAAATTTAAAACGGAAAATTCGCGCAAACAGAGAATTCAGCAGAAATTGTGCTTGCAATTTGTCCCCGCTGTGCGTATAATGTCAATATGGAGACATAGCTCAGCTGGGAGAGCATCTGCTTGACGTGTAGAGGGTCGCAGGTTCGAGTCCTGTTGTCTCCACTTTTCAGAAACCCTTGTATTTGCGGGAAAGATGCCGTATTTACAAGGGTTTTTCGTGTTTTGTGGTGCGGGATTCGGAAGACACATTTCCGAAAAATAATATATTATGCCGTCAAATTGTACCGTCTTCCGTTCATATTGCATGATGCCTGTTAGATACAGTCAACAAGCGATACTTTTCTGACTTTGAGTCCGGTTGTCTCTAAGTTTTTACGGATGCCTTTAGGAAAAAGTCAGGATTTCTTCCTTTTTCTTTCACAAAACATTCATATTCTAAACACACTTTCGACATATATAAAAGGTATTCTAATAATCGTAAAAGGTAAGTATTCCTTTTTCATAATACTTTTTCATATTACTCCCCCTTTAAAGGCTGTCCCCCGGACCCTGAAGCGCAGGCTTCCGGCAGAGGGCAGCTTTTTTGCTTGGGAAATTGCCGGAAAAATTTTGCGGCCGGCAGCTTTCCGGCGGAGAAATCCGGTTGTCAAAGCCGCCGGAATTTGCTAGGATATTAAATGTGCAATAGAACAAAATTTTCTGTTTGAAGATGAGGGCGATTATGATTAAAGCAGTAATTTTTGACATGGACGGCGTGATTATTGACAGCGAGCTGGTGTATCTGGAAAAGATGTGGGAGTTTGGAAAGACCAGAAATCCCAATATGAAGCTGGAGCAGCTCTATCCCATGGTGGGAGCTTCCAAGGAGGACGCCTGGTCGGTACTGGCAGAGGCTGTAGGACTGGGACAGACGTGGGAAGAGGCCAGGGCAGATTTAAAGGCCCATGTGGACGTGTATGAGGGAGTGGATTACCGGGCGATTTTCCGGCCGGAGATCCGGGATATTCTGGAGGAGCTGAAGAAAAAGGGCTATGGCCTGGCGGTGGCGTCCTCTACCCAGCTTCCTGTGGTGGAGCAGGTGATGCGGGAAAATGAAATTATGGATTATTTTCAGATTCTGGTAAGCGGCGGCCAGTTTAAAAAGAGCAAGCCGGATCCGGAAATTTATCTCTATACGGCAGAGCGGCTGGGAGTCAAGCCGGAGGAGTGCCTGGCGGTGGAAGATTCCACCTTCGGCGTGCTGGCGGGACACCGGGCCGGCATGACGGTGGCGGCTTTAAAAGATGACAGGTTTCACTTTGATCAGAGCCCGGCGGACTACCGGATGGACAGGCTGACGGAAATACTTGATATTCTGAAACAGCTGGAGGAATAATAAAATAGGATAAGAGCGTTTAAGGCGGTTATCCATGAAATATGCGAAGGAAATGCTGAGGGGGCTTCTCATTGGCGTGGCAGGCATCGTGCCTGGCGTCAGCGGAGGCACCCTCGCTGTGTCTATGGGAGTCTACGACCAGATTATCGGCGCGGTGACTCATCTGTTCCGGAAACCGGGGGAGAGTGTGAGAACGCTGTTTCCCTACGGTGTGGGAATGCTTGCGGGAGCGGGAGGCCTGGCGTTTGTGATAGAGTCTTTGTTTGGGACCTATCCGTTTGCCACCAGCATGGCCTTTCTCGGGCTGATTCTGGGAGGGATTCCGGCTCTCCTGTCCAAGGCGGATTTTCGGAAAAACGGGCTGAAAAAGTACATGACGGCGGTGACGGTCTTTTGCCTGATGACAGTGGCGGCCATTGCCGGGGGAGGAGAGCGCCAGGCAGGAGAACTGGTCTTTCGGACCGCCGCAGAGCGGCTGGCCACCATGAGCTGCGTGGGCCTGATCGCGTCCATTACCATGGTGGTGCCCGGGGTCAGCGGCACCATGCTTCTGATGATGATGGGATATTATCAGCCGGTGCTCCATGCCTTTAACCTGGTGCAGACAGGGGTGCTGACGGGAAACTGGCAGACGGTACTGGCACAGCAGGAGATTCTGCTTCCGTTTACCATGGGACTGGTGGTGGGAATTTTCCTCTGTGCAAAGACGATGGAGACTATGCTGAGCCGCTGGGAAGCCATGGTTTACGCCGGGGTGACCGGACTTGTGGCCTCTTCTCCGGTGGTGATCCTCTGGGGGATTTCCATGGGAGATGTGGGCATGGGACAGCGTCTCTGGGGAGTTCTTCTGCTGGCGGGAGGTGCGTATCTGGCGGGGAAAATGGGAGGCGACGTTTCCTGAATGCGGTTTTCCCGAAGGCCTGCAGGAAGTCAGCGGTGCGTGCGATGCCTGCGCAGGCAGGAAGGGATAAGTCTGGTGCTGGTCGGAAAAGAATCGGCCGGTCATGGAATGTATAAAAAAGAAAAAACAGGAAATACTTGTCCATAGATACCGGAAGGGAGATGAATTATGGACAACAAAGTACTGAATTACACAGCTCTCACCATCGCCATCATAGGCGCGATCAACTGGGGGCTGATCGGATTTTTCAATTTCAATCTGGTGAGCTGGCTGTTTGGGAGCAGCTCCTGGCTGTCGAAGGTGATCTACGGTCTGGTAGGTCTGTGCGGACTCTATCTCATCACTTTTTACAGCCAGTTAAATCCCCACAGACATTCCCAGTAGCGGAACTTTTCAGATATAGTTCCGGTTTCGCCAGAAAAGCGCAGCGGCTTCCGGCCCGGTCATTCAGGCCGGCCAAAGCCGCTGCGCTTTGCCCTTTCAGTTTAACTCGGCGATTCTTGTAATTCCTACATAGATATGGGAAATTTTATTCCAGGTCGCAAAGTCGATGACGCCGGTCTGAGGCAGGCCGAAGATGGACTGGAAGGCGGACACAGCCGCCTGGGTTGCGGGACCGTAAACGCCGTCCTGGTCGATCCGGGGAATGGCGGAGTAGATGGTGGCGATAGTGTCCAGCTGCTCCTGCACGTGGCGTACTTTGTCGCCGGAGGAGCCCACGGTCAGCTCGTAGCCGGGCCAGGAGATGGGGATGCCGGAAATCTGATCTGCCGTGTTGATGTAAATGCTTTCTCCGTAGTAATAGCGGAGGATTTCAATGGGGCTGTAGCCCTGCTCGCCCAGGGAGCAGGAACCCCATTGGGTCATCCACCCTGGACACTGTACGCGCTTCCCGTCGCAGTACTGAGTCAGAATAGGCTGCTTTACATTGGGACGGGAAAGGTAGTTGTCAAAGATTTCATCTACCACCACGGCGATGGATTCGTAAAAATTGCGGCCGTAGATCCATTTGTGGTCAAAGGCGGTGGATGAGGTGATGGTAAAGTCGTAGCCCTGTCCCCGGTACCACTCGGTGTAGACGCGGTTTAAGGTGAAGGACATGATGGCCAGTACGTTGGCTACAATGGAGGTATGGGGCCAGGTGGCATAGATTTCGCTGGAAGCTACATTTTTGATATAATCCCGGTAAGGAACGTAATAATTTGGGGCGGAGGCGTTGGTGGGGACTCCGTCGTGGACGATGATGATCTCAGGAACAACTACCCGGGAGAGGACAATCTCTCCGGTGTCGGTAACCGGCTTGACCTCGCTCTCTGCGATTTTGGGGGGATAGTCCCCGTACAGGGTGTGGTCGGGAATGATAATATCGTTGTTGATGGGAGCATTGTCGTCCTGCGGTTCCATACGCACGTTCTGGATGGAGGTAGAGTTCGCAAGAATTTCCGTGCCGGAGATGTCCACTGGCTTAAAGCCGGGGGCTTCAATGTGAAGATGGTATTCAGAGTATGGGCGGATGTCTCCAGGCGACAGGCTGTATTCCAGAGGAGGAGCGGCCAGGGCCAGGTTTTCCGTCTGCCCGGAGGAATTGGTGGTAAGCTGTTCGAGGGGGATGTCGGGGGCGGATTCCGGGGAAATGGTGACAGAGGCATCCGGAATGGGAAAGTTATTCTGGGAGGAGACAACGTCTACCTGAAGGTAACCGGCGGAGTCTCCCGCCGCTGCTGCAGATAAATGAAACTGCATATAATGCCCTCTTTTTGATTCGTTATTATATAATATAGAAGAAAAAAGAGAAAGGGTGAATTTTGTAAAAAATTTTCTGCGTATTCTCGCCGCAGATACTTGAAATCTCCCGGATTATCATGTATAATCTTTACAATTTGGGCTTTTATCAGGGAGACGGCAGGGAGCCGTTTTCCT
>DXBC01000178.1 GCA_019116745.1 Candidatus Lachnoclostridium stercorigallinarum
CCGTGTTGCTAAATCCGGCAAACGCAGGCATGTTTTTACTGAGCTCTTCATCACAGAGAAAAGCCGTCATCTCCTCCAGATCATCAATTTCATTCAGTTTTTCCAGTACAGAAACCGCCGGCTCCATTCCCAGCTCGTTTCTGCTGCCCCAATCCATCCACGCGCGGTAAAGCTGCTGTACTAATCGGGCCTCATGGCTTTCCAGAGTTTCATCCGCAAGAAGATTCCTCGCCTTCTCCGCCGTTTCCAACTCTACATCCAGGAATGTTCCGTTCGACCGGTATCCGTCCGGGATTTCATTATTTAAGAGCCATTCATAATTTACATAAAGATGAAAGTCGTCTTTAAGAGAGGGATCCATTCCTTCTTCTATATTTTCCTTCAGGTTCGTGTCAAGCCAAGGGCTGCCATTTCCCAGTTCCGGTGTTCCCTCATTCTCCGCTCCTTCTGCATTTGCCTGGCCTTCAGATTCCGAAACCGCTTCCGTCTCTTCAACTGCCGGCTGCTCTGTCTTTGCTCCGGCACAGCCGGCTGCTCCCAGCAAAAACGCCGCCATGATTAATAAAATTCTCTTTTTAATCACTTTTCATTCCCTTTCACCGTGTATTCCTGTTCGGACGCTGCCTGTTTGCGCCGGCCTTTTATTTTCGTGACAGATATTCATCGATTCCTCTGGCTCCCGCTTTTCCAGCCTCCATGGCAAGAATCACTGTAGCCGCTCCCGTCACCGCGTCTCCGCCGGCGTAAACGCCTTCTTTGGTGGTCTTTCCGTTGTTCTCATCGGCCACAATGCATCTCCATTTGTTGGTCTCCAGACCCTTTGTAGTGGAGGAGATCAGCGGGTTGGGGCTGGTTCCCAGAGCCATGATCACTGTGTCCACATCGATGGTGTAGTCGGAACCGGGAATTTCCACCGGACGTCTTCTGCCGGAAGCATCCGGCTCGCCCAGCTCCATCTTCCGGACTACCATGCCTTTTACCCAGCCGTTCTCGTCCGTAAGAATCTCCACCGGGTTGGTAAGGAGGTTGAAGATGATTCCCTCCTCTTTTGCGTGATGAACCTCCTCCGCTCTAGCGGGCAGCTCCGCCTCGCTTCTTCTGTATACAATATGTACGTCCGCTCCCAGACGAAGAGCCGTTCTGGCCGCGTCCATAGCCACGTTGCCGCCGCCTACCACAGCCACCTTCTTTCCGGCCGCGATGGGAGTGTCGTAGTCCTCCCGGAAGGCCTTCATCAGGTTGCTTCTGGTCAGGTATTCATTGGCGGAAAATACGCCGTTGGCATTCTCTCCGGGAATGCCCATAAACTTGGGAAGTCCGGCGCCGGAACCGATGAATACGGCCTGAAAGCCTTCCTCATCCATGAGTTCGTCGATGGTCACGGATTTTCCAACCACCACGTCTGTCTCAATGGTGACGCCCAGCTTCTTCACATTCTCAATCTCAGATCTTACTACCGTCTCCTTCGGCAGACGGAACTCCGGGATTCCATAAGTCAGCACGCCGCCCGGCTCGTGAAGGGCTTCAAAAATAGTCACCTCATATCCCATTTTCGCCAGATCTCCGGCGCAGGTCAGTCCCGACGGGCCGGAACCGATGACCGCCACCTTCTTGCCGTTGGTCTTCTCCGGTTTTTCCGGCACCACGCCGTGCTCTCTGGACCAGTCAGCCACAAAGCGCTCCAGCTTGCCGATAGAAACGGGATCTCCCTTGACTCCCCGCACACAGACGCCCTCGCACTGGGTCTCCTGGGGGCAGACACGGCCGCAGATAGCGGGAAGGGCGGACGAACGGGCGATCACTTTTGCCGCCTCCTCAAAGTTTCTCTCCGCAACCTGCTTGATAAAGCCGGGAATGTCGATGGAAACGGGGCAGCCCTTCATACATCTGGCATTTTTGCACTGCAGGCATCTTTTCGCCTCAGCTACCGCCTCTTCCTCGTTGTATCCCAGACAAACTTCTTCAAAATTTGTGGCACGCACCTTCGGATCCTGCTCTCTCACAGGCACTCTGTTCATTCCTTCCATTATTCGTCACCTCCGCAGTTTCCGCAGCCGCCGTGATGGGTATCTCCCTCCATCAGCTTTAACATGGCCCGTCCTTCTTCCGTCTTGTACATCTGCTGGCGCTTCATCGCCTCGTCGAAATTCACCTCATGGCCGTCAAACTCCGGACCGTCCACGCAGGCAAATTTCACCTTTCCGCCAACGGTCAGACGGCAGGCTCCGCACATGCCGGTTCCGTCCACCATAATGGGGTTCATGCTCACAATGGTGGGGATGTTCAGTTCCTTTGTCAGCAGGCAGACAAATTTCATCATGATCATGGGGCCGATGGCCACGCACACATCGTAATGTTTTCCCTGATTTTCCACCAGGTCCTTAATCACCTCCGTCACCATGCCCTTGCGGCCATAGGAACCGTCATCGGTGGTAACGTAAAGATTTCCGGCCACTGCCTCCATCTCTTTTTCCAGGATCACCAGATCCTTTGTCTTTGCGCCCACGATCACATCCGCCTCAAGGCCGTGCTCATGGAACCATTTCACCTGGGGATAAACGGGAGCCGTTCCCACTCCGCCGGCTACAAAAAGATATTTCTTTTTCTTAAGCTCCTCCACGTCCTCGTGAACGAAATCAGACGGATTGCCCAGGGGGCCTACCACATCTTCAAAGGAATCGCCGGCCTTTAACTGCACCATTTTCTCTGTGGAAGCGCCCACAGTCTGGATTACAATGGTAACCGTACCGGCCTCCCGGTCGTAATCGCAGATGGTCAGGGGGATTCTCTCGCCCTTCTCATCCATTTTTACAATGACAAACTCTCCCGGCTGGCACGAATGGGCCACACGGGGAGCCTTAACGTCCATCAGATAAATCTTGTCCGCCAGTTTTTCGGACTTTACAATCTGAAACATTTCTACTCTCCTGCCTTTCTTCCCTTCCTCATTGGTCCGCCGTCAGCAGGCGGCATCTGCGCTGATGACGTACTCCGCGGAAAATTCTCCCTTTCCCTGCAGTTTCTGTACGCCTTCTCTCTCTTTCAAATCCCCTTCAAACCCTTTCTCCGCGCACCGGCCGAACCACGGCTCCAGGCACACGAAAGGATGGGTGGCCTCCATCGTCCAGACAGCCGTGTAGGGGAATCCCTTGCACTCCACAGTCACATATGGCCTGCCGTCCACCAGAAGGCTGATCTGGTCCAGCTGCCCGCGGTCAAAGATGTAGGTGGGCACATTCCGGAAAAATCCCTTCGTCAGAGGCACTTTTCCCTCTCCTGCGTCCAGTTCTCCGTCCATGGAACTGTCCCGGTATCCGTCGTCATTCGGAGACTGATAATGCAGCTTTCCGCTTCTGTGAAAATCAAAGGTATAATCATAAATGGTCTTCCCTGCCGGCGTGCGGAATGCCGGATGAGCACCGATCATAAAGTACATTTCCTGATCGGACAGATTTTTCACTCTCCACATCACGTGGACACGGCAGCCTTCCAGCCGGTATCCCACTTCCAGCCGGAACGGACAGGGGTATTTTTTTCTGGTTTCCTCCGTATCGGAAAGCCCGAACCATACCTCTTCTTTTTCTGCAGAAATCAGTTCAAACTCCATATCTCTGGCAAAGCCGTGCTGACCGATGGAATATGCCGTTCCGTTCAGACGATACTGATTCTCAAAGCTCTTCCCTACAAAGGGAAACAGAATGGGAGAATGGCGTCCCCAGACAGCCGGATCTCCTTCCCAGAGCATGTCCTGGCTGTTTTTCTTATCAAACATCCGGACCAGTTCCGCTCCAAACGGTTCCACTTCAATCAGAAGCTTTTCATTTTCCAACACCTGCTTTTTTTCTGACATATGGCCTCCCTTCTGGCCCAGCTATCCAAAGTGCCCGCAAATGCCTTTGCAGACGGCTGCGCCATTCTCTTTATATTAACATCCGGAAACAGGATTGACAACTGCTATTTCCCCCCATCCGGGCTGTTTTTCACCGGAACGCTTCCCCTGATCCGGCGATACAGCCGGAATTCATAACACAGGTCAAAATAGGTCTGCTCCTCCCCGGCCAGCAGCATTTTCCAGTCCTGATCCTGATCCAGGTTTGGGAAAAAAGTGTCTGCCTCATAGGCGTAATCAATGCTGGTAATGTGGGCTATGTCACAATAAGGAAGGAATTCCCGGTAAATCTCTTCCCCGCCGGCGATAAAGACGTCCTCCGACGGATAATTTTTCAGTTCCTCCAGAGCCTCCTCCGTGCTGTGGCACACCACCGCCCCTTTTGCATGATATTCCGGATTTCTGGTGAGAACGATGGTCGTCCGCCCGTAGAGAGGCTGGCCTCCCGGCAGGCTCTCCAGCGTCTTTCTGCCCATGACTACCACCTTGCCCATGGTCTCCTCCCGAAACAGCTTCTGATCCTCCGGAATGGACACCAGAAGTTTTCCTCCGCGGCCGATGGCCCAGTTTCTGTCTACTGCTGCAATCAGATTCATACGTGCATCTCCTCTCTTAAACCGCCCCGCCGGTCCTGCATCCGCCGCGATGCTGCGGGCAGCCCGCAACCTCCGGCGCTGCCAGGCGTATCGCGCAAAAGAGGCCGCGGCGGATCCTCTTTGTTACCGCTGCGGCCTCTCGCCTCCCGGCCGGGGCCGGTTATTTATTCTTCTTCCTCCGCGATGATCAGCTCCCTGCCGTAGGGAAGGGAAGCGATCCAGTCGCAGAATGTATGCCATTCCTGAAGCTTGTGATTCTTTCTGGCATAGTAAATATTGACCAGAGTCTCATAATTAAGGGTACAGGTCCGCATCTGGTTGTAGCTGGACGGAAGCAGCTGAATCATATCATACCAGTCTTCCTTGCTCTTAGTCTCCAGATATCGGAGGCGAATCTCTTCCAGCTTCTCCACCACTGTTTCCATAAATGCCCGGGTCTCCGGCGTCATATGATCACAGCTGAAATCCTCCATGGAAAAGGGCTTGCTGTGGATCTTGTGCATGGTGCTGGTGGAATTGGCCACCGTAGCCACTTTGTAGGTATCGTACTCCTTCCACCAGTAGATGGGAGCCGTAATATCCACGGATACGAAAATCTGGCGGATGAATTTCCGGTGGTCGCTTCCCGCCTTCCGCAGCCGCTTTGCCAGGTCCAGATCGTTGGGACCCAGCACATAATTCCCGTTTTCATCGTAAAAACTGTCTATTCTGCCCCAGCTGTTCATGGGGTTCCTGGCGCCTCGCATGGCGTTTTCCAGGTTCATTACGCTTGTTCTCTCTAATAAAATCATAGCTACCTCCGCAATCTCTAATTACTATAATAGATTCGCAGAGAAATGTCAAAGAATGTTTTCCAGCCGCGGGCCTGCGAAGCGCTCGGGCGCGCTCCGCTTATTCCCTGTCCCGTATTTCGATTCTTGGCAGATTCCATCTGTATTTTCTTGCCAGAACCCGAATCGTTACCACCAGACAGGCGCTGATCACTACTGCCCCGTCCCGCTCCATCCGGGGAAGCAAAATCATGTAGCACAGGGCTCCGGCCAGAGATGCACAGGCATAAATATGTTTTTTCAATACATAGGGTGTCTGAACCGCCATAATATCCCTCAGAATTCCTCCGCCCACACCGGTAATCACTCCCAGAAAGACCATAAGAAACCGGTATTCTCCGTAACCGGCGTTAATGGCCGTATCCATTCCCACTACAGTAAAAACGCCAAGTCCGATGGCGTCCATAAAATTCATCATTCCTTCATACGTTTCGGAGTACAGGAGATCCTGACACCGGCGGCTGAATTTCATAATGAAAAAAAGAATCAGCACCGCAATCAGCGCCGTCGCCACGTACACAGGATTTAAAAACAGGGACGGCGGCCTGGTACCGATGAGAATGTCACGGATCATTCCTCCGCCCACAGCCGTAATAACTCCCAGCACAATCACTCCCAGCAAATCCAGCCGCTTTTCAATCGCCACCATGGCCCCGGAACAGGCAAACGCCACCGTTCCCACCAATTCCACCACAAGAAACACGGAAATCTCATGAATCATGCCCTTATCCTCCCCAACTGCAGCTTCCATTTCTGACACTTTGCTTCATTATAACATGAATAAAAGCCCTGTCAATTCTGCAAAAATCAGATACCGGACTCCGGTCGGAATCAAAGAGCGCATATCCCCGGCTGTGGTGCAAAATTCCGTTGCGCTTTTTTCCTTCCATGATAAAATAGTACAAAAAACAGCACGAACAAACTCGCTGCTGCAGAAAGGCAGGAACTTCCACATGAAAAAAATCATCCGTTCACCGGGCAGCTATATTCAGGGAAGTGGGGAACTGAAAAATCTGGCGGAATACTATGAGGAGCTTGGCTCCTCCGGCGCTTATCTGATCATTGACTCATTTATTTATGATACCCGCAGAGAACAAATCGAAAGCAGTTTCTCCGACCGATCCATCTCCTTTCAGTCTGCCGTCTTCAGCGGTCAGTGCTGCCAGTCAGAAATCCATCGCCATATTTCTCAGATCGGCAGCGCCGATGCAGTACTGGGAATCGGCGGCGGAAAAACTCTGGATACAGCAAAGGCAGTGGCCTTTTTCACCCACCGACCGGTGATTCTTGTCCCAACCACTGCCTCTTCCGACGCTCCCTGCAGCCGTCTGGCCGCCATTTACACGGAAAACGGGATATTTGAGAGCTATCTCCCCCTGTCTTCCAACCCCAACATGATCATTATGGACACCGCCGTAATCGCTCAGGCACCGGTTCGTTTCCTCATGGCCGGAATCGGCGACGCCCTGTCCACTTATTACGAGGCAGCCGCCTGCGAGCGTTCCGGCGCCGTCACCTCTGCCGGCGGCCGCACCACTCCGACCGCCATGGCCCTGGCCAGGCTCTGCCTGGACACCCTCCTCGCCGACGGCCTGAAAGCCAAAGCCGCAGCTGAATGCCGCGTCTCCACTCCGGCGCTGGAAAATATTGTGGAAGCCAATACCTATCTCAGTGGAGTCGCCTTTGAAAGCGGCGGCCTGGCGGCCGCCCACGCCATCCACAACGGCCTGACCACTCTGCCGGAGACTCACCGCCTGCTTCACGGAGAGCTGGTGGCCTTCTGCACCATTGTCCAAATGATATCGGAGAACCGCCCCCTGGATGAAATCCGGACCATCATCTCCTTCTGCCGGGCCTGCGGTCTTCCCACCCGCCTAAGCGATCTGGGCCTGGAAGCCATCGGCGATGACCGGCTGATGGAGGCTGCCGCCGCAAGCTGCAGCGGCTCCATGGCCAATATGCCCTTCCCTGTGACGCCGGAGGATGTTTTTGGGGCTTTGAAGGGGGCGGATGGAGTGAGTGGGGGATTGTGAGTGGATATAGGGTGAAGTGATATTTTTCAGTAGGAGAAATCTTTTTCTGGATATAATCAGACGAATTGCTGGATGTTTTCTAAGCCGGTTTCAACTTCTTTTTCCGGGTAAATTCATGAAAGCGGTTCACATTGTTTAGTGAGATATCTTCAATACGCTCTGTCCTCGCGGGGAGGTGACAAGGCTCTCCGGCATCAGCGCCATCTCACCGCAATTTTAACCGTCGCTCCCGCGAGGGGAGCGACGGCTGACACCAGCGTAATCCATCTGCTGATAGCCCATCAAGGCGTATTTTAACCTGGATCGTTCCCACTTTTCTCCTTTCTGGCATAAAAATATTATCGATGTCATCCATCGATAGTATCAGTAATTATGCCATTGGCACTCCCTGCATATGTTTTCCCATTCCAGCTTCCTCTTAAACCGATCTGGGACGCTGTCCTTCTTAATGAGTCCGTCAACCGCATCGGAATTTTCTATACAATCAATATTTTCTATCATCTCTTCCACCAAGGGACACCATACTCTATCATAAGTTCCCACAATTTACCACCTCCAATGCTTTTTTGTGGCAGAGTTAAACTGTTCTTTTTTATCAAAACCACACTCCCTGTAAGGGGAGTGACGTGCCGGATTTGCGGATAAGGCCTCCAACCTGTTTGCATTTCAACCCACACTCCCCTCGCGGGGAGTGACATTGATCAGGCGTACCAGAGAGTGTTGACGAACCTATTTCAACCCACACTCCCCTCGCGGGGAGTGACAGATGCGTCAGACGATACTGGCCGTCACTGGCGTATTTCAACCCACACTCCCCTCGCGGGGAGTGACCCAGCCGGGGGTATTTTAAGTACCTCTGGTTTGAGATTTCAACCCACACTCCCCTCGCGGGGAGTGACACGAGCATATAGCTCCAATGTTTGACGCATTCACAATTTC
>DXBC01000179.1 GCA_019116745.1 Candidatus Lachnoclostridium stercorigallinarum
CCCAGAATTTCCTCCATCCGCACATCCGCCTTTGCCAGAATCTCCCTGATCTCCTGATCACCCGGCACAGGGAACATGGGGATAAAATTGTCCGGCATCACCAGAGAAAATACTGCGTCAATGGGAATTCCTGCCTTTTTTCCCACCGCCTTCAGCTGACGGTCCGCTGCCCCTGTGCCGCTGCCGCAGGTGATTACCGCCCACACATAGGGCCGCTTTCCCGTCAGCTTCAGATGAGAGAGAAAATGCACCACCACCGTGGGAAGCCCCCAATAATAGACGGGAAATACCAGTCCAAGAGTTTCATTTTCTCCGATTTCACAGGTAAACTCTTTCTTTTTTATGGCTTCCGCCATACTTTTCATATCCTCTCCCATACGGCTGGAAAAAAATCCCGCTGCCGCCTGGGAGTTGCCGGTTCCTGTAAAATAATAAATCATACCCTAAACCTCCTGCTTATCCAAAAACTCGCTCACCGCCAGGTTGAAATCTCTGCTGTTGTCCCTGGCCACAAAATGACTGCCTCTGATCAGCTTCAGCTCTCCCCCCGGCAGGGATGCGGCGATCTGTCTCGTGTGTTCTTCCTTTATCATATCATCCGTACCGGCTATGACAAGGACCGGCACGGAAATTTTTTTCAGTTCTTCCGGCGCAATGTAGGGCTCTTTCACCATCAGCCCCAGCAGTTCCCGCTTTCTCCGGGCCTTCCTGGAAAATGGCGCAAGTAGGGAGGTCATTCCATACTCCAGTTCAATGGGAAGCAGTACGGAACGCTTCATGCCTGCGGGATTCAGATTTGCCCCGTTTACAATGAGCGCCTCCACCCGCGAGGGATATTTCAGGGCGAACATCAGGGCAATATTTCCTCCGTCGCTGAATCCCAGAAAAATTCCTTTTTCTATCCCCATTTCATCCAGAAAGTCCTTCAGATCTTCCGTAAACTGTCCAAGGGAAAACGGAGCCGTCCCCCTGGGACTTTTTCCGTGACCTCTGGTATCCACGGCAATCACACGATATTTATGGGAAAATGCCTCCATCTGTCCCCGAAAATAGGTTCCGTCTTCCCCGTTTCCATGAAGCAGAATAAGTGGCTTTCCCTCTCCCGTCTCCTCCCGGTGCAGTTGAATCTCCATATTTCTCCCCCTTTCCGGCACAGTGATGGGACCGGGAAAGTCTCCCTTCCCCATCCGCCGACATACCGAAAGCCGCTCGCAACATTTCCGTTTGCTGTCCTCTGCCCGGCAAATAGCCGCCTCTGTAAACACGGTGGCCGCCTGCCAGGCCGATCCCACAAAAAAAGGATAAGAGGCAGCGGCGCTGCGGTCCTATCCGGCGTACATTCTTTCCGATCCCCTCTGAATTCAGGGAAATTTTATCATCGAGGCGGCTGGTTGTCAATTGGCCGCCTCTCCTTTTCATTTTCCTGGCTCAGCCAGCACGTGGTCATATTTTTCTTTTAACTTTTCAAAAACCTCGTCGCTGACAGCGTGTTCCACAAGACAGGCATCCCGTCCCGCCACGTTTTCGTCCACCCCAAGCTCCATAAACATCTGCTGGAAGAAAATATGCTTTTCATATACGGATCTGGCCAGTTCTTCCCCCTCTTCTGTCAGGTGAAGAACTCCATCTTCCTCTTTGATTACCAGCTTCTTTTCCCGAAGCGCTTTCATGGCACCGGAAACACTGGGCTTGGACACTTTCAGATATTCTGCCACATCAATAGAATGCACCTGTGCCATCTTCATTTGCAAGCAGTAGATGGCTTCCAGATAATCTTCCAGTGATTTTCCTAATCTTTCCGTACTGTTTCACCCTTTCTGTAAAATACTCTGATACTTCCAAGCCTATTATAACAAAACGCCTCCGTTTAAACAACCGATTTCTCCGCAATCTCCATCGTCTGGGCCAGAGAGCCGGGAAGCGTTCATTTCACTTCCCGGCGGCAAAAGTTATATTTATTCATCAAAAATGCTGACAATCTCTCCGTCCAGAATCCGGTTCATGTTCTTTACGGCACAGAAGTTGCCGCACATGGAACAGGTGTCCTCTTTTTCCGGTTTGGCAGATGCCCGGTATCTTCTGGCTTTTTCCGGATCTACCGACAGCCGGAACATGGTCTCCCAGTCCAGCTCCTTTCTGGCCCTGCTCATCTGATCGTCCCACTGTCTGGCTCCCTTTACTCCTTTGGCAATGTCGGCGGCGTGAGCCGCAATTTTGGAGGCGATAATGCCTTCTTTCACATCGTCCTCATCCGGCAGGCGCAGGTGCTCCGCCGGCGTCACATAGCAGAGGAACGACGCGCCGGCCGCAGCTGCCACCGCTCCTCCGATGGCCGCGGTGATGTGGTCGTATCCAGGAGCCACATCCGTCACCAGCGGGCCCAGCACATAAAACGGAGCTCCCTTGCAGATGGTCTGCTGCAGCTTCATATTTGCGGCGATCTGATCCAGAGGCATATGACCCGGTCCCTCCACAATCACCTGCACATCTTTTTTCCAGGCTCTGGCAGTCAGCTCTCCCAGGGTGACCAGCTCTTCCACCTGGGAAATGTCGGAAGCGTCCGCCAGACAGCCGGGACGGCAGGCGTCGCCCAGACTCAGGGTCACATCGTACTCCCGGCAGATATCCAGAATCCGGTCAAACTGGGCGTAAAACGGATTTTCCTCCCCGGTCATCTCCATCCAGGCAAAAATGATGGACCCGCCTCTGGATACAATATTGGTGAGCCGCTTCGCCTCCTTGAACCGGTCCGCCGTCCGCCGGTTGATTCCCACGTGAATAGTCATGAAATCCACGCCGTCCTTCGCGTGCATCTCCACAATCTGCAGCCATTCTTCCGCCGTAATGTCCTTTAAAGGCTTGTGATAGTACACCACCGCGTCATAGATCGGCACAGTTCCAATGATCGCCGGGCACTCCGCCGTCAGTTTCCTGCGAAACGTCCTGGTGTCTCCCCAGGAGCTGAGATCCATAATGGATTCCGCCCCCATCTCCACAGCCCGGTTTACCTTCGCCAGCTCCATGTCCAGATCCCTGCAGTCTCTGGAAGTGCCCAGATTGACGTTGATCTTTGTCTTCAGCATGGAACCGATGCCATTGGGATCCAGGCAGGTGTGAAGACGGTTGGCGGGAATGGCCACCTTTCCATCTGCCACCAGCTTCATCAGCTCCTCCGGCGCCCAGCCTTCCTTCTCTGCAACGGCTTTCAGTTCCTTTGTGAGAATGCCCTGTCTCGCGGCATCCATCTGTGTGGTATAACTCATGTACTTTTCCTCCTGTGACGGGAGCTTCTTTCTGCCGGCGAAACGCTCTGGAAAAAGAAAAAGTCTGCGCCACGTATGGTGCAGACTCTGCAATTCTGTCGCATATTTCCCTACGTTGGCATTACCCAAATCAGGTGATATAGGTCGAAGTTGGATGACTTCCTCTCAGCCCGCATACGAGCTCCCTGTTATAAGACAATCCTAACACCGGATGCCGGCGGTGTCAATGTGTTTCTTTTTCCCGGCAGCGTTTGCATTTCTTTTTCCCGACAGCTCCGCCCTCTTTTTCCGACAGACCTGTGTTCCGCCCATCGCTTTCCCATTAGGAAACCCCCGGCCCTCCTACCCCTCTTCCTCATACAGATAACGCCAGGGGGTATTGATGGGAAGACGGTTAAAGGCTTCCCTGGAAAACTCCTCCTGCCTGCCGCCTTTCCGGATGCGGATCAGCCGGTTGGCCAGAGCCAGGGAAT